>NZ_BAABIY010000030.1:0-96526 GCF_039543025.1 Bartonella acomydis | reverse complement strand
TTCTATTGTGGTTTTATTGGTGGTAACTTCGGTTGATTGTTGACGAAACTTATTCTTTTGTTTCGATTTATCGCCTTCTTTCCCCCTGAGATCTAAATCAAAACTGTTAAAGTCTTGTTCTGAAACCGCATTGAGAGCACCACCACTGGTGAAATCCCCATCTAAGGAGAGCGTTGCGGATTTCTTAGCATAAATCAGCCCGCTATTGTTCAGATCTCCACTCACATTGAGGGCAACTGCATCATCACCAGAACCAAGGATGCCAGCATTGTTCAACGCATCATAAACCAATGCGTTGCTACAAATGAAAGCAATGTTTGGCTGGACAGAAGATAAAATGGCATCCCTTTATACCAAAATAACCGATAGAAAACGTCTAGCAATAGAAGCAATTAAAAAACTTCAAAAAAGTTAGAGCAATGAGTAGCAACTAAAAACAAAGCAAAGCACCAGAAAAGTTATGAACAAAATCAAATGTGTGTTTGATTATCCTCAAAAACTAGAGGAGAAATAGTTGGTTGTGCCTGTTGCATTGTTTGCCATAAATTATAGTTTGTTTGCATATCTAACCAAAATTTTGCTTTACTAAAACCAGCCAATTCTAATTTAATCGCAAGCTCGGTACTCATAGAAGCGTGCCCGTTAATCACTCTTGAGAGAGAAGCTCTTGTCATATGGAGGTGATCAGCTAATTTTTGTATTGATATCCCCATTTCTTCCAAAAAAGCTACTTTTAGAACTTCACCCGGATGTGCAGGATTATGCATCATTTTTTATTCCTTTCATCAATGATAGTCTTGATAATCAACAAGCTCCACATCTGTTCTTATAAAGCGAAAAGTAACACGCCAATTTCCATTCACCCATATAAAATAATATTCTGTAAGTTCACCTTTAAGAGGATGCCATTTTAAAGGCAGGTGCTTTCAACATTTCGAGCGTAGTAGCACTTGTTAAAGCCGTTAAGATAACGCGTAATTTCTTTACGTGATCAGCTTGAATAGCTTTTGTAGACCCTGTTGTATAAAATAATTTTAAGCCCTTATGTTTGAAACTCACAATCGCCATTACCACCCCTTATCGTATACTGATGCTATACGATTAATAAAAATAAGAGTCAAGTTTTATACGACCAAATTTAGTTTCATATTTGGATAAAATGATTGAGAATAAGCTATTAAAAGGTTCGGGACAGACATAAAAATAAGCTAATAAAATCAATAACCATAAAATTCCCTTGCCTTTATATAACTTATTGATTTTATAGGAGTTTTTAAGGCGCGGGATAAATAAAGGTTTGGGAATAGGATTTTCGAGCAATCACTGTAGCTTCTCAGAAAATTTTTATATTTTGACACTTAGTTTTGTACCAATTTATTTTTTTAAAGTTTGTTAAGAAAAACTCGAAGGTTGTTTTAAGATTTGCAATTTTTTATAACAATCTGTTGAATTTTAGTCTTCTATCATTAGAAAATAATTTCTATCTCAGAAAGATATAGTAATCACTCATATAAAAATGATTTAAGCGTTTTTTTCTGGAAAGTTATCGTTATATGTTAGGTTGTTAAAGCGTGTAAAATTAAACTGAAAAGTGAGATGGGCTGTCCCTATTGGTTCATGACATTGTTTAGCTATAACAACTTCAACTGTGCCAAAAACATCTTTCATTGTCTCATACCATCCCGAGAATAATTTTTTTTTGATATTAACGGCAAGTTCTTTTCAGACTTGCAAGTTATAGAGACTTATTTAAAAGAATTTTGGATTATATTTGATCTGACGTTTTTTTACCGAAATTATGCCCTAAAATGAAGGTTGTTGATTCCAAATGGAGTATCTTCTGTTCATTCAATATTTGCTTCAGACACATTCAACATTGTCTCTGCTAAAAATTTACAAGAAACTATACCTGTAGATCAAGCAAAATCTATAATTGATTCTTTTAATGCACAAAAACTGCTTTTAGCTTGGTGGGTTGGACCGCATTCGTCTCATTATAAAGTTTATGAAGTTCTCTTATCTATGGGTTTAGAACATGTTGAAACAGAAGTAGAAATGGCAGCTTTAGCACAAAATATAGACTCACATGTTACTTCTATGCCGGATAACTACAAAATCAAGGAAGTTGAATCACTTCAAGATTTTAGAGATTACGGAAATGTTATGGCATCCGTCTTCGAGCCTTTTGATAAAGAGGCAGTCATATTTTATGAAACGATAGGAGGCTTTTATAAAAAAGATCCTAATGGAGATATGTTTGTTGGTTATATAAATAACTATCCTGTAGCCATATGTTTTTGTATGAAAGCGGATGAAATTGGTGAAGTTTATGATATTGTTACCTATCCAGATTTTCAGTAAAGAGGTGTTGGAACATTAATGACAAAAATTGCCATTAAGCATTTTAAAAAAAAGAATTGTCATGTTATTGGTATGCAAGCATCTAACGAGGGAACTGGCATTTATAAAAAATTAGGTTTTATAAACTTTGGTGAATTCAAAGTTTATTCCAATAAACATAAGATAATTTAGCTATGAACTCTTTTTTTGCTAATCTATTAGGAAAATTTATTGTTTAAAGTTATAATCAAAATTAATTAATAGAGCGAAGAGGAAGAGATGTTTGTAAACATAGACAAAATTATTGAAATAGTTAGCTCATATTGCCTCTGAGAAAATCAATATTCTGAGCAAATGAGATAAACAATCAGCATTATCTTCTCTAAACTTTATGAAGTGGCTATTATCAAGAGTAATTTAATCCACATATACATATATTTTTAGAAAACTTTTATATTGATATGAGAAGAGAGATTGTTTCAACAGTTATATCTTACCTATACAAAAAGAAAATGAAAAACTTGGTGGTTTCTCCTATGATTAATAATATTTACTGCGTTGGGTTTAATTATGTAGAACACGCATATGAACTTGGCAATGCTGTCGAAGATGAACCCGTTATATTTAGCAAGCCGAACAGTTCACTCGTGTTAGGAAATCAAATTGATCTCCCTAACTTTTCTAAAGAAATACATTTCGAAACTGAAATTGTGCTCAGAATCTCAAAAGACGCTTTTATGGTCAATGAGATAGAAGCTGAAAAATATTACGATGCAGTAGCTGTTGGACTTGATCTAACTGCTAGAGATTTACAAACAAAATTAAAAGAAAAAAAGCTTCCTTGGTTTTTGTCGAAAGGATTTAAAGGAGCCGCATACGTCTCTGATTTCATAAACAAAGAAAAAATAAACGATTCAATCACTTTTGAAATGAAGTTAAATGGTGAAACGAGGCAATTTGGCAATACGAAAGATATGATTTTTAGCTTTGGGAAAATAATCTCATTCTTAAGTCGCTACATTCAGTTACGACGTGATGATATAATATATACAGGTACGCCACAAGGAGTAGGTAAACTTTCCTCATTTGATGAAATAAAACTATATCTTGAAGATAAATTAATTTCAGAAATCAAAGTCAAATGAACCATCAAACAATCACCTTTTTCATAGTCTCATTTTTTTAGTTATATCTCCTGATCCAAACATGGCTCTTATCATTGAGAATGCTGCGAGACTGGGAAAAAAGAATGTGTTTGCTGATGTTGTTGGGTTGTGTACAACAACATATGCATAAGGAAAGTTTTTCATACTCCAGTGTATCAGCTATTACTCTCAACAATAAAACGCTCTTTTTTAGTAAAATTCATGGGTAGCTACTACTTATTCTATATAGGAGTTAAATCATTTAAATCTGGCATCAATAATCAATAACTTAAATTCAAAAGCCCCGTATCAAAGAATGAAAATAATGCTAAGGACAAAGTAAAGATTTTACCAGCTATATGGGTGGTTTTATTACATAAATACGAAACCCTAAAGTATCAACCTTCTATATCGCAGCCTTTCCAAAATTTTTGTCTTCTAGCCGTGGCTTTAAAAAGGATTTGAACTTGTAACCATACATTCCTTCTAACATATTTGCATGGTTTACTTTGATGACTATTTTGATAGCATTTACCAGTGCGACTTTAAAAAGATAAAAAATAAGAGGCTCTATTAATATAGCAACGGGAACGGTTTTATCTCTGTTTTGTTTTTTCATTGCTTTTGGATAACTTTATCAACAAGTTGCAGAAACGGTTTTTCTATAACAACTACAGAGTAAAATAAGTTCATTTTTTTCAGTTCAGTATGTATTGAAGTTTACAGTCTATAAAATAGGCACGAACATTTTTCTTCTTATTCCTCACACATAGCAGATTTTTCTTTATTTATAACATTAGGAATTTAATTTAATATATTGCTTTTTCAAGAAAAATACCTAATTTTAAATATTGCTCTTATTTGCATTTTTAAAATGTTCGCAAAAGTTTTGGCTTCTCATCCTCAATGCCCTTTAAGATCCTCCAAAACTATCTCTTTCATTGCTATCTTAAAAAAATAATTACTATTTTATTCTCAATTAATTTTATTCTCAATTAATCAGTTTTAACATGATAAAATCATAAAGGTATGAATTTCTTTATGAAATTCTTTTTTACCAAATTCAAAATACTTTTCATTGAAAACATATATCCTATATAATACATGAAATGTCCGCGGAGGTATCTTTATGTTAAATGTACAAACTGTTTCAATTATACTGACTTATCCTATAACTAAAATGTTAAAGCAATTTTCAGTCCCCATTTTCTTGGTACTTTTAATGCCATTTTTAAGTGGTTGTGGATTTAATGCGATACCAACAAATGAAGAAAAAGCACAAGCTGCTTGGAGTGAAGTGCTAAACCAATATCAACGCCGTGCAGATCTCATTCCTAATCTTGTGGAAACTGTCAAAGCTTATGCTGCCCATGAACAAGCTGTTTTTACAAATGTCATTGAAGCACGTGCCAAAGCAACACAAGTAAATATTAATGCCGATATGTTGAGTAATCCAGAAATAATGCAACAATATCTCAACAATCAAGCAAATTTATCAAGCGCACTTTCACGTCTTATGGCTGTGGTTGAGAACTATCCTGATCTTAAAGCAAATCAGAATTTTCTTGCTCTTCAATCACAATTAGAAGGAACTGAAAATCGAATTTCTGTTGCACGCCGTGATTATATTGAAACAGTACGGATTTACAATACAGCACTCAAAACAATGCCAACAATGATTTGGGCTAAATTATGGTTTCGTGATGCTAAACCTATGCCAACATTTACGATTGATACCAATAGCCAACAAACACCGAAGGTTAATTTTAATTAATGAAAGCGTTTAGACATTCTATACAACGCAATGTTTTTTTATATTTAAGGACTTATTTAAGCATTCTCTATCTGACAATTGCATTGGTGAATGTCGCCCACGCGCAGCTTCAGTTTCCTCCCTTAACTGGCTATGTTAACGATGTGGCTCATTTGCTTGATAATACAATAAAGCAAGATTTAACAAAAAAACTCGCTGAGCTCGAAGAGAAAACGGGAGACCAAATTGTTATTGTAACTCTCCCTACCCTCTCAGGAAGTGATATAGAAACATACAGTAATCTTCTTTTTCGCAGATGGAAATTAGGTCAAAAACAAATCAATAATGGTGTATTATTTGTTATTGCACCCAATGAACGTGAAATGCGTATTGAAGTGGGCTATGGTTTGGAAGGCGTGCTCACAGATGCTCTTTCTGCTGTTATCATTAATAGCTTCATTCTTCCTCATTTTCGTGAAGGCAATTATAAAAAAGGAATTGTTGAAGCGGTTCATGCAATTATCAAAGTCATTACAGAAAGTGATTCTGATTTTTCTGTGCGAATGAGAGAAAAGGCTAAAATTGTTGAAGCACAACGTAAACAAGCTGAAAAAGAAGAAATGATAACGAGTACAATCATCTTTTTAATATTTTTTATCATGTTTGTTCTGCCCGTTCTCGCAATGATTTTCGGAAAAAAAGTAGGGCCACAAAAATATCTTTGGATGGGTATAATTTTCACACCTTGGTTTTTAAATTTGAATGCTCGTGGTGGACGTTCTGGTGAAATTTTTGGCAATAATTCAGGAGGAGGATTTAGAGGTGGTGGTGGTTCGTCCGGTGGTGGTGGTGCAACAGGAAGATGGTAAAATGAATGTATATTTTTATACATAGCAAACTTTTTCTTAAGACAAAATTTATAAACTTATTCCCTTACTTTTAATAAACTATTTTATAGCTTAAGCTATAATTCCGCTACTTAAATTACATAACACATTCAAATACAAACATAAATATTGCTCATGACATTTGCATCAAAACATATTGATCGTGATCACTTATCACATCAGTTTAAAGCGATCTCTGGAAATTCACCCGTTGAATGGAAAATAAGTCATAACTTGATTGAATATCCTGAAGCACTGGGTTATATGCAAGAGCGTGTAGAAAATATTTTTGCAAAAGGTGCACCTGAACAAGTTTGGCTGCTTGAACATCCCCCCCTTTATACAGCTGGTACAAGTGCAAATAAAAAAGACCTTTTAGCACCTCATTTATTTCCTGTTTATGAGGCAAGTCGAGGTGGTGAATTTACATATCATGGTCCAGGACAGCGTATTGCTTATATTATGCTTGATCTGAAACGCCGAAAACAAGATATCCGTGCATTCATTAGCGCATTAGAAGAATGGATTATACAAATGCTTGCCAAATTTAACATTAAAGGGGAGCGCCGTGAAGATCGTGTTGGTGTTTGGGTTAAACGACATAATTTCACCTCAACACAAAATAGTATTTCTTCGGAAGATAAAATCGCCGCCATTGGCATTCGCGTGCGAAAATGGGTGAGCTTTCATGGAGTTTCCATTAATGTTAATCCTAATTTAGCGCATTATTCAGGAATTGTTCCCTGCGGAATCTCAAATTATGGTGTAACCAGTTTTTTTGACTTAAGTGTTCCTGTAACAATGTATAATATTGATATCGCTCTCAAACAAGCATTTGAACAAATTTTTGGTCCAACAATTGATGTTTCCTAACTGCATTGATTTTTAAATAAAAAACAGGCATAAACTTTATTTTCATGAAGATTATATTTATGAGGTGGATAATCAAACGCTATGAGCGATAACAGCAAAGATCTTTTTAGTATTTTTAATAATGTTCAGTCTCGGATAAATACAAAAGAAAAAAATCTGCAATCTTCAGTGAACATAAAAACTGTGGCTTCAAAAAAAAATACTAAAGATTCAACAGAAGATAGCTATACTGCTCTCTCTATTCGCGTACTTGAAGGTTTGGAGCCCGTGCGTTTACGCCCTGGCATGTATATTGGTGGCACAGATAGTAAAGCACTGCATCATTTGTTTGCTGAAATTATTGACAACGCCATGGATGAAGCTGTTGCTGGTTATGCAGACTTCATTGATGTATCATTAGAAAAAAACGGTTATGTGAGCGTTACAGACAATGGGCGCGGCATTCCTGTTGAAAATCATCCTCAAATGCCTGATAAATCTACTCTTGAAGTCATTATGACGCAACTCCATTCAGGTGGAAAATTTGATGGAAAAGCTTATCAAACTTCTGGTGGGCTTCATGGAGTAGGAATTTCTGTTGTTAATGCTCTTTCTGATGATATGGAAGTCGAAGTAGCGCGAGAACGAAAACTTTATCGACAACGCTTTTCACGCGGTATTCCTCAATCTGGATTAGAAGATTTGGGAGAGATTTATAATCGTCGTGGTACACGCGTTCGTTTTCATCCTGATAGTAAAATTTTTGGTGAAAAAGCAATTTTTGACCCAGAAAAAATTTATAAGATGGCGCGCTCTAAAGCTTATCTTTTTGGCGGTGTCAAAATTCGCTGGAATTGCGATCCTGTCATACTCGAAGGAACGAAAAATATTCCTGAAAAAGCTGTTTTTCATTTCCCTGATGGGCTTAAAGACTATTTACTCTCATCACTAAAAGATGAATATCGAGTAACATCAGAAATTTTTTCTGGCAAAACCAAACAAGATAATGGCCATGGCTGTGTTGAGTGGGCCATCGCTTGGCATGGCGGTGATGCTCATGTACAATCTTATTGCAATACTATTCCCACCGAAGAAGGGGGAACGCATGAAACAGGACTACGCCAAGTTCTTTTGCGTGGCTTAAAATCTTATGCTGAATTAATCGGAAACAAGCGCGCCTCCATCATTACATCAGACGATATTATGATTTCAACGGCTGCAATACTTTCCGTTTTCATCAAAAATCCTGAATTTGTTGGACAAACCAAAGACCGATTAGCAACAATCGAAGCGCAGCGTATCGTTGAGAATGCAATACGCGATCCTTTTGATCATTGGCTGACCAATTCTCCACAAGAATCAACAAAACTTCTTGATTGGGTTATTGAACGTGCTGAAGAACGTGTTAAACGGCGTCATGATAGAGAAATCAATCGAAAAACGGCTGTACGTAAATTACGTCTTCCTGGCAAACTCGCAGACTGTAGTCAAAACTATGCTGCTGGCGCTGAATTATTCATTGTTGAAGGTGATTCTGCCGGTGGTTCTGCTAAACAAGCACGAAACAGAGCAAATCAAGCGATTTTGCCTCTTCGTGGGAAAATCCTCAATGTAGCCAGTGCTGCACACGAAAAAATGCACTCAAGCCAAACAATTAGCGATCTGATCCTTGCACTTGGATGTGGAACCCGCTCTCAATATCGTGAAAAAGATCTCAGATATGAACGTATCATCATTATGACAGATGCAGATGTTGACGGTGCGCATATTGCCTCACTCCTAATTACCTTCTTCTTTCAAGAGATGCCTGAGCTTATTCGTCAGGGGCATTTATACCTTGCAGTCCCTCCCCTTTATAGAATATCGCAAGGAGGCAAAGTTGCTTATGCACGTGATGACACCCATAAGGATGAATTGCTAAAGACCGAATTCACCGGAAAAGTTAAAATTGAAATTGGGCGTTTTAAAGGGCTTGGTGAAATGCGTGCTGAACAGCTCAAAGAAACGACGATGCATCCTAAAAAACGCACATTGCTTCGCGTTTCTATTGATGCAATGAAAATGCAAGAAACAAAAAATACCGTAGAAAATCTTATGGGAACAAAACCGGAAGCGCGCTTCCATTTCATACAAGAAAACTCTACTTTTGCTTCCAATCTTGATATTTAGTTTTTTTAAAGAGTGCTCTTAAACCACTGTGGCAGCGTCAATTGTACGCAGTTGTGGAGTGATTGTTCCGTTCCAATAATTCAAACTAAGATTACCAGCCAAATGGATCATTTCACCAACATTTTTAGATAAAAAATCCCCAAG
Source organism: Bartonella acomydis (assembly GCF_039543025.1). Taxonomy (NCBI): domain Bacteria; kingdom Pseudomonadati; phylum Pseudomonadota; class Alphaproteobacteria; order Hyphomicrobiales; family Bartonellaceae; genus Bartonella; species Bartonella acomydis. Next base: position 87,236 of record NZ_BAABIY010000030.1, on the reverse strand, counting down.
CGCTGTTCCCACAGCATGAAAAGCTATTCCTTGCAATCTTTGCCCTTCAATATTAGATATAACAAGGCGTAAATGCCCTTTACCAACCTCAGATAAATTTGTTAAGCGATGAGAAGGGAGAACAAAAACAGGTGTCGTATTTCCTGAACCAAAAGGGCCTGCCTTTTCAATCATATCAAAAAGTTCTTTATTCGCACCAGAGGCAGAAAGACAACCATCTATACGGAGTGACTTTTTAGCACGCAATTGTGAAACCATTAAAGAGACTTTTTCTTGCAGCCATTCTCGAAAACTTTCAATTTTTGTTGATTGGATTGTAATCCCCGCTGCCATACTATGCCCCCCTCCTTTTGCTAATAAATTGAGTGTCACAGCTTCACGAACAAGTGCTCCTAAATCTATGCCGCTAATTGAGCGGCCTGATCCCACCCCGCTTCCATCTTCTTTCAATGCAATAGCAAAAACAGGACAAAAAAAACGCTCTTTTAAACGAGATGCAAGAATACCAATAATCCCCGGATGCCATTCTTGATGAGAAATAACAAGCGACAAAGGTGTCTCTCGATCTTGATAAAGGGAATCAATATAGGATTCTGCCTGTGCTAATTGAATGTCCTCCATTTCTTGACGTTCTTTGTTAAGTTGATTTAATTGTTCTGCTAATCTGTTTGCTTCATCTTTATCCTCACAGCTGAGCAAACGTGCCCCCAAAGCCTGATCACCAATACGTCCTCCCGCATTAATTCTAGGACCTAATAAAAAACCTAAATGAAAGCTATTAAGTGGTTCACCTATACGTGCAACCTTTGTTAAAGCCGTTATCCCAGGATTATGCATACAACGCGCAACTTGAAGCCCTTTCGTCACAAAAGCACGATTAACACCTTGTAATGGAACGACATCACATATGGTTGCCAAAGCAACAAGATCAAGCATACTGAGAAGGTCAGGAAGTTTTCCTGCAAACTTTTTCTTTCTCAACAAATGATGAACCCATGCTAAGGTCACAAAGACAACACCAGCAGCACATAAATGCCCTTGTCCAGAAAAATCATCAGAACGATTAGGATTTACAAGCGCAACAGCTTCTTGATGAATTTCTGACATTTGATGATGGTCTAAAACGACAACATCAGCACCTGCTAGCCTTGCTGCTTTGACTGCATCTGGGCTGTTTGCACCACAATCCACTGTAATAATCAAATCAGCGCCTTGTTGTACTAACATCCTCATTGCTTGTTCATTGGGGCCATATCCTTCAACAATACGATCAGGAATATAAATTTTGACTTCGATAGCCAAAGCACGAAGAAAACGTGCAATGAGTGCCGATGAACAAGCACCATCCACATCATAATCACCAAAAACTGCAATCCTTTCTTTATTGAGAATAGCTTTTACGATGCGCTCTGTTGCGCATTGCATATCAACAAAACTTTCTGGAGAAGGCATGAGTGTACGCAATGTTGGATTGATAAAAGCAACAGCTTCAGATTCATCAACATCTCTCGCCGAGAGAACACGGGCTAATTGATCTGGAAAACCAAATTTTTGAGAAATAGCGCGCGCATTGTTTAGCCCCTGAACATCAAGGGCATCTAACCAAGCCTGACCACAAGCAGAAGATTCAACATCAAGAAAATAACGGGACTGCTGCATTGTTGTTTATTTTATAATGAAGGTGCATAAAATACAATCAGGCTTTAAAGATAAAATAGTCTTTTGCCCCATTCATTCTCAATGAAATGTACATAAGTACTTTATCTATATACGGTATCATAATACCTCAATGATAACGCGCTGTTTTATAAAGCTTTTATTTTCTCTTGACGTAAATCAAAAGACATTATATCAGAGCAAAGAATAAGCGTTAAATATTTTGCTGTGCTAACAATTTTCAACGCAAACAATGAGTATTGCCCTCGTATTACAAGGGCTTTAATAAAGGATACTTCTATGGCAACTTTTTCACAAAAGCCAACTGAAGTGGTGAAAAAATGGGTTATTATTGACGCAGAAAACCTTGTTTTAGGTCGTCTTGCCACATTTGTTGCTAACCGCTTACGTGGTAAACATAAAGCTACATTTACGCCACATGTTGATGATGGTGACAATGTTATTGTAATCAATGCAGACAAGATATCTCTCACCGGTAAAAAATATACAGATAAAAAATATTATTGGCATACCGGCTATATTGGTGGAATTAAGGAACGTACAGCGCGTCAAATTCTTGAAGGGCGTTTTCCTGAACGCGTTGTTGAAAAAGCTGTGGAGCGCATGATTCCTCGTGGGCCTCTTGGTCGTCGTCAATTGAAGAATCTTCGTGTTTATGCTGGGAGCCAACACCCGCATGCAGCACAGCAGCCCGAAGCTCTTGACATTGGTGCTTTAAATCGCAAAAATAAAAGGATTGCTTGATTATGGCTGAAATTAATTCTCTTGCCGAGCTTGGAACTATAACAAATAGTACGCAAGCTCATGAAAATGTCGCTCCTATTTATGTGCGAAAGCTTGATTCACAAGGACGTGCCTATGCAACAGGAAAACGTAAAGATGCTGTTGCTCGCGTATGGATTAAACCTGGCTCTGGAAAAATTACTATTAACAATAAGGAATTTGAACAATATTTTGCACGTCCTGTTTTGAGAATGATCCTTCGTCAGCCAATTGTTGCAACAAATAGGGATAGTCAATTTGATATTGTTGCAACCGTTGCTGGAGGCGGTCTTTCTGGACAAGCTGGTGCAGTACGCCATGGTATTTCCAAAGCTTTAACCTATTACGAACCAGAGCTTCGTACAATTTTGAAAAAAGGTGGCTTTCTTACCCGTGATAGCCGTGTTGTTGAACGTAAAAAGTACGGTAAAGCGAAAGCGCGTCGTTCTTTCCAGTTTTCAAAGCGTTAATTTTAATTTTTGTACACCGCATAGAGCCCCGTTTCCAGCGGGGCTTTTTTGTTTTCTAAAAGAATGATCCTATAGCATGAGATTTCACTCACTTATCGATACCACTTTTGAGTAAAGTGTGTGATAAATTTATATCTGTCAGAAGAAAACAGAGATGCCCACATTTTTCGTGAGATGAATGTTAAAGAATCGATCACAAAAGCTTCAAAACTTTGATTTTCATTTTTAGAATCTGTCTTTTAGCCTTTCAGATATGGCTAGACGCACGTTCATAAAAACATTAGCAGTATATCTTTAATAATCTCACAAACTTTTCGGTATTTGTTCCATCATCATTGAACAAATGATTCAGTCTAAAAAATGCTTTACCATGGTGATAAAATGAGGAACGGAAATGGGCTTTGACATATATTCCTCACATCCACTGGCACGAATTCGCTCTTCATCCCCTTTCATCGCAAAGGCTGTTACAGCGACAACGGGAATAGATCGAAGCTTCTCATCCTCTTTTAATTGCTTAATAACGTCTATCCCTGACACTTCAGGCAACTGAATATCGACAAGAATAAGAGAAGGCATTGATGAACGCGCCAAATCTAATGCCATAAGACCATTACGCGTCTCAACAGTTTCGTAGCCACTCGCTTCTACAAGATCACGGAATAACTTCATATTCAATTCGTTATCTTCCACGATCATGACTTTTTTTGACATTCCTATAACTCCGCCCTTTTGAAATAAAATAGATAAAGAGAAATGAATACATACTCCCTCTAGTTTAAGATAAAATGATCAAAAAAATTGTAAACCACAAAGAAACAAAATAATGCCCGATAAAAGCATTTTTTGCAAATATGTGTAATATTCATCACTATGCAGTTCATAAGAATGAAATCCGCAATAGGCGCAAGATTATGTTATCGTATAGCTTTAAATGTTGTGCACAAAATTTATGAATAACTCGATTAATGCATATGTCTTTTCATCGTAAGAGATATCAATCACGAAAGTGAACTCAAACGTATATTTTAAAGAGAAAAAATTTAAGTAACATGATATGGATAAATTGCGTGTTCAATAAGCAGTTATATTTTTTCTCTATTAAACAAAAGTACTCACTCTTGTGATATTTTATTATCTTAGGTATTCTTATAATCCATTCAATAGAATGCTTTAAAGAACAGATTCAAATAGCGCTTCACTATAAGCTTAAAATGGAAATTTTAGGATTGATCATATGTGCAATGAATGAACTGTGAAAGATAAAAGTAGTCATAACGCTAGAAAATGAAAAAGCTTATCATAAATTTCACTATCTCTTCTTTACTCATTTTTCTCTGCGTTATTTCAAATAAGCTCGTAAAAAGATATGAATTACATGCAAAAAAAATCAGTCTTTTGTAATCTCTATAGCATCGATCGTATTTTTTTATCACCGATAAGCAATAAAATATCTATATAGCTCTAGGTTTATTGTACAACGCCAGATTAAAATATGATTTTTGTTTATTGAAAGAGAAGATATGAAGCTTTACTTTGCCCTTTGTTCCGTTAGCCAAAATTGAAACATAAGCTTAATTAATATTTTAAATAATAAAATAAATTTTAATGATAAACTTATAACTAAGTTAAATTAAATTATAAAAATCAAAAATACTATAAAAAATGATATGAACAAAAATATAGCAATAAAAGATAATTTGTTAATAACTGTAGATATATTTATAAAAATATGTCTACAAAATTATCATTATTTCAAAGATATACTGTCTTTACAAAAATACTCACACATAACTTGGGATTATGCCTATTGTGCCAACTGCCCTAAGGCAAACCAGTACATTTCTGCACTATCTGTTTTAAACAGCCAGATTTTTAATGTTCTATCGGGCATTTGAGTAGCTTATTTAGCCAATCGGTTTACATTAAAATTTGGGCGATGCATTTGCACCATACAATACATTGATTTATAATGATAATTTGCTATTTGCATATTGAATTAAAGACTCGAATATCGTAGGCTTCTCTCATTTCAAACCTGTTTATCTTGAAGCAATCAAAACCATTCCCTTGCACATCAAAAGCGAGGCTGGCGTGAGGGTAAAATGAGGAAACAAAAGGACTAAAATGCCTCTTATGAATCGTCTCAATGCAAAAACTGTCGCAATATTGAGGACTATATTGAAACTGCTGCATTGGTGATAAAGCCGCGGTTCTTTAAATGCAAACTGTTTATGAAAATGACAAAATCTATAATGAAACTAAAATTTTTAGAGGTACCAAAATTTATAGCAAGCTCTATGGGAATGCAAGATTTAACAAACAAATCAAAGTAAGATTGCTTCATAAAAATTGTGAAGTTTATGAAAGTAACAATGTTGTAAAAATTGTTGATACAACAGAATAAAAAAAGCGTGGGAGGTGCTTTTTTACGGCTATAAACGTATCAAAAATAACGTCTCTTATCTTTGAATAAGCTTATTTAAAGTAATGCCTTTTTAAAATGTTTCAATGTACTGATCTCGAAAAATTGAGTTGTGTGAATTGAAAAAACTTACATTCTAAAATCAAAACGTTTGGTAGGTTTATCAATATAATCAAAAGCAAATGCATATTAAGTGAATATCTGTAAAAAACCGGTTTTTACATTTACAAGCGTTGGTTTTTAAAAGCAGTTTTTCATAAAACAATAAACAAACGCTTTCATAAAAAGTACGATCTTAAGATTTGCTCTGCTGTTAAATCTAGATCTTTGTTGTTTCATAAGTGAAATGTTCTTAAGAGCAAATAGTAACTGTTATAAAACATAAGTTTCAAACGCTTAAACATTCATTTAGAAATGCTATGCGTATTTTCATTTTGCACTAAATGTAACTTCTTTGAAAATTAACCAACCCAATTTTGGAAGCATTATCATTTAAGCATAGAGCTATCTTTAAACAGTCTCGTTTTTTCTAAAATTGAGTAAAATTCCATACCTTTATAATCTTATAATGATTTTGAATTTTGTTTGCTTATCATTGTCTCAATAGCTGTCCCTAATTTTTGGGGGACTGAAATCACTCAATCCAAATTTGGATTGACTTATTTTGCTTTTATATTTTTAAACTGTAAGTTTTAAAACGTTTTCTACTAGCTAGCTTGCATATATTATAAAAAGACTTTTTATTTCATAAAACAAGGCTTTCTTCTTTTATGGATTGTTACCCGCGCCAATACTATAAATTGTATAAAGCAATTACAAGACGTATTTCTCTCTTGCAATCACAGCTATTTTCTCAAGTTAAGCCTTACTTAAATTCTAGTGTATCTTGATTTCTCTTTAAATTATAAAATTTAAGTGCATAGAAACAAATAACAAGCCCAATAAGCCAAATAATACCCACGATTAGAATTGGCCGTGTATCATCGAAAAACCATAATAGAATAAAGATAAAAACCATAAATAAAACAGATAAAATCGGTCCAATGGGCCAAAATGGAATTGGAAATTTTAAACCATCCTGTACTTCTTTAAGCATTTTAAGCCGCATAAAAATTTGCGAAAGTAAAATCATCATCCACACAAAAACTGTTGCAAATGTTGCCATCGCTGCAATAAGAAAAAAAAGCCCTTCATGATAAAAATAATTAAGAACTACACCAAGAAGGAAAATGATAAAGATTAATAAAATAACCAAAATAGGTATACCATTTTTCGATAAATACTGAAAGTTCTTTAAAGCATAACCTTCCTGCGATAATCCATGTATCATACGACAAGCACCATACATTCCGCTATTCATCGCCGAAATAGCTGCAGTAACAACAACAATGTTCAAAACATTCGCTGCATATGAAATCCCAAGGTTTTCAAAAATTGAAACAAAAGGACTGTCCATAAGACCAATTTTATTCCAAGGATAAAGGGACATTAAAATAGCTAAGGTCATGATATAAAACAGCAAAATACGAACTGGAGTAGAATTAATTGCCTTTGAGATCGTTTGATAAGGATTTTGTACTTCCATTACTGCCATTCCTATGATTTCTATGCCACCAAAAGCAAAGACAACAACACTAAAACAAGCCAAAAAACCAAACCAACCATTGGGGAAAATACCACCATTTTTCCATAAATTTTGAATAGTAACAGCAGAGGAATTTATATTTGTATTCCAACCAAACAAAATAATTGCTATCCCTAAAATAATCATTGCAATGATAGCAATAATTTTAATGGAAGATAACCAAAACTCTAATTCACCATATACTTCTACTGCTGCTAGATTAATCCCTGTAATGATCAATGTAATGCTAAGAGCCCATATCCAAGGCGCAACATGAGGATACCAAAAACCCATATAGGTTGCAAAAGCTGTAATATCAGCTAAACCAACAAGAATCATCTCAAATACATATGTCCATCCCGTTAAAAAACCAGCTAACGGTGATATATAATTGGCAGCATAACGTGCAAAAGAACCAGGCAACGGATTATGTATAATCATCTCGCCCAAAGCGCGCATAACCATAAAAATAGCTAAACCAGCAATACAATAGGCAATCAAAACACTGGGACCCGCAAGCTTAATCGCTTGGGCAGATCCGTAAAAAAGACCTGTACCAATAGCAGAGCCAAGAGCTAAAAAAATAACTTGGCGTTTGTTCATACCCCGTTTCAGTTCACTTGTTACCATTTTTTCCTTCTTCATTGAAATATTGAAAAAACCAGTATGACAACTAAGCTCTACGACAAATAAAGCCCCATATTTTTTTCACAAATATATTTCAAAAAGCATTGAAGACCAGCCAGTCAAATACTTTGCTCTAAACAATGAAAAACACTCTTATTACAAATTACTCTGCAATTTCGTATCATTTTATTGAAATAAGATGATAATGAATTTTTTTATAATTGTCATTTAATTCATTTCGTATTATTTAATTTTTTACAGAAAAATGAGCTTTAATGTAACATAAACTCTTAGGCTTCTATTCTAAGTGCACCGAAATAGAAGCCTAAAAATTCATAATAGGGGCATTAAACATGTGTATATTAAACTTTTTTATTACTTTAAAAAAAGCTCTCTTTGTGCCTATAATAATTACAAATTATAATAGCTTATAAAACAAACTTTTAATGCTAATTGAATAGCTCAATTCAGTGATAAAGCGAATCTCGCCAGTTCTCAAAAGCATGAGAAAGTGCATCTACAGCTCGTCTTTTAAGAACTCCAACTGCCTTAACTGCAAGCTTTCCAATGAAAAAAAATATTACGGTAAAAATAGCATCTTTGACTGACGGCCCGATAATAACTCCTTCCTTTCCTCTGGGCGTTTGTCCTGAAATAACAATAAGACCTTTATTTGTCACCGAAACAAGAAGATCTTTCTCTTGAGTCACTATGGTCATGAAACTCTCCTCTGGAAAGTTACTTCTCTTAAAATTTGCATGAACCTCAACAATTTGTGAAAAACAAAAAAGGACAGCTATTAAAACACATAATCTAGCACTTTTAAACATTTCTTGCTCCCTTTTTACTTAAAATACCAAAAATGAACTATAAAACTCATAAAATATTAATAAATAAGAAGAGTAGAAAATAAAAAATTATTTAATAATATTCTTATATATAATTTTTGTGCATTATATAACTTAGAATAAAAATTATACTATAAACTAGAAAGAATAGAGATTTCAATCTTATAGTTTTTGTAAGTTGATGAAGATAAATTAAATCATGGTAAAATATAATAAAAAAGATCATCAGCTACAAATAGAAAATATATTATCATTAAATAAATGAAGACATCATTTATTTAATGATTCAATATAGTATTGATTTTCTAGATTTTATAAGAGGAAGCTCCATAATTAAACATCTTCCCTTCATCATTAGCCTCAAAATAAATATTATTAAAAACCTAAGGAAGGAAAGATTTTTTCTGGTAAAATAGATAATAATTGGCCTTCACACACAAGGGTATATCCTCTATGAAGATCTGGAGCTATGTAACGATCTTCTTTAAGAGTATCAATATTTTTGCGTAAATGTTTCATAACAGACTGCAAAAAAGTGCTTGTTTTTAAAGGAGCACGATATTCAATTCCTTGTGCAGCAATAAGCGTTTCAATAGCGATAATAGTAAAAAGATTTTCGCTCATTGGCAAGAGCCGACGAGCACCATGGCACGCCATTGACACATGATCTTCCTGATTTGCTGAAGTTGGTGTTGAATCAACAGAAGCAGGATATGCCATTTGTTTATTTTCCGACATTAAAGCAGCTGCTGTTACTTCGGCAATCATAAAACCTGAATTAAGACCAGCATTTTTTGCTAAAAAAGCTGGTAACCCATAAGAAACTGCTGGATCAACCATAAGAGCAATCCGCCTTTGAGAAATAGAGCCTATTTCACATAAAGCAAGAGCAATTTGATCAGCAGCAAATGCGACAGGTTCAGCATGAAAATTTCCACCTGACACAACCTCTCCATTATTCAAAATCAATGGATTATCTGTGACTGCATTCGCTTCAATAATGAGTGTTTTCGCTGCTGCGATAAGAATATCAAAACATGCACCCATAACTTGGGGTTGACAACGTATACAGTAAGGATCTTGTACACGATCATCACCACGCAAATGTGCAGTTCGAATTCCTGAATCTTTTAAAAGCTTTTCTAATGTTTGCGATACAGCAATTTGTCCATAATGACCTCGTAAAAGATGAATATCGGGATGAAAGGGGACTGTTGATCCCATAATCGCATCTGTTGTCAATGCTCCTGCAAGAAGCCCACCACACAATGCTCGTTGACTACGAAAAAGGCCAGCAAGAGCAAGCGCTGTCGATGTTTGAGTGCCATTGATAAGAGCAAGACCTTCTTTTGCTTGCAAAACAATAGGAGATAATTCAGCCTTCTCTAGAGCATCTGCCCCACTCATACGAATGTTTTGAAAAAACGCTTCTCCTTTTCCCATCATAACAGCAGCCATATGAGCAAGTGGAGCAAGATCACCTGATGCACCAACAGATCCCTTTTCAGGAATAACAGGAATAACTCCTCTTAAAAGCATATCTTCTAGCAAATGTACTAATTCTAAACGAACACCAGAAGCCCCTCGCCCCAAAGAAAGAAGCTTTAAAGTCATTATCAAACGCACAATATTTTCAGATAAAGGTTCTCCCACACCACAACAATGTGACAAAATAAGATTTCTCTGTAAAATAGTTACATCGCTTGCATCAATTTTAATTGAAGCCAATTTACCAAAACCAGTATTGATGCCATAAACTGGCTCACTTCCAGCAGAAATTTCAGCAATGCGTTCTGCTCCATTTCTGATAGCAAAATGCGTATCACTGTGAAGTTTGCTCACCTCACCTTTGAAATAAACAGACTCAAGTTCGCTAAGTGTTACCTCACCTGGTTTTAGTAGAATAGTCATAATTTTCTTTCATTTAATTAAAATATAACATTTAGCATTATTGACCTTAATCTATAAAATAAAAAAGTTATAGCAACTCTTTGAGAAAATTTAAAACCAATCAGGGAAATGAACCCTGTTCATTCTTTCTTTAATTTATAAATAACAAAATCAATCATTTGCTTTTTTAATAGATCAGTTTATGAGAAAAGTCTTTTCCCCATACTTTCTTAACATGAGACAATATTCGGTTTTTTATTATTTGCAGAATTCGTTTGTATTTTTTGCATCATAAATTCCCCCTCCAGATAGTAAAAAACTACTCTCTTTAAACATAATACAAATAGTATCTTAATTATAATTTAATTATGTTTAAACATAAATTTTAATAATAAAATTTATAATTAATACAATACATGTAAACAATTAAGAAACTATAGCTTAAAAATCACACTACTTTGAATATAAGAACATATCACCAACCATATGTATCAGAACATTTATAGCGTTTTGTGTATCAATACTATTGTAATATAAGAGAGCAGATAAAATCAATTTTAATAAAATGGCTTCTTTAATACAGATAATATTGACTATCAAAATGGTATGAAGTGGAACTGGAAAGTTTGGTGCACCCGACAGAATTCGAATCTGTGACCTCTGCCTTCGGAGGGCAGCGCTCTATCCAGCTGAGCTACGGGTGCTTACAATTTAAACAGTTGCCTTTTAACTGATCATACTCTAAGCATCAATGATGAATTATAATTCTTTTTAAAAATACGCTTTCATAGCTTATATTACTGTATAATCTTTTATCCTATCATTCTATGATACATTGCTCTAAACAGATTAGTTTCCGTATATAATGCTTTTTCTTATAAAAACGTTTTTATATATAGCTTCAAAATTTTCTCTAAATAAGCTAAAAAATAAGTTGTGAATATCAGGATAATTTTTAATGATGACATTACCAAATCGCTTTCATTTTATTTCCGCAGAGACTGAGGAAGCTCTTAAAGCGACTCGTAAATTAATTTCTGTTTATGGTCATTCTTCCCTAGAAGAGGCAGACGTTGTTATTGCAATCGGTGGCGATGGAACAATGTTACAAACAGTGCGAGATGTTATGAACACTGGGAAACCTATTTATGGCATGAATCAAGGCTCTGTGGGATTTCTTATGAATGAATTTCATGAAAAAAAATTGCCAAATCGTATTGCTGCCGCACATAAAAAAGAAATTCATCCCTTACGCATGATCGCGGAAGCTGCGTATCAAGAGACGATTGAAGCACTCGCAATCAATGAAGTTTCTCTTTTTCGTCAATCTTATCAAGCAGCAAAAATTCGAATTAGCATTGATAGCAATGTACGTATGGAACAATTAAGTTGCGATGGAATCCTTGTTGCCACACCAGCAGGATCAACCGCCTATAATTTATCAGCACAAGGGCCTATTCTCCCCCTTATAGCTCCACTTATGGCTCTTACTCCTGTTAGTCCCTTTCGCCCAAGGCGTTGGCATGGAGCATTGCTTGCCAATACAGCAACAGTACGCTTTGATATGCTCGAATCTGACAAACGCCCTGTAAATGCTGCAGCGGATAATGTTGAAGTTAAATCTGTCCATTCAGTGACTATTTCAACAGCAACAGAATTAACAGCCTCAATCCTTTTTGACTCTAATCACTCATGGGATGAACGCATTTTATCAGAACAATTTCGCTATTAATTATTGTATTATGCTTTCTATGCGTATATGGCTGTTATAAATGACTTTTTTATGAGGTCTCCTTACCCCTCTAAAATGGTTTAAAAAGCGAAATTAAAATCGCAGAGCAATTGATAAAAAAATGATAACACCTTTAAACAGTTTCGATGATTTAGGTCTTTCCGCAAAAGTTATTAAAGCCATAAAATCAGCCGGTTATATAGTTCCAACGCCTATTCAGAGTGGAACAATTCCTCATGTACTACAAAAAAAAGATGTTTTAGGAATTGCTCAAACAGGAACGGGAAAAACCGCTTCCTTCGTTTTGCCTATGCTCACACTCCTTGAAAAAGGCCGTGCAAGAGCTCGAATGCCCCGTACTCTTATATTAGAACCAACACGAGAACTTGCAGCGCAAGTTGAAGAAAATTTCGATAAGTATGGAATAAATCATCGTTTAAATGTTGCACTTTTGATTGGCGGTGTATCTTTTGAACAGCAAGATCGTAAACTTGAGCGAGGGGCTGATGTTCTTATCGCAACACCAGGACGCCTCCTCGATCATTTTGAACGCGGTAAATTACTGCTGATGGGAGTTGAAATTCTTGTCATTGATGAAGCTGATCGCATGTTAGATATGGGATTCATTCCTGATATTGAACGTATCTGTAAACTAACCCCTTTTACGCGTCAAACCTTGTTCTTTTCGGCAACAATGGCACCAGAAATCACCAAACTCACAAAGCAATTTTTACATTCTCCAGTATCTGTTGAAGTTACAAAAGCCTCTTCAACAGCCCCCACAATTACACAACGACTCGTTAAATCTGGAAATAAGTCATGGGATAAAAGAGCTGTTTTGCGAGAACTTATTCACAATGAAGGCGATGAACTTAAAAATGCAATTATTTTTTGTAATCGAAAGAGAGATATTTCTGAACTTTTTAGATCACTCATAAGACATAATTTTAGTGTAGGTGCACTTCATGGTGATATGGACCAATATTCGCGCACAAACACACTAACTGATTTTAAAAATAATAAACTCAAACTTCTTGTCGCTTCTGATGTTGCTGCTCGTGGACTCGACATTCCAGCAGTAAGCCATGTTTTTAATTATGATGTTCCCACACACGCTGAAGACTATATTCATCGTATTGGTCGGACAGGACGTGCAAATCGTACTGGAAAAGCTTTCACCATCGTTACAAAAGCTGACCAAAAATATGTCCATACTATTGAAGAAATCAGCAACGAAAAAATTGAATGGCTTAGCGGAGACCTCTCTACTCTAACGAAAAATGATCAAGAAGATGATATTATTTTAAAGAAAAAATCTCCAACATCATTAAAGAAAGCTGATTCTCCAAAGCGCATTGTTCAAACTAAAAAGCTCTTTAAAAGCGATAAAGTGGATTATATTCAAACTGAAAATCATAATAAAGCCCTCCCCCTTGAACAACATAGCTCTCGAAAAAATAAAGAGGACGCTCCGCTTGGATTTGGTAATGATATCCCAGCATTTATGTTCATAAAAACCCGTAATTAAACTGAATTTTTACTATTTTTGAGAATGCAAAAAATAGACAAAGTGTTTTGAAAACATTGTTTTATTCACTTTGCCTAACCAATCTTTCTATAACTTTTTCACGCCCCAAAAGTTGCAAAAGCTTCCCCATTTCAGGTCCATGATCCATTCCAGTCAGTGCTTGGCGTAACGGCATAAATAAAGCTTTTCCTTTACGACCTGTTTTTTCTTTTAATGCCGTCGTCCAAACTTTCCAACTTTCTTCATTTAATGTACCTGTAGGCAAAACATTGAGTGACTGACACACAAATGCACGATCTTCAGGCGCCACTGTCTCAAAGCTTTGTTCATCATGAATAATCTTCCACCACAAGACAGCTTCATTGACTTTATCAATATTGCCTCTTATCGTGTTCCAGAAATACTCCGCCTTTTCTCCTTCAATAGAAAGATTTTGAATACGCGTTTTAACATCCTCATAATTTAGTTCATGAACAAGATGACTATTCAAAGTACAAAGATCAGCAATATCAAATTTTGCAACCGATCTTGACGTATCTTGTAGGTTAAAATGCTCTAAAAGAGCTGCTTGATGAGGGTAAAGATGCACATTTTGTGATGTTCCAATCAAAACAGCAAGACACTGGATAGCTATCGATTCAAATCCTTCTTCCCGTAGAGAACGAATAGAAAGATCATTGTTACGTTTTGAAAGTCCTTTTCCTAAAACTGTCGCCAATAAATTGATATGACCAAAAACCGGTAATTCTGCACCGAGAGCTTGAAAAAGAGCAATCTGAGCACCTGTATTTGTAATATGATCATCGCCACGAATAATATGTGTAATGGCCATATCTACATCATCCACAACAGACGGTAATGTATAAAGATAGCTGCCATCTTCACGAATAAGAACAGGATCTGAAAGAGAAGCCAAATCAATCGTCTGCTTTCCCTTTACGACATCATTCCAACAAACTTCCGTTCGCTTTGTTTGCAAAGGATTATTTTCAAAATTAGGAAGAAGAAAACGCCAATGGGGTTTACGACCTTGAGATTCAAATTTTTTTTTCTCTTCTACTGTCAATTTCAATGCAGAACGATCATAAATCGGGGGTAATTTACGAGATAGTTGGATTTTTCGACGTCTCTTTAATTCTTCTGCTGTCTCATAACAAGGATAAAGAAAACCACGTTGTTTGAGAATTTCCGCAACTTCACTATATCGATTAAAGCGTTTAGATTGGTAATAAATCTCATTCGGTTGAATACCAAGCCATTCAAGATCAACGGCAATAGCATCAATATATTCCTTTTTAGAGCGTTCAATATCTGTATCATCATAACGCAAGACAAATGTTCCCTTATGTGCTTGCGCATAAAGCCAATTGAAAAGCGCAATACGGATATTGCCAATGTGAATGTAACCTGTTGGAGAAGGTGCAAAACGAACTTTTACCATAAAAGAATACTCAATTTTTATCGCGAAAACGATTGACAATGGGATAACGACGATCACGTCCGAAATTTTTATAACTGATTTTTACACCCGGTGCAGATTGTCGCCTTTTATATTCGGCACCATAAAGAAGCTGTTCAATTTTCTCAACAGTTTCCCGTGAATACCCACGTTGAACAATATCATCAATACTCATGTCATCCTCTACAAGAGATTGCAAAATATCATCTAGGATAGGATAAGGCGGTAGACAATCTTCATCTTTTTGATTTTCCCTAAGCTCCGCAGAAGGTGCTTTTGCTATAATATTGGCTGGAATTACAATTCCCTCTGGACCTTTTAAATCACGCAAGTAATTCTTATTGCGCCACTCAGCTAACGCATAGATCTGTGTTTTATAAATGTCTTTCAGAGGATTAAAACCTCCATTCATATCACCATAAAGTGTTGCATATCCCACAGCCATTTCCGACTTATTACCTGTTGTCACCACCATAGAGCCAAATTTATTTGAAAGCGCCATCAAGAGAGTACCACGTATACGACTTTGAAGATTTTCCTCCGTTATATCAGATGGTAAGCCTAAAAAAAGAGTCGTTGTCATATTGAAAAAAGCCTCAACAGCTCGCTCAATCGATATGATATCATAACGACATCCTAAAAGATCTGCACATTCTTTAGCATCCTGCAATGATTCTTGTGAAGTATAATGATAAGGCATCATTATGGTGCGAACCCTTCCGGCACCAAGAGCGTCCACGGCCATTGCCGCACAAAGAGCTGAATCAATGCCTCCTGAAAGACCAAGAAGAACTTTCTTAAAGCGATTTTTATTGACGTAATCTCTCAACCCTAAAACACAAGCTTGATAATCAGCAGCTAACCCCGTTAGAAGATTTTCATTAGGACCAGAAACACATTGCCATCCTGACGTTTTTCGTTGCCAATGACTCACAGAAATATGGCTTTTAAAATGTTTCATTTGAAATACAATTTTGCCTTGTCCATTTAAGGCAAAAGATCCTCCATCAAAAACCAACTCATCCTGACCACCCACTTGATTCACATAAATAATGGACATGCCAGATTGAAGCGCTTGTGCACGAACAACTTCTACACGTTTGAGTGTTTTATTACGACAATAGGGAGATCCATTAAGGACAAGAATCATCTCAGCCCCTTTATTGTTAAGTTCTACACACAAAGAGGGATCATTCCAAATATCTTCACAAATTACTATTCCCAATTTTATCCCGTGATAAATAATCGGCTCAGGACGTGGTCCGGAAGAAAATAGTCGCTTTTCATCAAATACAGCATAATTCGGTAAATCAAACTTAAAATTTTTAGCAATTATCTGCCCCTCATCAAGAAGCACAGCAGCATTGTAAATATTATCATTACGCTTTAGAGGAAGACCAATGACTATCCCTGGTCCGCCAATCGTTATCTTCGTTAACTTTTTAACAGCATCTTCACATGCTTTTGTAAAAGCTGATTTTAGCACAAGATCTTCTGGCGGATAAGCACTTATAAAAAGCTCCGTGAATAAAACAAGATCAGCACCTTCTTCTTTGGCTTTCTGATGCGCCATTAAAGCAAGAGAAAAATTTCCCTCAATATCACCAACAACAGGATTTAATTGAGCAACTGCTATCCGAAAATTATTTTTCATAAGTCTTTGTATCATTCCTGTTTGATGACCATAACTCCTTTTCTTACAAAAAGCTAAAATAAAAAATATTATGCTACTTTTTGTTTAACCATTTGCAGCAAGAGCCAATGAATCAGTATGACGATTTTTTTTAAGAAGTTCAGCAACAAGAAAAGCTAGTTCTAATGCTTGATCTGCGTTTAAACGCGGATCACATTGTGTATGATAACGATCAGATAAATCTTCTACAGAAATAGCATGCGCCCCACCTGTACATTCAGTTACATCACGACCGGTCATTTCAATATGAATCCCCCCTGGATAAGTCCCTTCTCCATAATGCACAGAAAAGAATTTTTCTACTTCTTTCAAAACATAATCAAAGGGGCGTGTTTTATAGCCATTTACAGTAACTGTATTGCCATGCATTGGATCACATGACCATATAACCTTGCGCTTTTCACGCTCAACTGCACGGATCAATTGAGGCAGATAATGTTCTACCTTATCATAACCAAAACGCGTAATGAGTGTTAACCGTCCCAATTCATTTTCAGGATTTAAAATATCGATTAATCTCAAAAGCTCATTAGGCTCAAGTGAAGGACCACATTTTAATCCAAGGGGATTTTTTATACCACGGCAATATTCAACGTGCGCATGATCAAGTTGACGCGTACGATCACCAATCCATAACATGTGACCAGATGTTGCATACCAATCTCCAGAAGTTGAATCAACCCGCGTCAATGCCTCTTCATAACCAAGCAAAAGTGCTTCATGACTGGTATAAAAAGATGTTTCACGTAATGAAGAATTTGTTTTCGATGTAATCCCTATAGAACGCATAAAATCAATTGCTTCAGAAATACGCTCTGCCAACAATTCATAACGCTCACCCTGAGGACTGTTAGAAACAAAACTTAACATCCATGCATGAACATTTTCTAAATTGGCATAGCCCCCTTGTGAAAAAGCACGCAAAAGATTCAGTGTTGCGGCTGATTGGCGATAAGCCATCGACATTCTTTGCGGATCAGGAATACGAGAATTTACCTTAAATTCAATATCATTAATAATATCTCCCCGATAAGAAGGAAGCTCAATGCCTTCTTTGTTTTCCCTATCTGAAGAGCGGGGTTTTGCAAATTGACCAGCAATACGACCGATTTTAACAACAGGCTTAGAATTGCCAAAAGTTAAAACAATTGCCATTTGCAAAAATACACGAAAAAAATCACGGATATTATCAGCTTTATGTTCTGCAAAGCTTTCTGCACAATCTCCACCTTGTAATAAAAAAGCCTGACCTTGTGCAACAGCAGCTAATTCATTTTTCAAATCACGTGCTTCTCCGGCAAAAACTAAAGGAGGATAACTGCGTAGTTTTCGTTCAACGTCTGCTAACACAGTTTTATCGGGATAAATTGGAATTTGCTTAACTGGCCTTGTTCTCCAAGAATTAGGTGCCCATTCTTTTATCATTTCCACTCTCTCCAGAGCTTACGCACGTAGCTTATCATCCTAAATTTTAGCTTTCCACATAACATGTGTTATTCAATTTTCTATTCTCTTCCCATTTTCATATACATAACTTGGTTTATACATTGTTACCAATTCTTCTGCCACGGTTGGATGCACCGCCATAGTTTCATCAAAAACATCTTTTGTTAGTTTTCCCTTGAGAGCTATACCAATAAGCTGTGCCATTTCACCAGCATTTTCTCCTAAAATATGTGCTCCCACGACAATGCGGCTTTCACCATCAACAATAAGCTTCATAAATATTTTCTCTAAACTGCCGGAAAGAACATTACGCATAGGACGGAAAACTGTGCGATAAATCTCAACACGTTTATAACGATGCAGTGCATCTTCTTCTGAAAGACCGACTGTGCCAATCTCAGGCTGTGAAAAAACCGCTGTCGTAATCAAATCATAATCAGGTATTGTAGGTACATGTTCAAATGCAGTCTTAACGAAACACATTGCATCATGGATCGCAACAGGTGTCAATTGAATATGACCTGTTACATCACCAATAGCCCAAATATGGGGAACATTCGTTGTCATTCTTTCATCAACAACAATTGCACCAGACGCATTTACTTCTATACCAGCCCGCTCAAGACCTAAACCCGTTGTATTTGGTACACGCCCCGTAGCTAACATAATCTGATCTGCACAAATTATTTGCCCATTCGATAAAACGGCTTCATAACAATTACCTGTCTCTTGCACTTTGGAAACCGTTACTCCATAAATAATGGAAATCCCTTTTTCAATCATTGCATCATGAAGTAATTTTCGTAAATCATAGTCAAAGCCACGAAGGATTAAATCGCCACGATGGAGGAGCGTTGTTTTTACACCTAATTCATGGAAAATATTAGCAAATTCAACACCAATATAGCCACCACCAACAATGACTATTGATTTTGGAAGCTCTTCAAGGTCAAAGATTTCATTAGAAGTAAGGCATAAATCACTCCCTTTTATCGCAGTGTTTGGCGCAATTTTTGCCCCTGTTGCTATTAAAATTTTTTCCGCACTTACCCGTTTACCTGTTGCTGAGAGCTCTAATGTATGCGTATCAATAAAAACAGCTTGGCTTTCATAAATATGCACATTATTATTTTCTAATCCTTTACGATACAGTTCTTCTAATCTTGCTATTTCTTCATTTTTAGCTACAACCAATTTTTTCCAGTTAAAAATTGGATTTCCATATTCCCATCCAAAACCGATACTTTTACGGAATTCTTTTGCATATTGTGAGGCATAAACATACAATTTCTTGGGAACACAACCACAAATGACACAAGTCCCTCCTATACGATATTCTTCTGCTATAGCAACACGCTTACCAAGCCCTCCAGCAAGACGTGCTGCACGCACCCCACCTGAACCACTTCCAATAACAAATAAATCAAAGTCAAAAGATCCCACGAGCTATTCCTTCTTATCTGTCTGCAACAATAGGCTATGGTGATTTATTATCAAGTAAAAATTTTTTTATTTTCAATTGCCATTTTGCTATAAAGCAATCTTTCTAAAATAACCCGCTTTTATTAAAAAACGGCGGGTTTCCCGCCGTTTTTTAAACAAATGAAGAACCACGCATTATTATAATGTATCCATTAAACTATTTTTGATTTTCTGAAGTGTTTGATTTTACAGGCGCAACAGGATTATCTAAATTAAGTGTCTCAGACATCTTTTTTTTCACATTTTTTATAAGATCCTGCATAACAGCAGAGCGCCATGTATCAAAAGTAGAATATGCATCACGGGCAAGATTTGGAACTCCTGTTAAAAATTTCTTACCGGTATCGGAATTATAAAATGCTGTGATTTCATCAAGTTCTTTTTGCGTAAAATATTTTGCATACACATGTGCAATTTCTTTCTCTAAATCAGAGCGTCGTTTAGCTAAAACAAGTGCCTGTTCATCAACAATATTAGAAATAGCTGTTGCCAAATTTGGATCATCACCTATCAGTTCATCTTTCAGATCACGTGCCGCATTTGGTAAAAAGCTATCAAATTGATCCGTCGCACGAATAGCACTGATAGTCTTTCTTGCTGAATGTAAATGCTGATCACTCACACCTTGTGCATGAGACATTCCAATATTCATAACCAAAACGGCAATTGCACCAAAAAATACAACAAAACGCTGACAAGAAAATATTTTTTTCATTTAAAGATTACCCCGATAACTAATTATAAATTCAAATTTATTATTTTATTCAAAATTTTCCAGATTTTTTTTTACTATGCTAACATATCGTTATGTAAACTGTCTTCTCTAAAATTAAATGGCTCTAAAACTTTCATTTGTCCATCAGCCATAGCGACAATTGCACGCGAAGCTAATCCCAAAAAAAGACCATGTTCTACAACACCTGGAATTGCAAGAAGCGCATCCGATAATGGCTTTGGCTGTAAAATACACCCCCAAAACGCATCAAAAATAAAGTGGCCACCATCCGTTTTAAAAGGGTTTTCTCCATTCATTCGCAGAACAATTTCTCCAGAAAGTCCTAAACCACTAGCTACTTTTTCTATAGCTTTGCGTGTCGTATGTATACCAAATGGATTAACTTCTATGGGCAATGCAAAAGCACCAAGTCTTTTTACCACTTTTGTTTCATCGGCTATAATAAGCATTGCTCGAGATGCCGATGCCACAATTTTTTCATACAACAATGCTCCACCTCCCCCTTTAATAAGAGACATCTCTGGACCAATTTCATCTGCTCCATCAATATCAAGATCTAGTTCAGGTATTTCTTCTAGGGTACTGGTAGGAATCCCAAATTTGCGACAGAGCTGTTCAGAATATCGCGAAGTCGCAACACCCGTTACACACAAACCATCTGTAACACGTTCACCAAGTAGGCGAATAAACTCATTTACTGTCGAACCAGATCCAATACCAAGCCGCATACCATCTTCAACAAATTCAAGTGCTTTTAAAGCTGCCATTTTTTTTAACTGCTGAACATCCATGAATTACTTTACCTTTTGACCAATCACCGACAGTTATTACAATGCTATAACAATAAAAAAGTCTATTGTTTCAATTCATCATCAATTTATTCACCACCTTTTAATTGAAGAAAAAGTATTAATGTTTATAAGATATATCAATAAGAGTAAAATAGAATCATTAACAATTTTATCTCTAAAAAAAAATTATTGATATTTTTATATCAATACGATTTTTTTTGATTTGTACTGCTCTATCGATAAGCTTAACATATAGAAAACTTCTGCAAAAAATTATAAATTGTTCATATATCAAAAATATTATTCGTTGTAAGAAAATTGTAAACAGTTTCATGACTTAATGAAATTAAGAAATGCCCGATAAAAAGCATCATAAAAAAGATCGCCCTATTATTTTTTCTCTTGCGATTCTTATACGAAAAGGAAAAAATTCTATAGGCTATGCAATTTTCGTGAATATTGCCTGTGCATATTCCATGGTCTATAAAAGCCCATTGAAGACCAAATAATATCACTACTTTTTGTCACCATAACACTCCCTCGTGATAACAATTGTTGGGGCGTAAATATTATTTTTGTCTTTTTGTTACATGTTTTGTTATTCATTGAAAATGTATTAATCAGAATGTCTGCCGTCACACATTGATTTGTTTCTCTTTGCAACACAACTACTCTTAATCCATTTTCTAATAAGGACGCACATAAATGATGATTACAAATGAACTGTCCATGGAATGGCGGACCATATTTTGTCAGTTTGATTGTCTCATTCAGGCCAAATGATTTTTTCCATATGGAAGTTGTAAACTTGGAAATATGATAACGATCAATATATAATTTATTGTCATCGATAACCCCCACAAACTTCATATTATCTGCTATAATGAGCTGTACAGGTGAATGCATTAAGCAAGTCGCAAAACCAGCAAAAATAAAAAAAACAAAAAAGAATCTAATAAATGTTTTGCAAAAAATCAGTCCAACCAAACCTATACTGAACAAAATCAACGCAGATAACGGCATAAATCCAGGATTTAAAGCAGGAGAAATGGAACTTATAGTGTGCGCAATTTTTATCACAAGATCAACACCAAAACCCATAATTTGAAGTGGCAGCCACTCAAGCCTCCAAAACATTGCAAGGGTCGCAATTAATCCAAAAGGTATGATGAAAATTGATACGACAGGTAAAGCTAAAGCATTGCTGATAATGCTCAAAAATGCAATATTGGAAAAATGATAAGCAGCATAAATTCCACTAGCAGTTCCCGCCACAAATGAAGAAGCAGCTATTGAAAGTATCGATAAAAAAGCAAAATGAATGACTCTAGCTCCAACATAAGATGGTGTTGTTTTTCTTGTGCCATAAGATAATTTTCCACTCCACCAATCAAAAAAAGCAATTAAGGCTGCTGTAGCAGAAAAGGACATTTGAAAACTAGGACCTAATATTTCATGGGGCTTAAGAGAGAGTGTTATTAAACCAGCAATAGAGAAATTACGCATTGTTAGAGCAGAACGATTACACAAGACAGCCACTAACATAACAGCAATCATTACAAAACTTCTCTGTGCTGATACAGCAACACCAGAGAGTAGTAAATAAAAGGCTGTCATCATTAATGCAGCAACAGCTGCAAATTTTTTAGTAGAATAATAGGATGCAAAAACGGAAAAAAGTGCCAAAAAACTACGGATACTCACAAGAACTATGCTGCTTAACAACGCCATATGTAAACCTGATATTGATAAAATATGTGCTAATCCAGCTACACGCAATGCTTCATTTGTCTCATTTGAAATACCAGCTCGCTGCCCCGTTATAAGAGCAGCTGCAACATTACCCTTTTCTCCGTTAATTGCTTTACGGATTCTTTGTGTCATATCGGTTCGTAAATTTTCAATTTTCTGTAAGATTCTCTCTAATATTCTATTTGGCTGCGAAACGGATATTTTTCTTGGTTTTCCCAAATAAACTCCCTGTGCACCAATTCCTTTGAAATAATTATGAAAACTAAAATCATACCCCCCTGGATATACCGGTCCAGATAATGCACGTATTTTAACTTTCCCATATAACCCATCACCAATTGCCACTCCATAGGGCAAATGTCTTGCTGATAAACGAACACGATGAGGACTATGGTGTAATATTGGATTTTTTGTGCTTAAAACATCTAGAACTAAACGAAATTGTCCTCTTTGCCCTGCCTCAATAGAAACAATTCTTCCCGTTAACGTAGTAACAATATCGCCGCTTAACATTGGCGTTGCTATACGCCACGTTTCTATTTTTCCAGCCAAAGCGCCTAATAGAATACAAAATAGAAAGCCTGCAATATACCACACTCTCTGATAAAATCGTGTAATATATAATATTCCAACGAAGAGAATAATCAATACACCAAATTGCTCCCAACTTGGCTCGCGCTCCAAACTAAAATAAAAAATGATCCCTATGGAAAAAAATACTAAAATTAAGGAAAAAAGAATTCCAAAAGAGATTTCTTTGTTGATAGAATCTACCAACCATTTCCTCCAAAAAGTTATTGTTTTTTTTGAGAGAGTAAATAAAAAAATCTTTTGTTTGTTACAATTATCGTGATTTGCATCATAAAGAGCATAAAAGACTTCTTGCCATATCAGACGTAACTTTTTTCTCTTAAAAACAGATTTTATGGATAAACCATCTTTAACTTTATTTTGATTAAACATCCGCAAATCCCCACTTTACTTGCAATGCGGCTCTTGCACCCCCTATCAGCTATGCTAACATAAACCTCTTATAAAGTCCTATAAATAACATCTTAATTTTAAAGGAAGAGATTCGTGTCCGTTATTACCCGCTTTGCCCCCTCACCAACAGGCTTTCTTCATATCGGAGGTGCTCGTACGGCGCTCTTTAATTGGCTCTATGCCAAACACACTGGTGGTAAAATGTTACTACGCATTGAAGATACAGACAGAGAACGCTCAACAGAGGCAGCTGTAAAAGCCATTATAAATGGCCTGGAATGGATGGGGCTTAGCTATGATGGTACTCCTATTTCGCAATTTGAACGAGCAGAACGTCATCGTCAAGTTGCTGAACAATTGGTAAAAGATGGTAAAGCCTATTATTGCTACGCTTCTTCGGAAGAACTGGCTGAAATGCGTGAAAATGCCCGTGCGCAAGGCCGAGCACCGCGTTATGATGGACGCTGGCGCGACCGTGATATCTCTCAAGCCCCTAAAGATGTTAAACCTGTTATTCGCATAAAAGCACCACAAGATGGCGAAACAATTGTGCACGACCGCGTTCAAGGTGATGTTCGTTTCCCTAATAAAGATCTGGATGACTTTATTATTTTGCGTTCTGATGGCTCACCCACCTATATGCATGCTGTTGTCGTTGATGATCACGATATGGGTGTCACACATATTATACGTGGTGATGATCATCTCACCAATGCAGCGCGCCAAACAATTATCTTCCAAGCAATGGGTTGGAATATTCCTGTGATGGCACATATTCCCCTTATTCATGGTGAAAATGGAGCAAAATTATCAAAACGGCATGGTGCACTCGGTGTCGATGCTTATCGAACGATGGGCTATCTTCCTGCTGCTTTGCGAAATTACCTCGTTCGTCTAGGTTGGAGTCATGGTGATGATGAATTGATGTCAATAGAAGATATGATTTCTTGGTTTGATATTGATGATATTAACAAAGGAGCAGCCCGTTTTGATCTCAAAAAGCTCGATGCCATCAATGGACATTATATACGTATGAGCAATGACCAAGACCTTCTTGATGCTACTGTTCGTATTTTATCAGAAATTGAAGGTGGCATACAAATCATGGAAAAACTTGATGAACAACGCCGTGTCCAATTCTTAAAAGCTATACCAAATTTGAAAGAACGTTCAAAAACCTTATGTGAACTTCTTGACAATGCCTCCTTCATTTTTACGCAACGACCATTACAGCTTGACGAAAAAGCGCAGATGCTCTTGGATAAAAATGGACAAGCCATTTTAAACGATGTTTATCTTGCTCTGAAAGCAGTCCACTCTTGGGATACTAAAACACTCGATGAAACTCTTCGATCTTATGCGCAGACAAACGATCTCAAATTAGGATCTATTGCACAACCGCTTCGTGCCGCTCTTACAGGACGTTCAACATCACCTGGAGTTTTTGATGTACTTGTTTTATTAGGGCGAGAGGAGTCTCTCAATCGTATTAATGATCAACTCGTTACAACCATATATTAGCGGCATAGATATCGCTTATCAGGTTCATAAACAGACACATACAAATGCCTTTATGCCAAAAATTAGATTCTTTCTTAAATCTTTGAAAGATATATTTGCTAAAATTACAAATAAAAATATTTTTTAGATTGCAAGAACCAACTTTTAAGGTAAATCTAACTTTCAAATATAAGTAGGAGTAGCTTCAATTATATATCTTCTAAGCTGATGAAGCGACATCTTGTTTTTTAGCAGAGAAGGATCTGAAAGGAATATCTAATGTCTGAGAATAAAGCACACATTACTGTGAATGATAAAAATATAAAACTTCCTGTGCGAAAAGGGACAAGTGGACCTGATGTCATTGAAATTGCTTCTCTCTACAAAGAAACTGATACTTTTACTTATGATCCTGGCTTTACCTCTACTGCTTCTTGTGAATCAAAAATTACTTATATTGATGGTGACAAAGGTCTCTTGCTTTATCGGGGGTATCCTATTGATCAGTTGGCTGAAAAAGGAGACTTTCTCGAAAGCTGCTATCTTCTCCTTTATGGTGAACTCCCAAACCAACAAGAGAAGAACGACTTTGATCGTTGTATTATGCAGCATACGATGGTACATGAGCAATTTGCGCGTTTTTTTCATGGATTTCGTCGCGATTCGCATCCTATGGCTGTCATGGTTGCATGCCTTGGGGCTATGTCTGCATTCTATCATGACTCTATTGATATTACAGATCCTCAGCAAAGAATGATTGCTTCTGTTCGTCTCATCTCCAAGGTTCCAACCCTTGCTGCTATGGCTTATAAATATAGTATTGGACAAACATTTGTTTATCCACGAAATGATCTTAGTTACGCTGCAAATTTTCTTCGTATGTGCTTTTGTGTTCCTTGTGAAGAATATAAAACCAACCCTGTTCTTACGCGGGCAATGGATCGAATCTTTATCCTTCATGCAGATCATGAACAAAATGCTTCTACATCCACTGTACGTCTTGCCGGATCATCAGGAGCTAATCCGTTTGCATGTATTGCAGCAGGTGTTGCATGCCTTTGGGGACCTGCACATGGTGGAGCCAATGAAGCATGCTTAAAGATGCTACAAGAAATAGGTTCCGTTAAAAGAATTCCTGAATTCATTGCGCGCGCAAAAGACAAAAATGACCCTTTCCGCCTTATGGGATTTGGTCACCGAGTCTATAAAAACTATGATCCACGTGCAAAAATCATGCAAAAAACCTGTCATGAGGTTCTAAAAGAACTGAATATTCAAGACGATCCGCTTCTTGATATCGCTATAGAACTTGAAAAAATCGCTCTCAATGATGAATATTTTGTTGAGAAAAAGCTTTACCCTAATGTCGACTTTTATTCTGGTATTACATTAAAAGCTTTAGGCTTTCCTACCGAAATGTTTACTGTCCTTTTTGCACTAGCACGCAGCGTTGGTTGGGTTGCACAATGGAAAGAAATGATCGAGGATCCCGCACAAAAAATTGGTCGGCCTCGACAACTTTACACAGGTTATGGTATGCGCGAGTATATTCCTATAGATAAACGTATAAATTAAAGAGAATAACCCATCATAAGGCTTCAGTTCACTGAAGCTTTATTGTGAGTGGTAAATTGAATACAATTTGAAAGCATTTTTACAGCTATAGAACTATTATCAATAGTTGAAGAAAATTGATGTTTTTTACTCAATAAATTAAAAGAATTCATGGCGCTTTTTTGCAGACAACAAAGTATTTTTCCCTATTCTTTAAAAACCACAATGAAAAAATTCCTTGATAATTACACGCCGAATAATGCTTATTTACACTTTAAAAAATAGTTGGCTTTTATTACCTTAATAGCACAATGCTTTATATATTTTTAATTAAATCGTTTTTGCAAAACTAAATTTGTATTTTTAAAAATGATAAAAATGAACTATGATAAACAACCATATAATATAACCAACGAAATAGTTGTTTTTTCTTTGTAATTAGCATAGCTATATTTTATAAAGTAAATGTATTTTTCTTATAAAAGTTGTTATATAATAGTAAAATAAAACATCAATAAATTTTTGCATTTTTGCATTGCTCCAGAACAGCTTACAGATTATAAAATACATGACGGTCTCATATTTTTCCGCTTATCTAATGGGAGAACAGAATGAAATTATTAACAGTAGCTCTTATAATAAGCACAACACTGTTTGCCCAATCAGCTCATGCTCAAACGCTGAAAATTGCCAGTGATGCTTCCTATCCTCCATTTAGTTACATTGATTCAAACAATGAACTCAAAGGATTTGATATTGATATATCTTATGCGCTTTGTAAAAAAATGAATGTTGAATGCACTATTACCACTCAAGATTTTGAGGGGATGATTCCTGGTCTTCTTGCAAAAAAATACGACGCTATCGTTTCTTCTCTTGCTCCCACAGAGGAGCGCTTGCAAAAGATTGACTTCACAGATCCTTACTATAATACAGCGCTCGCTATCATTGTTGCTAAAGATTCAGAAATTAAAGAAATCTCAGCTGCAGCTTTTAAAGGTAAAAAACTGGGTACGCAATCAAATACAACACAAGCAGCCTATGCAGAAGATCACTATGCCTCTGAAGGGGTGAATATTAAACTCTATCCCACAGTTATAGAAGTCAATCGTGATCTTTTAAACCGTCGGCTTGATTTGATGATCTGCGATAAAATACATGCTTTAAATTGGCTTGCAAATGAGGGAAAAGATTGTTGCAAACTACTAGGAACTCTGGAAGAGACAAAATTCCCTATTGCAATTGCATTACGTAAAAATAATAACGATCTTAAAAATAAGCTCAATGAAGCAATAAAAACAATTCGTCTGGATGGAACCTATGATAAAATTATGAAGAAACATTTTTCTTTTGACATTTATTAAATATCAATATTAGCTAAACTTTTTAAATCGTACCATAAGGAACACAGAGATAATTAAAAATTGAGTGTTTTTGTCATTTTTTAGAGAAAAATATCTTTTTCTTAAAAGCTCGATTTTTCTCTGTTTCCATCAGTTAAGTGTTTAACTCAGTTAAGTGTTTGACAATGCAAATAATGAAAACAACTTTTTGCTTTTGTCTTTATCAAAGCTAAAGTTTTTTTATGCCTAAATTAAATAGCTTTTTTCACGATAACATTCTGTGTTTTTTTGAGAAAAATGATAAAAAGTGCAAAATTATTATGCGATGTAATTAATAAAATATTTTTTCTCTCTTATGTTTAGCGCGCTCATATTTGATAAAATAATTCATTTTTTTATAATAATGTTCATTATTATGAGCCCAAAACGAACATTCATAAATTTTTGCGTTGCTCCTAAAAGAGCTTAAAGATTATAAAATATATGACAATCTCACTTTTCCACTTATCTCATAGGAGAACATAATGAAATTATTAGCAGTAGCTCTTATAATAAGTGCAACACTGTTTACACAATCTGCCCATACTCAAACGTTAAAAATTGCGAGTGAAGGTTCCTATCCTCCATTTAGTTACATCGATTCAAACAACGAACTCAAAGGATTTGATATTGATATATCTTATGCGCTTTGTAAAAAAATGAACGTTGAATGCACTATTACTACTCAAGACTTTGAGGGTATGATTCCTGGTCTTCTTGCAAAAAAATACGACGTCATCATCGCTTCTTTGGCTCTCACAAAAGAGCGCTTACAAAAGATTGATTTCACAGATCCTTATTATAACACAGAGCTTGCTGTAATTACCGCCAAAGATTCAGAAATTAAAGAGATCTCGGCAGAAGCTTTTAAAGGTAAAAATCTTGGTGTTCAAACAAATACAACACAAGCAGCTTATGCAGAAGATTATTATGCTTTTGAAGGAATAAATATCAAATTTTACCCGACAACAATAGAAGTTAATCGCGACTTCTTGAACCGTCGGCTTGATGTGGTTATTGTTGATAAATTGCAAGCATTAAACTGGCTTAAAAATGAAGGAAAAGATTGCTGCCGTCTTTTAGGAACCTTGGAAGGAACAAAGTTTCCTATTGCAATTGCATTACGCAAAAATAATAATGGCCTTAAAAGTAGATTCAATGAAGCAATAAAAGAGATCCATTCAGATGGAACTTATGATAGGATTATGAAAAAATATTTTGCATTTGATATTTATTAAATATCAAATGAGCTAAAATTAGACAAACTATTTATTTCTAAGAAAATATTTATCTAACTCTTTGTGAGGTACGCAAGAATGATTGAAGATTTAGCATTGCTATCATTTAGCAATGGAGGGTGGGGTGTGGTTATACTTTCTAGTGCTGGCATGACATTATCATTGGCTTTGTGTTGTGGGCTCTTAGGATTTCCTTTAGGTCTTTTTGCTGCTGTAATGATTCGATCTAATATTAAGATAGCTAAAACTATCGCTACCCTCTTTTCTTCAGTGTTTCGTGGATTACCAGAGCTTTTAACTTTATTTTTAGTGTATTATGGCTTGCAAAATATTATGCAAATTGTTTTTGATTATTTTAATATTGAAATCATGTTCAGCATTAACGCCTTTGTTGCGGGTGTTCTAGCTCTCAGTATGGTTCTTGCTGCCTTTTCTTGTGAAGTCTGGCTTGGAGCATTCAACATTTTTGATAAAGGTCAATATGAAGCAGCTAGAACTTTAGGATTGTCACGTTCAACAACGTTTTTTCGTATTGTCTTTCCTCAATTGATCCGAAACGCTTTACCAGGACTCTCTAATAATTGGCTTACTTTGCTAAAAGATACATCCTTGGTGTCAACCATTTCGCTTGTTGATCTTATGCGACAAATAAACTTAGCAGTTGCAGCCACCGATAAAGCCATGTTGTTTTATCTTGTAGCTTGCTTACTCTATTTGTTATTTTCAGCGTTTTTTTCTGCAATCTTGCGTTATCTAGAGACACACACGCAAACAGGATATAGAAAGGTTTCGGGCTTATGATTCCTGAGTGGCTTTATTTCCTTTTTAATCCTGCTCTTTTAAACCGTTATGGACCAAAATTTATTGAGGGCTTTATTGTTACTATTGAGCTTGTTTTGTTTGCTTGCTCTATTGGTTTTGTTCTTGGTATGCTTATTGCGTTTGCACGTTTGTCAAAGAATAAGTTTTTACGATATATTGCACATGCTTATGTCTATTTTTTCCGCGGCTCTCCTTTACTTGCCCAACTTTTTCTTTTCTACTACGGACTTGGTTCAATGAACAACTTCTGGCAACAGATTGGTCTATGGTGGTTTTTTCAAAATGCATGGTATTGTTGTCTCTTTATTTTCGCACTCAATTCTGCTGCCTACCAATCCGAAATCTTTAAAGGAAGTTTTCTATCTGTAACAACTGGACAACGTGAAGCATCAAAAGCACTAGGCTTGAATCCTTCTGTAACATTTTTTAGAATTATTCTGCCGCAAGCAATGGTTTTAGCATTACGCCCCTTAGGTAATGAGTTAATTTTAATGATTAAATCGAGTGCTATTGCCTCACTCGTCACTATTTACGATTTAATGGGTGTTGCCAAACTCACCTATTCGCGTACATTCGATTTCCAAGTTTACGTTTGGGCTGCCCTTATCTATCTTCTTACCGTTGAATTCATTCATCGCTTTATTGTTTTTATCGAATATCGTTTAACCAGATATTTGCGGTAAATAAAATAGTCATAAAAATCTTTATTAAATCAAAATGTTAAATTAATAAACTTATTTATCAATGAAAGAATACAACAAGATGAATTTGGAAAATAATAAATCTGTCCATACTGTACAAAACTCTGTGATTTCCATTCGAAATTTAAATAAATGGTACGAAGATTTTCAAGTACTCTACAATATTAATTTCGACGTTAAAACTGGCGAACGAATCGTTATCTGTGGTCCTTCCGGATCAGGAAAATCAACTTTAATTCGTTGTATTAATCAATTAGAAAAAGCACAGGAAGGTTCAATTTGCATCCATAATATTGATATTCATGCTGCTTCCCCTTACCAGCAAAAAAATGTTCTCCGTAAAATAGGAATGGTTTTTCAGAACTTTAATTTATTTCCTCATATGAGTGTTATGCAAAATTGTATCTTAGCACCTATGACTGTTCAAGGACTTTCTAAACAAGAAGCACAAGAACGGGCAATGCGTTATCTAACAAATGTTGGTATTGAAAAACACTGTAATAAATATCCTTTACAGCTTTCTGGTGGCCAACAACAACGTGTTGCGATTGCTCGTGCACTTTGTATGGAACCTGAAGTGATGCTTTTTGATGAACCAACCTCAGCGCTTGATCCTGAAAGTGTTGGAGAAGTTTTAGAAGTTATGGTTCAATTAGCAAACACGGGTATAACAATGCTTTGTGTAACCCACGAAATGGGTTTTGCACGTGAAGTCTCAGAAAGAATCCTCTTTCTCGAAAATGGGAAGATTATTGAGGATATAGATTCTAATACGTTTTTTACAAATCCTAAAAGTCAGCGTGCCTGTGAATTTCTTGCTAAAATTAAACATTAATTACCAATATTGTTTTGTCTACACAATTCTAAATGTTTTGTTTTTCCAAGAAGGTTCATAATAACTTGAGCACCAACAATTCCTGATGGAACTCCAGTTTTCATTTTCTGTTCCACTACTTCAAAAGAATCAAGCTGTGCTTGTCGTAACAAAGGATTATATAACAATTGTTCTAGCTGCCTTGCCAACATACCAGGGCGTATAAGTTCATTCAGATATTCTGGCATAATAGGTCTATCAGAAATAATATTTGGAAGAGCTGCACTCCATAACATTATTTTGGGGAAAATGAAGAATTTAGAAAAAAGATCAAGTTTATAGCAAAGAATCATGGGAATTTTTGCTAATGCTAATTCCAATGAAATCGTTCCATGTGCTGCAAGTGCAACATCTGCTTGTGCAAAAGCATGCCATTTTGCATCTTCACCCACAACAATTTCTACTTTGCTTTTCCAGTTCTGTACAAAATTACGAATATCATTCACTAAACGTGGTAAGGTTGGTAAAATAATGTGTAAATGAGGAATGCGTTGTGTGAGAATTTCTACCGCTTCTTGAAAAGGTGGCATTAAAGAGCGAAGCTCTGAATTGCGTGAACCTGGCAAAAGAACTAATGTAGGAGATGATATTTGTTTACCAGACAATTTTTTTTTCTCTGCTTGCTGTTTTTTTTTCGCTTGAACCGTCAAAAGCGGAGGATATGTCAAAAGAGGATGCCCAACATAGGTAGTGGCAGGTCCTCTTAAATCCTGCATAATTTTTTCTTCAAAAGGAAAGATGGCTAAAATATGGTCAACAAATTTGCGCATAGTTCTAGCGCGTTCCGGTCGCCATGCCCAAACAGTTGGTGCAACATATTTAATAATAGGAATAGAAGGCACTAAAGTACGCACTCTTTTTGCAACACGATGACTGAAATCAGGACTGTCAATCATAATTAAACAATCGGGCTGTTCCTGCGCGATAAATTTAGATATATTGTGAATATGCCGTAACAATAGTGGTAATTTTTTTAACACTGCCCCTAAACCAATTAAAGCAATATCTTGAGAATCAAAAAAACTTTTTAAGCCTAAAGCTTTTAAATTCCTCCCACCAACACCAATCAAATGAATATTGCTTCCTGTTTGTTTTGCTAAACAAGAAATTAAATCTGCTCCAAGGAAATCGCCTGATTCCTCACCTGCGATAACAGCAATTTTTAAAAAACAATTATTCATGATTAAACTTTTCAAATGTTTCTATAAATAAGGAATATTGATTGGCTTTTTCTATTGTTGTTTTTGCTGATAGTATAAGACTTTTATTTGCCTCCACCGCAATGCCAGATAATCCACTTTTTGCAATATTCATTATTGTCGCAGGCCCAATTGATGGTAAATCAACACGATGATCTTGTTGTGGTTTTGCACATTTAACCAAAACACCACCTTTAGGTGGAATCTGTTCTCTTTTTCGCATTTCACAAACCCGCCATAGCATATTATCGGTTCCCTCTGCTCCCTCAACTGCAACCACCCTGCCATTAATAGCTACCGCCGCTTGCCCAATATCTAACTGGCCTAAAAGCTTCGCGGCTTCTACTGCTAAGAAAATATCTTTTTTTTCTTTCCTAGTAGCGCGCCGTAATGTGACATCAAATTCTACCGGTGCTAAAAGATTCGGTACTATTTCATGAACACCAATCACACTAAAACCATAAGATTCAATTAGTCGTATAAAAGCTTTCAATAATGCGTCATCCCCAGATCTCAAACTACTGATTAATTTAGGAAGAGCTAAAAATGTTGTCCAATCAAAGCGAAATTGTGTAAAAAGTGGCCGTCTTTTTACACCACCTGCCAATACAATATTACAAACTCCAGCTGCCTTTAAGACTTTAACGAGTCGCGCTAATTCTATAATTGATAATATGCAATGCTCATAGCGACACAGCATAGGATCCGCCTCATCACGCAAAAGCACAAGAAAAGGATTCTGTCCATGTTTTTCCAATTCCTGTGCAACAGAAATAGGTAAAATACCATTTCCTGCAATAATAGCAGTACGACCGGGGAAAGAACTTCTAGCACTCGAGACAGGCACTTTTTATCCCTATATTCTTTTATTCTACCACTTCAAATTTTGGTGTACAATAAAA
The DNA here is from genome assembly GCF_039543025.1 of Bartonella acomydis. Taxonomy (NCBI): domain Bacteria; kingdom Pseudomonadati; phylum Pseudomonadota; class Alphaproteobacteria; order Hyphomicrobiales; family Bartonellaceae; genus Bartonella; species Bartonella acomydis. Next base: position 53,138 of record NZ_BAABIY010000030.1, on the reverse strand, counting down.
ACGTTTTCCTTTTTGTTTAATAAAATTAACAACATCAACAACTGACTGAGAACTAGAATAGAAAGACGCAACATCACTAACACGCTCTTTAAATGGCTTACTATGATCAAAAAGCATAACGACAGCATGGCGTAATGCATGAATATCTTTACGCTCAAGACCTGCACGTTTCATACCAATAATATTTAACCCTGCAAGTTTTGCTTGCACACCAACAGCTGTTCCATAGGGGATAAGATCACCAACCAATGCCGATACACCACCAATAAATGCATGATGCCCAATACGAACAAATTGGTGAACAGCAGCACCACCACCAATAATAACATAATCACCAACAGTAACATGACCTGCGATCATTGCATTATTGGCAAATGTTACATGATTCCCTACATGGCAATCATGAGCAACATGTGCATAACAAAAAAATTGACAATTATCCCCCACAATTGTCACTCCTACACTCGAATCAGAGCCTCTATGCATTGTTACGCCTTCACGAATGATAGAATTTTTACCAATAGAAAGCGTTGTATGACCTCCCTTATGTTTATTATTTTGCGGTTCTGCTCCTAAAATTGCATGTGAAAAGACTTTACTATTAGCGCCTAATGTTGTGTTTCCCATTATTACAACATGACTCATCAAATTGCATCCATCGCCAATAACAGCTTCTGAACTAATATGACAAAACGGCCCAATTTGTACATTCTCACCAAGCTGCGCTCCCTTCTCCACAAGAGCAGTTGGATGGATTTTCGTACCGGACATTTTTAAATCCCCATTAATATCGTTTATTCTTTGTCAACAATCATCGCAGCAATTTCTGCTTCAGCGACCCGTATATTGTCTACTTTTGCAACACACAAAAAACGCCTCATACCAGACCTTCTTTTTAAAAGTTGAACATGAATCTTTAACTGGTCGCCAGGCACAACGGGCTTACGAAATTTCGCATTATCAACCGTCATAAGATAAACTAAATTTGTTTGCTTATTTCCTAATGCCAATAGTGAAATTGCTCCGGCTGTTTGTGCCATAGCCTCTAAAATCAATACTCCAGGCATCACTGGCTTTGCAGGAAAATGTCCGGTAAAATGCGGTTCATTAATCGTTATATTTTTAATACCAACAGCTTCTTGTTCGCCATTAATGTCAACAATGCGATCAATCAACAAAAATGGATAGCGATGCGGTAATATTGAGAGCAATTTTTCAATATCTACAACTTCTAAATTTTTAATTCCTTCAGTGCTGATCATATCAGCTTTTCTCCTTTTTAACTTTTCCCATACTGCGCAACGTCGCTACTTCTCGAAACCACTGCTTAACTGGTCGCGCTGGACTCCCTCCCCATTTTTCACCATCAGGAATATCATTCATAACACCACTACGACCAGCAATCTGAACAGATTTCCCTATTACGATATGATCCGCCACTCCAACACCTCCACCAAGCTGAGACATATCACCTATAGATGTGCTTCCTGCAATTCCACATTGAGCGGCAATAAGGCAATAACGGCCAATTTTTACATTGTGGGCAATCTGGACAAGATTATCAATTTTGCTTCCTTCACCAATAATGGTATCTTCAAATGTTCCACGATCAATCGTGGTATTTGCACCAATCTCTACACCGTCCTCAATGATGACACGACCAAGTTGTGGGATTTTTTCAATTCCGGAAACACTACCAACATAACCAAAACCATCTTGTCCAATACAAACGCCAGGGTAAAGCTGAACTCTGTTACCTATTAAAGAATACTGAATTGTTACCTTTGGACCAATATAGCAGTCACATCCAACACGACAATTCTCACCGATAACAGCTGTAGAGGAAATAAGCGTTCCTGCACCAATTTTAACATTTCGACCAACAACAGCACCGGCTTCGATACACACATCATGTGCAAATTTAGCAGTTGGATGAATATGCGCATGCGGTGAAATTTCTCTCTGCCCAAGCCATGGCACAGGCTTGACAGAATCAGGAAATAAAATGCGTCCAATCTGAGCAAAATCACGCTGTGGTGTAGATGTAACCAAAATTGCCATAGTTTCAGGAACTTTAAAAACAATTTCATTCGTACAGAAAACAGCCACTGCAGAACTCCCTATGAGAGCATCAGAAAACTTCCGATGCTCTACAAATACAAGGGACCCTTCCACAGCTCTCTCAAGTGAAGAAAGAGTATTAATAATTGTATTAGAAAACTCTGGATTAAGAAGTTTTGCCCCTGTCAACTCCGCAACATTAGCAACTGTTAACCGCCGGGACGGCGTAAAAAAAAATGTATCCGCCATCAAAACGCCTTCTCTCCCAGCCTAACCCACTCTTTTCAATTTTTTCCTTTAAAGAAAACTAAAATCAGAACTTCGTAGAAATACCAAAGTTTAATTTCTGCAAACGATCACCTTCCTGCTTCTTTATTGGCCAAGCATAATCAAAACGCAGAGGACCAAACGGCGAATCCCACATCAAACTAACACCTGCAGATGAACGCAAAGCACTTTTCGTATGAGTAACGGGAGATTCGCCTTGAAAAACAGGTTGATAATTATTCCCATAGAGTGTCGCAACATCAGCAAATAAAGCACCGCGCAATCCTAATCCTTCAGGAACAACAGGGATAGGGAACTGTACTTCAGCAGTTGCATTCATATAAGTTGTCCCTCCCAAGAAATAGACTTCACCTTTATTAGAAACTTGACGTGGACCTATTCCATTGTATTTGAACCCTCGGATCATATCAGAATTCACCTTAAACATATCAAAGATACGAACACCATTTCGGCCGATTTCGTGAATATACCCCCCACCAAGAGAGAATAAACCGACAAGATCCATTTGCTCAGACAATGTCTTGTACATCATTGCCTTACCCGTTGTCTTCAAGAACTTTGCACTTCCACCAAGTCCTGCATACTCTTGAAGAACACGCACATACCACCCATCATGGGGATTTTTCATATCGTCAATAGTATTATAGGTAAAACCATAACTAATTGACGAACGTTTCCAAGGACTATGCTTTGCTGCTTGAACAATTGCACCAGAATATTTCCCATATAATTCTTTTAAGTCAGCTTCTTTGTTTAAGTCATATTCTTTACCAAAATCATATTCTTCCTGAACATAAGAATAAGCCAAATTAGCAGATAATTGATCATTAACGGGCACTGAGAATCGAAGTGATCCACCAGTCTGTCGGACATCATATGCTTTATCTGCACGATAGGTACTACGAAAAACATCAACACCAGCAGATAAGCGATAGCCTAAGAAATAAGGATCAACAAACGACAAATTGTAATTACGGGATTTTTCCTGCCCTGCACCTAACCCCAAACGAACATATTGACCACGTCCTCCAAGATTACGTTCAGTAACCGATACTTCCAGTGACATACCAGGACTTGTACCACCTGTTGTATAGCCTCCAGACAAAGAAAGATCACCAGTTGGAGCTTCAACAACATCGATAACTAAAGTAACCTGATCAGACTGATCTGTGGGAACCATGGAAATGTTAACAGCTTTGAAAAAGCCTAAATTTTCTAGACGACGTTTTGCCCGTTGCACTAAGGTTTGATTGTATGCATCCCCTTCATTTAAATCAATTTCGCGGCGAATGATATAATCACGAGTCTTTTCATTCCCACGTATTTCAATACGCTGAATATAAGCACGCGGTCCTTGTTCAATGTTATATAAAATCGAAATTGTATGATTTGCAAAATTACGATTGCCCCGTGGCTCAACTTTAGCAAAAGCATACCCAGAATCAGCAGCTTTATTATTGATAATTGCAACAGACTGCTCGATATTCTCTGCACTATAAATGTCACCTGAACGCGTTTTAAGCAATCCTTTCACAGATTGAACATCAATCCCATCAATATCACTTTCAATCTGAATATCACTAATTTTATAGCGCACACCCTCATCAAGAACAAAATAAATTTTATATGTATTACTTGCTACATCAAAAGTCGCTTTAGAGGAAACAACACGAAAATCCGCATAGCCACGATTGTAGTAAAAACGACGCAAAGCTTCCCCATCAGCAGCTAAACGTTCTTCACTATAAACATCCCCCCCTAACAACATCGAGAAAATACCCGAAGATTTTGTTGAAATTACATCACGCAAACGACTGCTACCAAAAGCATAATTCCCCTTAAAGATGATATCACCAATCTTTGTTTTTCGCCCTTCAACAACATTAAAAACTACATTTACTCGTCCTTTTCCCAGATTAATGGTTTGGACTGTAACAGTAACATTATTACGACCAACAGTTTTATAAGCTTCACGAATCGTATTAATATCCGCTGAGAGTTTAGCAGAATTGAAAGGTTCATTTGGTTTTAAAGAAATAAATCGTTTAAGATCAGGATCTTTAAGAGATTTATTTCCCTGAAACAATACCTGATTGACTATCTCATATTCCTTAACGAATACAACGAGCCTATCGTTAACCTGATTTATTTTCACATCATAAAATAAGCCTAATCCAAAAAGACGCTTTACCGCAGCATCAATATCGCTATTAGAAAAACTATGTCCAGCTTTAATGCCCATATTGTCTTGAACTGCCTGAGCACTTACAAATTTGTTCCCGCGAACCTCAATAGAACGAACTACAGATGCTTGCACTTCCCCAACCATCGCAATCGATATAAAGGCTGTTGTAGGAGCAATCATCCCCACATTTAACACCAACACAGATGCTGCACTTAAAAACTTCGAACTTATAGTCATTGGCTCTTTTTACCTTATCTTATTCTCTAGACATGATGTCCCAAAAAGCTAACCGCCATAACAACTCTTCTTTCACAGCGAGACTTTTCACCCCTTAATTACTGATTATAGCAAACAATGCCACAATATTTTGTGGACATGGTAAACAACACTCAATCTATTATTACTCAATTTGTAAAATATTTTCCATAATTTAATTATCCAAACCAACAAAAATAATCATTAACGAACGCAAAACTCATAAAGCAGAGGAGAACAAAAAAACCTAAACGAAAAACAATTGTTCGAATTTTAGCTGATACCGTCCCTCCCGTAAGGACTTCTAGTAAATGAAACAACAAATGCCCTCCATCAAGTGGCGGAAGTGGAAAAAGATTAATAAGTCCAACACTTATCGAAAGAAAAGCCGTAAAATTTAACAAGGAAACAAAACCTGTTTCACTTACCTTCCAAGCGATTTTAGCAATCCTTGAAGGTCCACTTATTCCACAATGGTCTTCCTTTCCTCCTATTAAACGACCAATAAAAAAAACTGTTTGGGTAACAATAAATGTGGTGCGTTTTGACGCTTCTTCCATAGCTCTTATAAAATCGTAGTGGATATGTTTTATATAAGCTGGATCTAAACGCGCCTGGTTATTCGGATCAACAGGAGCACCTACACCGATCATGCTCTCTTGAATCCGATTACCGAGCCCATCATCCCGTTCAATCAACTTTGGTGTAATCACCTTGGTAATTATTTGTCCCATACGTTCTATTTTAAATTCTATAGGATCTTTACCATGCAAAGTTACATAATTCATCAAATCTTCAAAACTTTCAATCCGCTGACCATCCATTTCAATAAAACGATCACCTAATCCCAAACCTGCCTGAAAAGCAGGTGAATCTTTTTCTAAAGAACCAACAATGGGTTCAATGGCTACACGACCATACATAAAGAAAAAAAATGTTAAAATAATAACAGTAAAAAGAATATTGAATAAAGGACCTGCAAACACCGTTAGTGCTTTTTTCCAAGTATGCGCATTAGCCAATGAACCCTTAACTTCTGGTGAAGACTGAGATGATGATACATCTTCTCCATCCCCAATAAATTTTACATAACCTCCTAAGGGAATAAGAGATAAACACCACTGCGTACCCTGCCTATCTCTATACTCTAAAACCTTTGGTCCAAATCCAAGCGAAAAAACAGCTGCCTTAATACCGCACAAGCGCCCAATAAGATAATGCCCAAATTCATGCACAAAAATAATAATCATAATGACAAAAAGAATACTTAAACTTCTGAAAAGTAAGCCACCTACTGTAATCATATGATTTACAATTTCCAAAATATTTCCTCCTAATTAAACCATACAAAAAAGATTAAAAGGTGTATTCATATCCGATACAAACGAACCAATTAGATAAAGAAGGACAGCAGCACCAACTAACCCATCCATACGGTCCATAAATCCACCATGTCCAGGTAATAAAAAACCAGAATCTTTAACAGAAAAATGTCTTTTGAGCCATGATTGCCCTAAATCACTCAATTGCGAAAAAATTGATAAAATAAAAATAAGCAATGGTACAAAAAAACTCGTTAAATTTACATCAAAAAATCGAACAGCAACCAATATACCACAAGTAACTCCGATAAATGTACCACCAATGGCCCCTGTCCATGTCTTATTAGGAGAAAATTGTGGTGCTAATTTAGGGCCACCAAATGCACGTCCACTAAAATATCCAGCAATATCTGTTCCCCACACTATCGCAAATAAGAAAATAACAACTTGGAACCCTAACGTTTCATGCCCGCGTAAAAAGCATAAAGCCACAACTGGAAAAGATGCATACAAAAAACCAAAGAAAATCCACCCAATCTTTTCGAGTGGCCCAATAGCTAATACCACTGCTAAAATTATAACAACAAAAAAAATCAATGAAGCCGATAGACTCGAGAGCAAAAAAGAGCCAAAAACTAAATAAAAAATACCGGCGAATATTTTTTGTGAAACACGCCATTTTTCTTTAGTAATGCTAATCCACTCATAAAGGATAAACCCCCCAATCCCCCATACAAACACAAAAAAAGGAGTTCCTCCAACCCATGTTAAATATAAAGTAATAATGCCAAAAACAAAAGCTGTCAGAATACGATAAAAAAGATTAGACAAAATAACATCCAAACAATACAAATAAACATTACACACTCAAAAACTGACGCAAGGAAAGCATTTTACTGTGTAGTATTTTTATATCCGCTCTTTTCAAAACTTTTGCAATTTATCACAAATTATTCAATATGCAACAAAGTGATCATCAAACTAATAATCAGTAAAAATAGCCCAAGAGTCTAAAGATAAAGACTCGTTTTAAAATATGCTTTCAAACAGTACGATCAACCTAAAATGAAAAACTTTACTCTTTACCCCAATACTAATTATGAAATGTAGGTGGGACTTAACTTTGCATAAAAGCATTTTTCTATAATACCGTTCATCCTGCTTTGTGTTAAGCTTTCTCAAAAATCTGCTCTATAATATTTATAAACTTTTGATAATAAAATATTTTCATTAAGCAATGCAACAACAACCTCTCGTTGTACTATTCAAAACTTTTTCTAATAAGAAGCTTCATCCACAGTGCAGATGAAAAAATTAAAATGCTCACCACATTAAATCAATTTATCTTTTAGTATAGAATTGCGGTAAAAAAATAATGATCATTCTCTATCTATCACTTTCAATAGCAGACAGAATTCTCTCACCTTACCCACCCCAAAATATTACACACCATAACTAAATATTTTTAACAGTCCAATCACCTTAAACATGCATAATTTCAGATTCTTTTACAGCTAAAATTTTGTCAATATCAGCAATTGTCTCATCTGTAAGTTTTTGAACTTTCTCAGACAAACCATGTACTTCATCTTGACCAAGATCACCTTCTTTTTCTAATTTTTTTAAATTATCCATGCCATCTCGGCGAACATGGCGGGTAGCAATACGTGCTTGCTCTGCATATTGATGTGCAATTTTTACAAGTTCTTTACGTCGTTCTTCATTTAACTCAGGTAAGGGAATACGTAAATTTACACCATCAGTAATGGGGTTTAAACCAAGACCAGAATCACGAATAGCACGCTCTACAGCTCTTACCATTGTTTTATCCCACACTGTAACGGAAAGCATCCGTGGTTCTGGGACAGAAATATTTGCAACCTGATTTATATGTACAACGGAACCATAAGCGTCAACTGTTAATGGCTCTAATAAACTGGTAGAAGCTCTTCCCGTTCGCAAACCACCTAATTCATGTTTAAAAGCGGAAATAGCACCATCCATGCGACGTTTCAAATCATCCATAATCGATGCAACATTCATATCTCTGTCTCCTTCAATCATATCTTGAAGCTTATCCTTATTCCGATACTATTGTAAACCGTCCTATCCCATTTAACACTTTAGCTAAACCGCCTTTTTCATGAATAGAGTATACAATAATTGGTACATTGTTTTCGCGCGCTAAAGTGACCGCCGTTGTATCCATAACAGATAATCCCCATTGCAAAATCTCAACATGCGTCAATTGATCAAAACGCTTAGCCGTAGGATCTAGCTTAGGATCTGCAGAATAAATACCATCCACTTGTGTTCCTTTCAAAAGGACATCTGCACCAATTTCTGCAGCACGTAAAGTGGCAGCAGAATCAGTAGTAAAAAATGGATTTCCTGTACCACCAGCAAAAATAACAACTTTTCCTTGATTCATATAACCTATCGCTTTACGTTGTGAAAAACTCTCACAAATTTGTGGCATAGCAATCGCAGACAATACAACTGTTTCAACTCCTAGTTTTGTCAAGGATGTTCGCAACGCTAAAGAATTAATAGCAGTTGCAAGCATTCCCATATGATCACCTGTCACACGATCTCCACCATGCGAAGCAACCGCAACCCCACGAAAAATATTTCCACCACCGATAACAATAGCGACTTCCACGCCCATTGCCCGCACTTCAGAAATATCAGCAGCAATACGATCTGCAACGGAAACATCAATTCCAAAGCTCTGCGCTCCCATAAGGGCTTCACCTGAAACCTTTAAAAGAATACGCTTATATTGTGGCACCAATGTCATTGACAGCCTCCCCAAAAGCACATTTTTTTTGCTTTCGACACACCCAAGACACCACCTCACTAGGTGATGCCCTTTTAATAATCACACTTCTTCATAGCAATGATTTTATCATCAATGCTATGTTTTCAAACCTCGAAAATAACCTATAACAAGTTACCCTTTTGCAGCCGCAGCAACTTCGGCAGCAAAATCAGTCTCTTCTTTTTCTACACCTTCTCCTAGTGCAAAACGAATAAAACCTGTTATTTTTGCTGGTGCACCAATCGATTTTTCAGCATCCTTTAAAGCTGCTTCAACCGTCATATCAGGGTTCATAACAAAAGCCTGTGAAAGCAAAACAACCTCTTCAAAAAACTTACGCATACGTCCTTCCACCATTTTTTCAATGATATTCTCAGGCTTTCCAGATTGGCGTGCCTGATCTGAAAAAATTGCTTTTTCACGCTCAATAGCACTAGCATCAACATTTTCTGCTGTGAGTGCCAACGGATTAGTTGCCGCAATATGCATTGCTACCTGCCGACCAAATGCTGCTGCTGCCTCTTTATTTCCTGTGGTTTCAATAGCAACCAAAACACCAAGTTTGCCAAGACCATCAGCCACACTATTGTGTATATAAGTAGCAACAACACCACCCTCAACAGAGAGTTTAGCAGAACGGCGAAACGTCATATTCTCGCCAATAGTACCAATCGCATCTTTAATTGTTGTCTCTACAGTTTTCTCAGAACCAGGATAAAAAGAGGCCGAAACAGCGTCAACGCCTCCTTGTGTTTCCAAAGCTGCTATTGCAACATTACGCACAATGTCTTGGAATACATCATTGCGTGCTACAAAATCTGTTTCAGAATTAATTTCAACCAAAACCGCACTTGAATCCTTTGATACAATTCCGATCAATCCTTCAGCCGCTGTACGACCAGCTTTTTTGTCTGCTTTTGCTATCCCTTTTTTACGAAGCCAATCAACAGCAGCGTCTATATCACCATTGGTTTCTGCCAGCGCTGCCTTGCAATCCATCATACCAGCGCCTGACAATTCTCGAAGTTCTTTTACTTGTGCAGCAGTAATGCTCATATTTGCCTCTTTATTCTATTCTGTAATGATGAAAGCGTGCTAAAAATATGCACGCTTACAACATCTTCTTTAGAAAATAAACACCTAATAGGAATCTTAATAACTACTCGGAAACTGGAACCGTATTTTCCAAAATAGTCTCTTCCAAAACAGTTTCTACAGGTGCATCAGCTTGAGCTCCTAAATCGACACCCATTGCACCTTGTTGGCGAGCGATCCCATCAAGAGCTGCACGAGCAAAAAGATCACAATAGAGAGAAATTGCACGTGATGCATCATCATTCCCTGGAATGGGGTGTGTCACATTATCAGGATCGCAGTTGGTATCAATAATAGCAATAACTGGGATGCCTAAACGTTTTGCTTCTTGAAGTGCAATATTTTCTTTATTGGTATCGATAACAAATATAAGATCTGGAACAGACCCCATATCCTTAATACCACCAAGTGCACGATTAAGTTTCTCACGATCACGTTCAAGATTTAAACGCTCTTTTTTGGTAAAACCCTGCGCTTCAGCAGCGAGAATTTTATCTAGTTTACGCAAACGATGTATCGAATTGGAAATTGTTTTCCAGTTCGTGAGCATGCCGCCAAGCCAACGTGCATTAACATAATACTGTGCTGAACGATTCGCCGCATCAGCGATAATATCTGATGCTTGCCGCTTAGTACCAACAAAGAGAATACGACCACCACGTGCAACTGTATCTGAAACAAGTTTAAGTGCTTGGTGTAAAAGAGGAACTGTCTGTGCAAGATCGATAATATGAATATTATTACGCTCACCGTAAATATAAGGAGTCATTTTGGGATTCCAGCGATGAGTTTGGTGACCAAAATGGACACCTGCTTCCAAAAGCTGGTGCATAGTAAAATCTGGTAGTGCCATAATATATCCTTTCCGGTTTAACCTCCGCGGAAAAAGTAGAGAAACCTACTACCGGCGGACGCTTGCTAGTTTTTTCTTGCAAACACCCAAACTCCGCGTGTGGAATAGTGTCAACATACTAATATTTGATTCTTTTTCAAGTTATTTTCTATAATTCTTTAATGTTCACATTGATTAAGATTCTTTGTAACTTCGAGGAATTCAAGACTATTCAATTTAGCACGCACTGCAAAAGTTCCATAATCCACATGAAGATCCCGCATCACACCATTCTCATATAAAAGAAAACTTGTACGATAGACTGGCAAACCATCTTTTTTTTCTACATCATCAAAATAAGAAATTGTAATCGGCCATGATTCTTCTTCATCTAATTTTCCCATTTTTTTTGTTTCAACATCAGAATGTGGCAATGTCTTTTCCCCAATAACTATACTTTCTCTAATAATTTTATCTGCTTTATCGGTTCCATCAAAGACATTAACATTGTAAAAATGATGTCCTGCTTTTGCATTGCGGATAATATTTTTTAGTTGCATAATCGGAAATTCAGCCATTGCAAGTTTGTATTCTTTTTCTTTTGGCTTTGTCAGTTTTACGACAAGACCATCTTGAATACGTTCAGCTACCCCTTCCGCACGATGTACAATTTCTTGTCCAGTCTGATCTGTAACATTAAAATGAAATATACGACTATCACCCGTTTCATAACTTACCGTTTGTTGATCAGTCAAACGTACAGGCATATCGTCCATGTGAATACGGCTAATAAAGCGAAAACGTGTGGTATAGCCCTGACATGCTGACCCCGTCAGCTCATAAACCATGCGCCCAGTCATTCCCGAAATTGTCATTTCATGAGAAACACTATCAAGCTGAAAATCATAAATTGCTCGGTGAGGCGCAATAAAAATAGACTCTTCAGCTCTCGCAGTACATGAAACAACAACACATAAAACTATTATAAATAACGACCTGATCATTCTTAATTTCCAATTTTTATCTTCGTTGCATAACACCATACACGAAGGCAAAAAAGGTTCATGTCTCAATTAACCACACATTTCCTTAAATCAAAAAATAGTTTATGCAATAAATATCTTCATTAGAAAGCTAAGGAGTTTAAATTATGACAGATATAATTGAAATTCATCTTCAAAAACTGGGTATTGCCCTTCCTGAAGCAACGCAACCTATTGCCAATTACGTAACTACTTTACAAAGTAGTGGCAACCAATTGTTTGTTTCTGGACAACTGCCTCTTTTAAATGGAAAGCCAATAGCAGCTGGCAAAGTTGGTGTAACAGTTAGCGTCGAACAAGCAAAAAAAGCAGCTGAAGTCTGTGCACTTAACATTCTCGCACAAATCAAGACAGCTCTCGGTGATTTAAAGAGAATAAAACGCGTAATAAAAATCACCGTTTTTGTCGCTGTAGATCCTCATTTTACTGACATTCCTCTTATCGCCAATGGCGCTTCTGATTTATTTGTCAATATTCTCGGTGAATCTGGAAAACATGTTCGTTCTGCTATTGGTGTTGCTTCCCTTCCTATGAATGTTCCAGTAGAAGTTGAAGCTATTATAGAGATCTAAATCTTCATCAATGACAACATCACCTATATAAAGCGATAACTTAATGTTAAATCTTTCTTTTTTAACGCTCTGCCAGCTTTCACATTCTTCGTTCTCGAAGTTAAAATTCATAAATTAACCACATAACAAGGAAATATTGATATGAAACAAGCTTATGATGACAATAATGTTTTTGCTAAATTGATTCGTAATGAGATCCCTTGTGTTCGTGTCTATGAAGATGATGATGTCATTGCATTTATGGATATCATGCCACAAGCACCAGGCCATACGCTGGTAATCCCCCGAAAAGGCTCGAGAAACTTATTGGATGCAGATACTGAAACATTATTTCCTGTTATTAAAGCTGTGCAAAAAATTGCCAATGCGGTTAAAAAGGCCTTTCATGCAGATGGTATAACAATCATGCAATTTAATGAAGCTGCTAGTCAACAAACCGTTTATCATCTGCATTTTCATATTATTCCACGTATGGAAGGAATAGATCTTACCCCCCATAACAATGTTATTACACCTGCAGAAATACTGGAAGAAAATGCAAAAAAAATCCGTGCTGCTCTTTAAAACTTTCTTAAGTTGTTGAGCTTTTTTTCATCACACGTTGTTTGGTAAAATGCGCTGTTTTGTTATTTTTTAAAGGAGCAGATACATCAGAAGACGAGATGTGTAACTGCAATTTCTCTTCTTCTCCATTTGATTTTTGTGTCGACACGTGAACCATGCCACCACTGCGCAACTTTCCAAATAAAATTTCGTCAGCTAATGGCTTCTTAATATGTTCTTGTATAACACGACTCAATGGACGTGCTCCCATCTGGAAATCGTATCCTTTGTGAGCAAGCCAAGCCATTGCAGAAGGGCTTAATTCAAAACAAACGCCTCGATCAGCTAATTGTGCTTCAAGCTGAAAAATAAATTTATGCACGATTTGATTGATGGTGAACTGAGATAAAGGTGCAAACGGAATAATTGCATCCAACCGATTACGAAACTCCGGCGTAAAAAGTCGATTAATTGCTTCAATATCATCACCATCGCGATGTATTTTGCCAAATCCGATAGCTGATTTTGTCATCTCTGAAGCACCGGCATTCGTTGTCATAATTAAGATAATATTACTAAAATCAATTTTTTTACCATTATGATCTGTTAATTTTCCATAATCCATTACCTGCAATAAAATATTAAACAACTCTGGATGTGCTTTTTCAATTTCATCCAGCAAGAGAACGGCATGAGGATTCTGATCAATCGCGTCTGTAAGAAGACCTCCCTGATCAAATCCTATGTAACCTGGAGGGGCACCAATTAGACGCGCCACTGTATGGCGTTCCATATATTCTGACATATCAAAACGTAATAGTTCAACGCTTAAAGAAGATGCAAGTTGTTTTGCAACTTCAGTTTTTCCTACTCCTGTTGGTCCTGAAAATAAATAACTCCCTATTGGTTTGTTTGGTTCTCGTAATCCTGCTCGAGCCAATTTAATGGATGATACTAAAGCGGAAATTGCTTGATCTTGCCCATAAACAGCTTGCTTAATTTCTTTTTCCAGTTTTCTAAGCATCTTTTGATCGTCACCAGAAACTGTTTTTTGTGGAATTCTTGCCATAGCAGCAACAGTTGCTTCAATTTCCTTGACGTTTATAGTCTTTTTTCGTTGTTTTTTTGGCAAAAGCTTTTGTGCTGCTCCACTTTCATCAACAACATCAATTGCTTTATCAGGTAATCGGCGATCAATCATATAACGTGAAGACAGTTCTACAGATGCCTTCATCGCCTGATCCGTATATTTAACCTGATGGAAATCCTCAAAATAAGGCTTCAATCCTTGCAAAATTTTAATTGTATCAGCAATAGAAGGTTCATGAACATCAATTTTCTGAAAACGACGCACTAGGGCACGGTCTTGTTCAAAAATTCTGCGATATTCTTTGTAAGTAGTTGAACCAATACACCGAATAGTTCCAGAAGATAATGCAGGTTTTAAAAGATTTGCCGCATCCATATTCCCTCCCAATGTAGCCCCTGCACCAATTAAGGTATGGATTTCATCAATAAATAAAACAGCTTCAGGATATTGCTCAAGTTCTTTAATAATTTGCTTTAAGCGTTCTTCAAAATCGCCACGATAGCGTGTACCAGCTACAAGCCCTCCCATATCAAGAGAAAATATCGTTGCATTTGATAAAAATTCTGGAACTTGTCCATCAACAATGCCTTTTGCTAACCCCTCAATTATAGCGGTTTTTCCAACCCCAGGATCACCAACCAAAAGCGGATTATTTTTTGATCTTCGACATAAAATTTGAATCATACGTGAAATTTCTACTTCACGACCAATTAATAAATCAATTTTTCCATTACGTGCTTTCCAATTAAGATCAACACAATAATTTGTCAGTGCACTCGTTACCTTTTCATCATTGTCTGAAATCTGCTGATCTAACTGTTCTTCAAGCCCCTCAAGTAACATGGATAATCCCTCATCTCGCGTAACACCATGTGAAATAAAGCGCACGGCATCATAGCGTGTCATACCCATCTCTTGAAGAAAATACGCCGCATGGCTTTCACGTTCAGAAAAAATGGCAACGAGAACATTTGCTCCTGATACTTCATTTTTTCCAGCTGATTGCGCATGAATCACTGCACGTCGGATAACACGCTGAAAAAACGTTGTTGGTTTTGTATCCTCATCCGCTCTAATCTGCACATCCAATTCTGACTGGATATAGTTGATTAAGCGTTCTCGCAATTCTTCTACATCTACCTGACAAGCCTGAATGACTGAATTTGCATCAGCATCATCAAGCAAAGCAAGCAGAAGATGTTCTAATGTCGCATATTCATGCTGGGCTTGCGTAGCAATTGTTAATGCGCGATGTAAAACCTCTTCAAGACTAGGTGTAAAAGATGGCATAATCCCTCACTTCCATTCCATTACACATTGTAATGGATGTTCATTTTGACGTGCACACTCCCTAACTTGTATTACTTTCATTTCAGCAACTTCATAATTATAAGTCCCGCATTCGCCTACCCCATTGTGGTGAACGTTTAGCATAATACGCGTTGCCTCTTCGAAATTTTTATTAAAAAAGTTTTTCAAAATAAAAACAACAAAATCCATAGGAGTATAATCATCATTAAGTAAAAACACACGATATAATTTAGGCTTTTGGAATTTTACTCTCATCTTTGGCATTAAAACAGCATCATACCCACATTCATTCCAATTCTTGCCCTTTTCATTCCGCATAATAGGGATTATAAAATTTTTTATCAGCTCCTGTACCATCATTATTTCCTATGGAACACATTTTTTTAGTTTTAAGTTCTTTCATAACTATTGCAAGAACTGTCCTTGTAAAGAAAAAACTTTCTTCTACGGTTATAAGATCTAAGAGCAATATGAAAACTCATAAAATAACTTCTGTAAACAAATTAGTAATACCATTCGATTAAATTGTAGCAATAAGCTGTAGAAAAAAGAGCTTTAAAGAATTTTCAAGATAAATGGAGAAATAGGACATCGCAAGTGTATATTAACTGCCAAAAAATTATGCGTTGCTACTCAAAAGTAGCAATTGCCTTTATTATTTTAGCTCTTTCTTACTCTTGGGCATCGGCTACTCCCCAAGGAGCTTATCCTGATAAATATGCTGCAATCGTTATAGATGCAAATACAGGAAAAACTCTCTTTCAAGCCAATGCAACATTGAAGCGTTATCCTGCCTCTTTAACAAAAATGATGACATTATACATACTCTTTGAAGCTATGCATATGCGTCGTGTAACGCCAAATACACCGATTCCTATCTCACATTACGCAGCAACGCGTCCGCCAACAAAAATCGGTTTTAAAGCAGGACAAACAATTTCTGCAGAAGCAGCCGCTAAGGCACTCATTACCAAATCGGCAAATGATGTTGCCACGGCCATTGCAGAATATCTTGGTGGTAATGAAAAAAAATTTGCTCGAATGATGACAGCTAAAGCTAGAAAACTTGGCATGATCCATACGCATTTTGCAAATGCCTCAGGTCTTCCAGATGTGCGTAATTATTCCACAGCACGGGATATGGCGACTTTGTCGTTAGCTCTGCGCAAACATTTTCCACAACAATATAAATTGTTCAAAACAAAAAGTTTTACTTTCCGTGGACATACAATTAACAGCCACAATAAACTCGTTAAAATGATGAAGGGCGTCGATGGAATTAAAACTGGCTACACACAAATGTCAGGTTCTAATTTAGCATCGTCTATGCGTCTTGAAGGACGCTCTATTGTTGCTGTCGTTATGGGAGGCAAATCATCTACCGCACGTGATGAGCATATGGCTAGCTTATTGAATCAATATTTGCCAAAAGCCAGTCAAATAAAAGATAACGGACGCTTAATGGCTTCTGTAAACCACAACTTGCCCACTGGGAACAATATTCCTATCCCCCTCATTAAAGCTAAACCAACCAATCTTGAAGGTGAAGTTTCTACTCTGCTGACAGCATTTGCAGAACAACCTCGAAATTCCAATACAGCAATAGCTGCAGTAAACCAAGCAATTATACCAACTCCCAATCCTCAGAAAATCCTATCCGTTGAGACTAAAATTGTAACAGCCTCTCTATCCACAAACGCAGAATGGGCCATCCAAATTGGTTCACTCCCTAGTAAAGAACAAGCACAAACTCTGCTTTCAAAAGCAAAAAACATCGCTTATTCTTCTCTAAAAAACGCATCTTCACATATGCAACTGTTTGAAAAAAGTGGACGTCGTTATTACCGTGCGCGGTTTGTAGGCTTTCAATCAAAAAAAGCTGCATTTAATGCTTGTTCTACATTAAAGAAAGCAAATTTTAACTGCTACACTGTAACTTACTAAAAAGTTGTTAGATTACGCGTTAAGGATAGTATCATGACACACAATGCTCTTGCTTCATTCTATAAAAAAGAAAAGCTATTGAAGCAATCATCTTTCCTCTCATTACGCTCTCTTCACGATGCTATGACAAAACTTGCTGGTTTAAAATACACTCCAACTGCATTAGACACGCAGTCTCTTGTCAATCTTCTTATTTGCCAAACAATGCGCAATCGCCGTCTTATAAAGCCTCCTGTACGTATTCATTTACGTGTTGCAAGCCAAACTGGTAATGTGCCTATTAAAATTCATCTAGGTGCAACAAATCTTTAATTCTATAAGTAATTTTCCCTAAGAAGTATTTTGTTAGTAAAACTGTTCGTACATTCCCTACAGTCTTTAAAAATATTTTAGAAGGCGCACTTTTTTCAAATTGAGGAGATTAGACACTCTACTTTGGATTGCTTTAAAACTTATAAGAAATCCCATCTTAAACAAGATTAGATTTTTTAGATTGCTTTTAAAAGATTATATCGTAATCTCAAATAATAACTTTATTGTTTTCAAAGGCTTTGTTTAAAGAGAATTTTGTATCTTCATTTTGCTTATAGGTTTTGATGGTGCAAAAAAAGTAAAAACCCCCTCGAAACATATACTATTGATTGAATTTACAGGTTGTATTTTTGATATAGATTGTTTTTTGAAAACTTTAAAACATTAACCTCTTGAAATATAATGGTTTTTATTTTTTATGAAAAAAAATATATAAAAAGGAATAAAAAGAATCCTCAAAACTTCATAATCATAATACTCTTATAGCATTTCTTAATATTGAGGCATATTATAGAATAATCTCTTTATGAACAGTAGAAAAACCAAGTTTTGAAAGGGATGCCTTAAATGCAATAATCAGATCGTCTTCACCTTGAAGGTTATACACTATATTATGCAGTTACCAAATAATTTAGAAAAAAACTTAATAGCAAGTGCCTATATATAAAACGCATCATATTGCAAACTCTTTGTTTGTTTATGAAAACCTTTCAAAAGAAGCATAAATGATGGGTATGATCTTGATAGCATTCATTTGAATGAGAGAACCTATAAACGCTTTTCGTTGCTATAAAGCGTATCAATAATAACGCCCTCATATTTTAGGTGGTCCATCTGAAACAAAGTACATTATCAAAATGCTTCTTTAAAACGTTTCAATGTACTTACCTCAAAATTGAGTTGCGTGAATTGAAATAATTTACATTCTAAAATTAAAACATATCAAAACGTTTTTGTAAGTCGATATCAATACAATCAAAAGCAAATGATAACTGAGTTATAACTGTTATAAAACATAGGTTTCACCATTTAAACAATTCATTGAGTAAGACTATGCATATTTTCATTTGCATTAAGTATAACTGCTTTGCAAATTGGTCGGTCCATATCTGAGCTCGTTATCTTTAAAATAGAGCATTCTTTAAACATTTTAGTTTTTTACTAAAAATTTAGTAAAATCCCATGCCTTTATAATATTCAATGGTTTTGTATTTTGCTTGCCTATCTTGTTTCACTAAATACCCCCAATTTTGGGATAACTAAAATCACTCAGCCCATATTTGGGCGCAGTGCTTTTAAACTGTAACTTTTAAAACGTTTGTTGCTCGCTTGCTTACGTTTATCATTAAAAGACTTCCAATATAATAAGATATAACATTGTGAATTTCATACCTGCTTATTTCTTACTCCAGTAAAAAATACCGTGGTTATAAAATCATCTTTTAAAAATCCTTTTATGTGTCCTTAATGAATTAAAACCTACAACTCTTATGACAGTTTCAAACGATTATTTTCTTTTTAAGGTTTCGTTCAAAAAAGAGCAAAAACCATACCATTTATTTTATTGATAATTTTAAACGATTGCGTTTTGAACAATGCAATTTGTGAATAATAAAAACGTACCATAAAATTTATGAACTGTTATGAATGATAGCTGCTTTTCATTTCATTTGAATGCACACATGCGTTATAATATTTATATCTGATTTGCTTTTTATGGTCTGTTTATAGAATGAATCACGTATAAAAATGTGGATTTATAAAAATAATTATAACAACCTAACGATGGTGCTCACTTGTGTCTTCATAAACAAAAAAATACATAAAATTTCCAGATTAGATATCTGTTTGTTCTTAACAGGATATCGCATTGACTGCGAGACCAGCTTTACTCGTTTCTTTATAGCGTTCACTCATATCATGTCCAGTCTGACGCATTGTTTCTATACAAGCATCAAGAGAAACAAAATGTTCTCCATTACCATGTAAAGCAAGAGAAGATGCTGTTACCGCTTTAACAGCCCCCATTGCATTGCGTTCAATACAAGGCACTTGTACAAGCCCTGCAACTGGATCACACGTCATTCCCAAATGATGCTCAAGCGCAATCTCTGCTGCATTTTCAATTTGCGCTGGTGTACCACCTAAAGCGGCGGTCAATCCTGCTGCTGCCATTGAAGATGCCGTTCCAACTTCACCTTGACATCCCACTTCTGCACCTGAAATAGAAGCATTATGTTTGATGACACCGCCAATAGCTGCTGCCGTCAACAAAAAATTATATATTCCCTCTCGGTCTGAATCGTCATAAAATTGAAGATAATAACGTAAAACTGCGGGTATAACACCAGCTGCCCCATTTGTTGGTGCCGTAACAACACGACCACCGGCAGCATTTTCCTCATTCACTGCTATAGCATATAGCGAAAGCCAATCATTTGCTAAAAGTGGAAAGTTGCAGTTTTTCTTTCGATTTTGCAAAAGTGTTTCGTGTAGCTTTTTTGCGCGTCTTGGAACATGCAATCCACCAGGCAATTCCCCTTCTTGTGCAAGACCTCTATCAATGCAATTTGTCATAGCTGAAAAAATTTCATCAAGCCCTGTATTAAGCACAGAACGCTTCATCTTCTTCTCTTCATTTAGACGCTTCATTTCAGCAATTGAGAGTCCTGATTTTTTCGCCATTGATAACATTTCACGAGCAGAACAAAATGGATATGGTACTTTAGAGATTTCTGATTGTATATTGCTATTCATATGACTTAATTCATCTTCAGTCACAACAAAACCACCACCGATAGAATAATAAATCTGCCGTAAAAGAATATTTCCATCAGTATCAAGCCCTTCAAAAGCAATTCCATTAGTATGTCCAGTGAGAATTTTCTTTCGTTCAAAAATAAGATCATTTTGCAAATTAAACTGATAGGCAGGGTGGCCTTTTGGTTGCACTTTTTTTTCACGCATAACCTTTTCTAATAAAAATTCTATAGAATCAGGATTAATAGTTGAAGCTTTTTCTCCTAACAGCCCTAATATCACAGCCCTATCTGTAGCATGACCAATTCCTGTAAAAGCCAAAGAACCGTAAAGATAAACACGTATACGAAAAACTTTAGCATCAAATGGCTGGGAAAGATTCTTTGTAAGAATCTCTTGCAAAAACATATTAGCTGCCGTCATCGGCCCCATTGTATGAGAACTAGAAGGACCAATACCAATTTTAAAAAGTTCAAAAACAGATAAAAACACGCATCACCTCAAAACTCTATAGTTTTCAAATATATGCTTTTTTATCACGCTTGTCCCATTTAAAATCAGATTGCAAGATAAGCTAAAAAAATAACTGCTATAAATACAAATATAGCCCGTCTTGCTACTATCCAACACTTACTTTCTAGAGTGCTTTCCATAGGCCAACCTTCAAAAATGGAAAATGATCTAACAATAATCACTCTCTTAATGTTATGAACGTAGTAAAATAAATATTAATATACAATATTAAAATTTAATAGGAATAAGAGCTTCCCACCAAAATATTCTTACGATGCCCAAAATTCTTAAAAAATTAAGCTCATTGATGTAAAAATATTTCTATGGATATCATGAAATAAAACGAACAAAATTCTCTATTGGTTCGCGTTCAGTTTCAAAACTGTTCTCTGGAGCATTCTTATCACGATAGCCAAGCGCCATACCACAGATAATATTTCGATCAGAAGGTACAGATAACAGTGTACGAATTTGTCTATGATAATCAGCAAAAGCCGCTTGAGGACATGTATCTAATCCAAACCCACGTGCTGCCAACATAATGTTCTGCATAAACATACCCAAATCAAGCCAACTCCCCATTTCCATATCATGATCCATTGTAAATAAAAGACCTACAGGTGCGCCAAAAAATGAAAAATTCCGCGCTTTTTGGCAAAGCATTTTTTTCTGATCATTTTTTTCAATTCCAAGGCTTTCATAAAGATCTACACCAATTTTTCGACGTCTTGAAAGATAAGGCTCACGCCATTTACGTGGATAATAATGATATTCACGCTCTCCTTTTACACCTGAAAGTGCAAGATGTGACAGCTCCTGTCCTAACTTCTGTAATGCATTTCCTGTAAGAACAATAACTTGCCATGGCTGAAGATTTGTCCCAGATGGAGCACGTGCTGCAAATTTTAAAATTTCTCTAATTATTTTTTGCGAAACGGCTTGGTTCGTAAAAGCGCGAATCGACTTACGTGATAGAATGGATTGGAAGATATCAAGAGGAGAATTATCTATCATTGCTTTTAGTTTTCTCTAGGCTACTATTCTCTTTCTTATCACACACAACCTATTACTTTAATGAACATTTTAAACGTAAGGGATGATTCAAATAAAAAAGGATTAGCATTTTTCAATACACTTTTACAAAGCGTATTCTTTATTTACTAACTTATTTCTTATAACTCTTTGAATGCGTTTTAGCTCTTTTGAGAAAAACTATTCACAGTGCGAACAAACAAGACAATAGCTTTATAACTAAATGAATCAAAGGATTCTATAAAAAATGCGCAGTAATTACCAATTTCTTTTTTAGTACTATGATCTTTTGAGTACACTGTTTTCTATGAAATTAAAAATATTTTTATCAGCATATTTGGCTCAATTTTTTTCTAAACTTTAATATTCTTTTTCAAAGAGATGTGGACTTTCAACAATAAGCTTTTCTCGTGCTTTTTGTAACTGCTTAATGACTTCATCAATTTTTGATGGGGAATGGAAAGATTCTTGGCTATTTAATAAATGCTGTTTTTCCTCCCCTTCATAAAAACATTGAATCTGAGATTGCAGTATTCTCATCTCTTGGAAGAAAAGACGTCCAGTTTCCTTGAATGCACTGTTAAGTGAAAAAAGTTGATCGGAAATTGACAGCAAAATCTGTTTTAAAAAGCGCTCATTTTCTTGGCGTTTACGATATTCTAAAATAAGAGCATGACTTATCTCGTCCAGCTGTTTTTTTGTAGAATCAATTTGACGCAATAAATTTGGTTTTTCCCCCATATGACCTTCTTTCGCCTTCAAAAGCATAGCATGAATATTTAATAACTTAACCGCGGAATGAGATAAATAATCAACTAATGTAGGCGTATTGGCATAGTGCTTTCCTGCAACCATTATGAACTCACCTAATGACTGGTTTTTATATTCATTCCGCTATTCATTTTTTATTTTACAAAGCCATTCTAAAAAAAGTGCTAAAAACATTGAGCACTTCTCCATTCTTTTCACAGTTAATGTGGAGCGAGTGGAGACAATAAGCGTATTGGAGTATAAAGAATAATATGTGTTGTTTTCTCCAATACAGTACTACTATCAGTAAGAAGCGCCTGGCTGGGTGACAACTCTGTACCCTGCATAATTGTGGAAGCTAAAGAACCCTCTCGAGAAAGCGCCATCAATGTTGGCGAAGATGCAAAAACATTGTGTTCTCCACCATCGACATTAGAGACATCAAGAACAGCTATACCATTTTTACGCAACATTTCAATATCTGAACCATCCCCCACACGATGATGACCACCTGTAAGGCGCCCAGAAACAGCGAGTGCTTTGTCCATCCGAGAGACCAAAATAGCGGTTGGCTGAGGTAATCTCTTAATATCATTAAGTTGGCGTTCAAACACATCAACATCAATGTCGGGTGCTGCCATTAAGAAACTGGTAATACGGCGAATAGGTTTATATTTTCCCTGTAATGCTAAAGTTCTAAATGCCTCCATGATAACGAAATTGCCCATAGAATGTGCAATAACAGAAATTTGATCAGCATTTGTTTCGCTAATGAGTGTTAAAAGCTCTATTAATCCATCACGTGCAAAATTAGCGCTATCACGGTCATAAATATAAAGAGGAACTGACCCAGCAGAAGGCCATGAATAATGTAAAGTGACAACATTTAAAGAATAATCGTATGCAAACTGAGCTGTGCGAAATGTGCCATCTGCAAAATTATTATTATAACCGTGAATAAAAAGGAAAATTTCTCTTTTTCCTTTTGGTTTTTTTGCTAAATCATTATTTAATTGCTGCTTAAATTGTTCTTTATTTTTATATTTTTGCAAGGCTACTGCTGAAAAATATTTGTCGTGAGAAGGTCTATAGGCGTTTGTTTCTACCATCCCCTTCACATGTTGTTGAGGAATTCCTACATCGACGCGGTTATAGTGCACTTTATTTGACCGCTCTGCTCCATAAGGCTGAGCATAGTTGTTTTGCATCATACGACTTGTTGCAACATACACTGGAACAATAGCTTTAGGAAGGATTGGTTTTTCTTCAACTTCCCTTTGTACTGCAACCATAGATGGTGTTGCATGCACCCCATGCCAAAGCACAGCACGCGAATTGCTACATGCTGTTAATAAAGAAATGCAAATAAAGAATGCCAAACACTTTAAAAACACTCTGCCTTTCATTAACACCACTCAACCCTCTTAAATATTTAACAATTTAAATCTACGGGAAAATGCAAAATTTTCGTTGATTTGAAATAAACTCATTATGTGAAATATACTAATAGATTATATACGAAGAAAAACTTTACTGCAATGCAGTACCTAAAATGAACAACGTATAGAATAATGCTCTTCATATAAAAAACACTTATCCCGCTATGGAAGATTTAAATGGTGCGGTCGAGAAGAGCCATTTAATAATAATTCCTTACTATTTTTCAATAAGTTAATAAAAATATTAAAAAATAAAACCACCTTTTAAACCACCTAGCATATAGAATCCACAGCGCTATCAGATAGCAACATCATCTATATATTGCAATTGCGAATCAGGAGTTCTTTTCGAGGTGTTTTTTCTGCCATACCTGCTACCCAAAGGGTCTCTACTTCTAAAAAGTCAAAATCTTTAAAGATATCTCGAACCTTATCACAATCATTCAGACTCAAGACAAATTTGCCTTGAATACCTTTAAGAACTTTTGCCATGATCACAAAATCATCTTCAACAAAATTCCCAGAGCTATAATACTTCTTCTTAAAAAGATAAGGTGGGTCTAGATAAAACAAACTGTCTGGCGCATCAAACAGCTCAATAACTCGTTCCCATGATAAATTTAAGATAGTGGTGTCTAGAAGCTTCTGTCTAACACGTCTCATCCTTGCTAAAAGTTTGTCGGGATTAAACATTGCTGTCCTTTTTTTGCCAAAGCTAAAAGATACATAATCTCTTTTCCCATACAGGACACAACGTTGGAGAAACAAAAATCGTGCAGCTCTTTCAACTTTGGAGAGGCTCTCTGGAGCAATTGCCGCAAGTTCAAAAAACAACTGTCGCGAACAAACAAACCACTCCAATCGTTTGGCTAAATCATCAAAGTCATTTTGAACACATTGAAACAGATTCGTTATCTCTCCATTCAAATCATTAATGACGGAATATTTCGCTGGTCGTTTGTTTAAGAAAATGACGCCTGAGCCTAAAAACGGTTCAATATAAGTTGCATGATTAATACTATTTAAAATCGGTATAATTTTCTTACGTAGATGATGTTTTCCACCCATCCACGCAAACATTGTTTGTGTAAAGTCTTGTTGCATCATATTTTAAAGGAAAGATTTGGTGTGTTACTAACTTTTCGTTATCCACTTTTTAAAGTGTGAGAAGCTATTCTCTATGGCATCTATAAAACGGGATAAATCGATTACAAATATAAAGAGAATGAAGGCTAACCATTTCATGAAGCGTGACATCATCTTTAAGCCTTGATAGGTTTCTATCATCTCGTGAAGAAGCTGTTGTTCTGCTTGTGTAAGCTCTTTTTCTTGGTTATTTCGTTTCTTGGACATCTTTCCAACCGCATAAGCGTGCTCCCTGTTGATTATGTTTCAATATATCTCTTGCTAGGTTGGAACTGATGACATCAAAATCTTGTTTGTCTAAATAAATCGGTAACCAGCCACCACAAAAAAAAGATCTATTTGCCGCGCACCCAACGAGACAAAGCAGAGCGCACATCGGTATCGCTTTTTTGATTAACTTCATTTTCTACCTCAAGACGAGTTGTTGCTGCCTTTAATGTATTCTCTGTTTGCTTGTGCCGTTCGCTCTTCTTGCCAAGATGAAAGGCTTTCGCCAAAGCTATAAAAAAAACGGCTAAAGCCGCTAACAGTAAAGAAAGATTTCTTTTGAACCAAAAAATCACAAGCGCTGCTCCTTAAAGCGTTTGGCGACAATCACAATCCCTGTACAAGCTGCGAGAACCATGATCCCTGCCAATGCCCATTGGATCGGTCCATTGCCTACCAACAATCCACCAAAGCCTGAACAAGACCCTATAATCGAGGCTAGCGCTTCTACCTTTAAAAGTCCTCTTGCCTCACGCGTTTCTACCCTGTGATAGTTCGAAGCAATGTAAGCCCCCTTTGCCCACAAACCGGCTTCGGCTGCTCGACGGTTGGATAATCCCACAAAAGGCTTGCCACCCACTTTATTCCATTTCTGTAATTCTCCAGGAACAGCTTCATAATCCCCTTGATTAAGCTTCTTCAACAACGTTGACTTGCAAAAAGCTTTTGTCCCTACATTATAGCAAAACGACACCAAGGCAGCGAATTGCGCATCCGTTAACGAAACCGTCACTGCTTCTTCTACTGCCTTCTCAAATTGCTTTAAGTCTTTACAAAGGATTTCTTCCGCTTGCTCTTGGGTGATACGCATACCTTTTTTAACAAGCGGGTGACCAGCATTGCTGGTGTGACCATAACCAATCGTCCAAATACATGCGACATCTCTATATGCCTCTAAACGTAAACCTTCCCATTGTTTAATCAGCTCTAACCCTTCTTTCGATATTTTCCTCATCCCATCCTCCATAAAAAAAGCCCCACATAAGTGAGGCTAAATAAAAGCTTCTTTTATGATCTTTATTGGCTATGTTCTTTGATCAACTGCTCGATTTCTTCAACACGAAAGCCAAGTTGAAACAGCGGCGCATATTCGCTTTCCTGTAATTCATACTGACAACGCTTTTCTACAAAATCACCCTCTAAATCAGACGGCATTTCGGTTGTGAGAACAACCTTATGCCTGTCATCTTCTACCCCCTCTTCTCCTTCACTGAGCTCTTTAACAAAGACCCAGTAAAAACGCGTTAATAAAAGCATCTCTAATCGTCTCAACGTTTCTACCTTATCAAAAGAAAGCATGTTTAAATAATCTTCCTTGCTATTTAAGTGCTCTGGATCATCTTTCATTTTTCCCTCCTAAATAAAATGCCGTGGGCGGCTACTTCCACGAGCTCCTAATTGTTCATAGCCTTTAGAAGAGACGGCAGCACGTGCAAAACAACCGCTATCCGCATGACTCCATCCTCCTCCTCCTAATAACCACCTGATTTCCATCTTAGGCAGCCCTCTATTGGTTATTTGCATAGGAAAAGTTCCTGATAAAAACTGCCAAACATAACCGCAACCATCCTCGCAGCCTATATGCGATATCATTCGACGATATGCCGTATCCTTATGTCCTCCTGAAGTCTTAGGAGAGGGTGCTTTCCTGCTGAAAATACTTGTCTTGTCATTGCTTCCATACATCGCAGAGGAAAATTCCTCATCACTCAATAAAGACTTATTTACACGCATCATATCCGTTACATGATCTGTATAGGTACGACCCGTTGTGATAGGAACCTTATACGCTGATTTCGTATTTTCACCTGTACCTGACTGAAGATAAATATCAACCCAAAGATCTATAGAGGGATCATAGACCATCCCCTCTGGTGAACTATGCGGGCGGTGATTCAAACACCAAACTGAATTAGGTAATATATCCCCTGCTCGATAACCAGACAATGGATGACCAGAAATTGTACCAACATCTGCACAAAGCGTATGAAACCCTCCTATCTTGCGTGAATTATCACCTGTATAACCTCTTGGATAGGTAGAGTTTTCTGATACAACAAATTTGTGAGACTGTCCTCCATCATAAACCAAATAAATATAATAATCCTTACCCGCCAAAAGAGACGAAACCCTTATTATTTTATCTACCGTATTATTTGCAACCAAAATATTACTGGGTAATTCCAAGGTTAGACACGTTCCTTTTTGCAAGGTTAATTGCGCTTTGCCTGTAACAAAAAGAAACGGAGTGAAAGTTGACAAAACCGTTAAATTAGACAATTTCAAAAAAGCGTTTACTGTTTCAGCTAGATTTTTTGCTTGTATGGCTACTGTATAAGCTGTTGTCGCTGTTGCTAGAGAACTCCTGATACCACTAAGCTCTTTCTTCGTTGTATCGGCTGTTGTTTTGGCTTCTTTAGCAATTTTTTCCGCTTCATTCGCTACTGTCTCTACCTGTACAGCTTTCTTCTGCGCTCCTTCGGCAACCTTTTTTGCCTCTTCCGCTAGGCTTTTCACCGCCTCAGCACTTACTTGCCCTGCCTCCTCTCCTGAACGCACCGCCGCCTCTGCTGCTGCTTTCGCTTCATTGGCTATTCTCGTTGCTTCTGTTGCACCCTGTTGCGCTTGCTCGGCTTGCGATGTTGCGCTCTCCGCTGCGCTTTTCGCTTCTAAAGCGGTCGCTTTGGCACTGCTTGCCTCTTCTTTCGCTTTTTCTGATAAACTTTTAGCAATAGAAGCAGTTTGACTTGCCTCATCACTCGTTTCTTTCGCTGCATTCGCAACTGTTTCTAAACTTTCAGCTTTGGCTTTTGCTTTGTCTGCTACTTCTTGTGAGGTCGATGACAACTGTTTTGCCTCTTCTGCTAACGTCTTCGCTTCACTAGACTTCGTTAATGCTTCTGAGGTTTGTTGACTGATCTCATCACCTTTCTGCTTAGCTGTATTCGCTATCGATAATGCCCTTTCTGCAAGACTTTTAACATCACCAATCGTTTGTTTGGCTTCATCACAAGTGGTCTTGCTTGTTTGTGCTAAGCTCTTTGCTTCTTCTGATAATGTTTTAGCTTCCTCTGCAATCCCCTTGGCATCATGAGCTGTCGTCGATGCCATATCCGCGGTTGCTTTTGCAGCTGTAGATTCTCTTAACGCTTGCTCTGCTGTCTTTTGCGCCTCTGTAGATGCCGTATTAGCTGTTTCCGCTAAACTTTTAGCCGTTTCAGAAATACCTTTACTCTCTTGTGAAAGCGTTTGTGCCCCTTCAACCTTCTTCTGAACTTCTTCTATCAAACTCTTAGTGCTTTCATCACCTTCACGAACCGTTTGTCTATCAGCTTGCAATGCCTGCTCTGCTACTGCCTTCGCTTCATTGGCTACTCGAGATGCTTCTGACGCATCTTGTTGCGCCTGGTCGGCTTTCGCTGTTGCACCAGCCGCTGTACTTCTTGCTTCCTCTGCTAAACCCTTCGCTTCGGATGCTGTTTGGGATGCTTGTTCTCCTCTTGCTTTTGCATCCTCTGCAGTACTCTTGGCTTCTCTGGATGCTGTTAAAGCTGTCTCTGAGGTGCTTTGTATTTGTGACGCTGTTTTTATAAGTTCTGTAACAGAGGCTGTTGCACGTTCCGATAAACCTTTTGCTTCTTCTGCAATATCTTTAGCATCATCCGCTGTTTGTTTGGCTACATCCGCCTTAAGACTGGCTTGGGTCGCTACCGTCTTTACTTCATGACACGTCGCTACCGCCGTCGCGGCTACTTGGGTCGTCTCTGTCGCTGTTTGCTTTGCCTCTCTCGCTGTTTGTTCTGATCGTTCAGCAATCGACTTTGATGCATCGGCTAACTTCTTAGCTTCTGTCGAGACATTCACGGCATTCTCACTTGCCTGCTTGACATCTGCTAAACTTTCCAATGCTGTAGCAAGTGAACCTTTTGTTGCTCCTACTTCTCCTGATACCCTATCTATTGCTGCTTTCGCAAATTCTGACGTACCCTTCGCTTCTAAAGCCATTGTCTTCGCTTCATTGGCGCTCGTCACTGCTCCAGAAGCTGCCGTCAATGCTTGTCCAACCGTCACTGCAGTCCCATCCGATAATTCTTTTGCATCATCCACCAACCTTTTCGCCGCATCTGCTGTCTGTTTGGCGATCGTCGCTAAACCCAGAGCACGTTCTGATGCTTGCTGTGCTTGGACACCCTGTTCCGCTGTCGCAAAAACTTCATACGCATAAAGACTCGCCGTTCCTAACAATTTCGGAACAACAAAACTATCTTGCGAACTCCCTTCTAAAATTTCTTCTCTCGTCGCTACCGGTATTGAATATTCATGGTTATGATCAGGTATTTTCATATGCTTTCGTCCTTACATCATCTACAGCGCTTCATCTAAGGAACACCCTTTTAAATCTTCAACTTCTTCCCTTAAGTCCCCTAAACGCTTCTCTAAATCTTTCACTGAATCTTCAAAATCTGACTTCAAAACGCCACGAAACAACTCTAAAATCCCATTAAGCGGCGCATGGACAAACCCATGCCCCGTATACAAAACAACCCGTACTTGAGATGGGTCACTAATCTCTGATATCGCAAACGGTTTCGATAACATTAATTCTCCTCCTCAGCTCTTTATCCCATAAACAACACTCATATTTATCGGGCGAGTTTCAACCCCACCAAAACTATTCATCAGGATGGTATGATCATGCTCTCCTAAATCTTCTCCTGATGGACGAGGAATTTTAAAAACATTAAATCGTGAATGCTTGAGAAAAAAAGGATGCGAGGTATATATCTTGCTTTCAACAGATGATTCTTCTCCTGGTGTCTGCTCTATATTGTCAAATGCTTCGTTACACCTTTTAAAGGCGTCACCTGTTAAGCCCACACACTCTTCATCTACATGGGATGTATGCGGGAGAATCTCATAATCTACATAAACGCTTCTCTTGCCCCTCGAAGTGCCTGAAGAAAGAGCACGTCTACCCCTTGAACGACTTTCTGAGGGAGGAAAAAAACCAATACTGTGTTCATGGGCTCTCAACGAACATTGTTGCACACTGGGAAAAACTCTATCTGCATCAACAAAACCAAAATAATCATAACCACGCAAAAACATCCCACGTAAATCAGGAACATTAAACGTTGTTTCATTATCGCCACCACCCCACATCGTTCCTATCGTCGCAAATAGATCACGATACGTCGCACGTAAATAAGTACCACCATCACACAATAACCAACCAGCTGGAAGGTTTTCCATGGCAAATGCTCCTATAAATCCTGTCGGTAAATGTCTTAAGCGTGAAGATCTTTTTAACGTAGGATTAAGCAACTGCCATCCTGAAAGACCTTCATCATAGACCAATGCGTAAATGCAACCCTGCTGGATTTCCCCTCCTTCTAATAAAACCGGATTACCAACTTCTGAAGCCTTGTAAATAGGCTTACTTGCAAAACCATTCAGAAAAAACTTCGTCGCACCAACATTCTTGCCATTCGCTTTAAATCGTACAACAATGTCATTCTTGTACTCTAAAAATTGTGTTTTGCTTTGAAGTCTTATCGATGTTGTTTGCTGCGCGTTATCAACGCTAACAACACCTTCAAGCCCACCACCTGTATCCGATAGGTATTCCCGTACACGTTGCATCATGCCGCGTGCACTATCATTTACTGTATGCGGCGCTTGTCCTTCTGACCAGTTGATAAAACTATCCGCACCAGCGTTGTTCGACGCCGTTAAAGACCAATTATAAATTGTCGACATATCTACCTCAGGTTTTTATCGCAAATACTACCGAAACATTAATGGGGCGCGTTTCACTGCTTCTATCCCTCAATGATGAAAGATGTTGGGTGTGGTGCTGCATAAAAGGAGTACTCAAAATATCATAAGTTCTAATATCTTCTGCTCTTACTCCGGAAACCGCTGCAACTCTCGTTTTTTGATTTTCATCAAGCGAATGCCCCCATAAAATTGTTGCATCTCCATGCCAATAATGTTCATTATCCTCACTCATCTGTGAAATAGAAATCCTATGATCATTATGTTTATGAGATTGGATTAAATCCTCCTGTACACTCGCAAAATCCCGTCCAATATCAATATTACCCCCTCCATCAAAGCCCCGTAAAAACATCCCACGCAAATCAGGAATATTAAACGTTCTAAATCCATCGCCACTCCCCCAACTCGTGCCTATCGCTGCAAAAAGATCACTATAAACACTGCGTGAATAAGCACTTCCATCACACAACAACCAACCACTTGGCAATGCTTGCATCGCAAACGTTCCTATAACTCCTGCAGGATAAAGAGAACTGGCCAAATCTTGTGGTGACAACGTGGGGGTAGGATTAAGCAACTGCCATCCTGAAAGAGATTCATCATACACTATACTATAGATGCAACCTTGTTGGATTTCTCCACCAGATAATAAAACCGCTCCTAATTCTGTCGCCTTGAAAACAGATTGGGCAGGTAACGTATTCAAAGAAACTGTCGTCGCTCCAACATTCTTGCTCTTGGCTTTAAAACGTACAACAATATCATTCTTATACTCTAAAAAATCAGACTTGCTTTGAATCTTTATCAAAGTCGCTTGATTACTATGATCAACTGTAACAATCCCTTCAAGCGCTCCACCCGTATCCGATAGATATTCCCTTACCCGTTGCATCATACCACGTGCGCTGTTATTGATCATGCTGGGGCGTTGACCTTCTGACCAATCAATCAAATCATCTGCACGTGTGTTATCCGCCGCTCTAAGCGACCAATCATAAATCGTCGACATAGCTCTATCCTAAATTCCGTAAAAAGCCCGCATGAATTGCGTCATCAAAGGATTATCATCATCACGCTCTTCTTCCGATGGCTCTTCCTGTGATGCTAATAATGCCCGTAAAACCTCTAGAAAGTTCTCTCTATTGCCAATGCTCCCTCGGGCAATAGGAGAACCATAAGCAAAAGGAGTTGGGCGTGCTACTTGCTGCCCACCATACATCTGAAAAACACGATTGGTAAAATCACTGGCACGCATACCGCTGTTTCCACCATTCAAACCAACCGCATTGCTGCCAACAATTTGCGCCGCATTGGCATGAGGATTTTGTAGAAGGCGCGCTGCTCCCCCTGCCCCTTGTTGATGTGCTAAATACAGTTCCGCTTCCGAGGGCGCCCTTCCCAACAGACGGCTTAAATGGTTGCGATTATCAAGCGTAAACCGCCCCATAGCATCGGCTGCCTGCATGGGGTCAAAACGGTCTTGCAAACCATATTGTTTGGCGGTGCTGTCTATAAACTGATATAACCCACCCGCAGAAGAACGTGGATTCCTTGCATTGGGATTACCGCCACTTTCAACTTGCGCAACACGGTATAAATAGCTTTCCGGCAAACCATAACGCGCCGCTGCTTGACGGATCGCTTGATCTATTGAAGGGTTATAACGGGTCATTTCGCGTACTCTATTGAAACACTAGGACCTAGCCCTTTTGCTATAGCTCTAGAAACAATCTTCAAGCCACCATCTGTTAATACCTCTGCATGATGCCACTTCAAAGCACTTTGAATGAGTTTAGCAATTTCATTGCGCTCCATTCCTTTAACGCCAAAAGTTGCTAATTTTGCTATTCCGCGTTCTAACTCTTGTTTTGCTTGCAATGCCTCTGGTGCGTTCGGATGAAAAAATATGTTGCGTGCTAATTTAAAAGCTTGAACTGGTACATCAGGAATACTGTGCGGTACACGAACTCCATCAAAAAGAGAAACTCCAGGAGTGCCTTGAAATTCTTGATAACCTTTTGGGGACGCATCAGAATAGAATTTCTCCTTATCTACTGCCTTTTTAAAAGTAGAAAACCGTTCAGGTCCTATAATCCTTTCAAGATTCTCAGATGCAAGATCTTGTTTTAAAAGATTAGAGAATTCATTAATAGGATCACTCTTTTTCCTTAATAAATCATCTAATGCATCTCTCAACCCCATTTTATAGGTATTATTTTGTTCACTCCAATTTCCTTTAGAAAGATTTTCCTTAACGGCATCTCTCTCAACACTCTTTTCAAGTTTCGTGTGAAGAGCACGCCTACCTTGTTTTATCGCTTCTTCAAAGCCTTCATATTTTTCTGCACTACCTCGAGCTACTTTATAAATAGGAGAAACCTTGTCCGCTATCTCTACTAAATCTTTCTTAAGCGATTGATATACAGAAGCCATTTGATTATCGCCAAAATTTTTATTCTTTCTATAAAAGTAATCAAGAGACCTCTTGATTTGATCTAATAACTCCATTGTAGGTTTATAATTAATATGTCTAAAATCTCTAGAATCAAACATTTCTGGTTTTGCATTGCGAATGTCTTTTCTTAAGGTTTTAACAGCTCGCTCAACAGCTTCTTGAAATGCTTCTTCTTCAAAAAGCCTATTAAGAGTCGGATAATGCTCTTTTCCTATCGGAGTACGATAAGCTTGAGCATAGAGAGGACCATGTGCCATGTCCCCTTGCTGTTTTAACGTCCTGCTTAACGTATCTCTATGCTGGTATGGCGCAATTGTCTGTTCCATCATATCATCAAGTCGTTGAACAACACCGCCTAATCTTTTCTCATGCGCTTGCTTTAAGATATTAAAAACATCTTCATTTGTTTTAGACGAATTCCACAAAGCTTGTCGTAGCTTTTCATTCATGTCTGTCAAAAACACCTCATGGGGTTCTGAGCTAAGGCGTTCAGTAAAGTTTTTAGTTTTATTATCGTAAAGATGCTTAGCAACTTCTCTCAAAGCTTTATTGGAAATCTCTTTATGAGCAGGATTAAAATAATTTCTTACAAGTGGAGGTGACTTTAAAGTATTTATCGCTGCACCACCTAACTTAGAAACTAAGTTGCCTCCTAAAGCAGCAACCGGTGTTAAAACAGCACCACCCGCAGCTCCAGCTAGTGCCGAATTCAGCGTATCATTGTAACCTTCTCCCGCACCAGAACCATGTAAAGCACCAGAACCAGCTCCTACAAGTGCTCCCCTACCTAAACTTCCTAAAGTTGTCCCTGCTCTCAAAAAATTTAATGCGGGAATACCCAATGATGCCAATGTTGGCAAAATAGAACCAGCAATATAAGCGCCGGAAGATAACCATGGATATTTCTTTTTCAAGGCGTTTTGGTAAGCGCGCTCTTCTACTACCCGTCTATTATAAATCTCCTCTGCCCGTTTATCTCCACGCCAATAATCCGTAAGACCTGCTTCATTCACTGCTTGTATCTCATCACTATACCCTGCTGTCAAACCAGATGTTCCATGACTCCTTAGTGCATCCCACCACGTAAGATCTTTATCATCAAATGAAAAATCGTCTGTTGTAGATTTTGAATTAAATGAAGCCGTTTCATCATCATCAATAATACGAGAATAAGGAATATAACCCGTTGTTTTTTTGCCTTGATAACCACGACCCTTCTTGACTGAAGACGCGCCTTTATTATCAGATACATCATCAACAATACGAGAATAAGGAATATATGCCATTTTAAGCCCCTTTAACCCTTATCTTACCATCTTCACCAACAAAGCGTGCACCATCAGGCAATGCATCTTCCTGTTCTTTGCTGCTAACAAGCGATAAATCACTACGTTCTTTCTGTGGTGCTACGGAGTGTGGCTGTGAAGTAACTTTATCAATATTCTCTTGCGTTATTGCAATGTTACCGTTTTCTAGCAACGACAATACGTCTGATTTCATTTTACCTAAAATCTGATGAATTTTTTTCAATCTAAACAACAGCTCTTTATGACCTAAGTTGTATTTTATCTCTCCCAAATAGCTCGTTAATACATCAAGCTCTTTTTCTGTGAGATTACCAAAACCAGAAGCGCCATTACGTGAATACTGTCTCATGGTTTCTAAGCGGTCAATACCTATACGGTTTCTAATAGAATCAAGTAGTGAACTCATATCACGGTGTTGAGGAACACCTAACTTAGCTTGTGCATTAGCCCAATTACCTGTAGCCCATTCCCCCTTTTCTTCTATGTAATTCATAAAACGTTCAATGTCATGGAGTGTATTACTACTGATCGCTTCACTATTTTTAAGCTCTATCGTTTCTCGTAGGCGATCAAGTTCTTCTTTAGATCTAGCACCGCTGCCCCCATTCGCTGTTTGTACTAAAAAGGCATTTAACGCATCTTTATTCCCAGCTATGAACCGCGCTTCTTCTTCACTGTAGCCTTTAGACTTTAGATACTCCACGGTTTGGTTAACCTGTCCTCTTTGTTTATCACCTTCATTAAGATGCTTAACACCACTTGCTAGCGCATCCCATCCAGAACCACCAGATGGTGCCGCAGACATACCTGCAAAAAGATCTTGAAGCTTTTTATAAAAATCCGATTGTACAAACTTTTCAAAACCAGTCCCCGTAACTACTGGAGAAATTTGTAACTGTGGTGACGAAGTTGCCTCTACCATAGGCGTAAATGCTTGTCGATTAACCTCCTGTGCAGTGGGGAGAGGTGAATGATCCCCTACACCAAATGGTATTTCCGCTTCAGGAACCATATAGGGTTCTTTCTTCTCATAATAGATTCCATCAGGAATAATAGAACCTACGTTAACAGAAGAAAGAGAACCTGTATCAAACGGTTGATTAAGAGAAATTGCGCTAGGAACAACGGGATCTTGATGCTGCTGTATTAATTGCTGCAATATTTTCATTTTATCAATTGGTCTTTCACCAAACTTCGGAATAACCATTCCTAACAGCTTTCGATTATATATTTCTTCATATTTTTGGCGTTCTCTATCTTCTTGAACTACAGACCACTTCTTTTTCGCACGTTGTATTGTAGGTGAAAGGTGTGGACTAATTAAGCCATCAGCACCCATTTTAGACATTCTAACTAAAGGATGTTCGCCTTGATCAGGAGGAATAAAAAAACGTGAAATGTTATTAAACCAAGAACTTTTTTCCATCTCTTCCTCTCCTATACACCAAATCTTTTTCCTAAAAATGCACCAAAAGGCTTAGAAATAACAGGAATCCCCATAAAACTTGTCGCTAGATTTGCTACTGTCGCAAAATTCTTCCAAGGATTGTTGCCTTGTATCAAAGAATTCGTACTGTTATTCGTCGTCGTGCCATAATTTCTTGCAAAACCATGACCGGCATTCATCAACATGTTTAATCTATTCCAACCGCTATTGTCTTGCTCCAGCCAACGTTCACGATTGGCATCAACAAGCCGTTGATTATAGTCATTAAGAACAGATGAACCCTGCAACATATTGGAATAGGCATTGTTGTAAGAGGGGAATAAGTTTCCTACCATGCCTAAGCGATACTTGTTTAAGTCACCTAGTAAGGCATTAGCTTGTAGCATATCCTGCTTATTCTCACGATAATGATTAATCCTAGCACTTTTAGACAATGCATCAAGTTCACGTGCCAACACTTTCACATGCGCACCAGATCCATAACCACCAGAACCTGCAAAAGAGCTGTTAATCGTATCTCTCACATCCTCCATAGATTTTTGAAGGACATCTTCAAAATCTTGATCATATCCCCCTTTATAACTAGAAGCCAATGCACCAATATTACTTTCTGCCTGCATAGGCGTATTCATCAAATAATTCATATAATTCTGATACTGATGAGGAATACTTCCAAGCCCCCCAATGGCTTGATAAGTTGGAGCACTTAACGGCGCAACACGAGGTCCCCCATAAACATTGCCACCAATCCCTGCGTTATACATTTGATAAGCATCCGCACCACCACGTTTAAAAACATTCTGCATCCAAGAAGGCGGGGCGCTTGTCTGCACCTGTTTCTGTTCTGTTGTTGTTGGTCGTCTGCTCCCCATGTCACAATTCCTTCCTGTAATAAAGCATATCTATGCCGTAACCTTGCTTGTTCAGTGCACGCTTCCAACCCAGACGCCCTAAAATCTCTATCTCGAAGGCACCATTCTCACGCGCCCAATCCTCTGCAATTTTCAAATTGTCAATTTGATCAAGAATGCCCTTGCCACTGCATTCACAAATCAAGGCGCGCTTCTTTCCCAAAACTGTCTCTTGTATCTGGGTCGTAACAGCCGCTAAAAATCGCTTGTCATCATCCAAAACAAGCCACAACTGTTTCTTGCCACTACAAATGGCTTCAATCAGTTCCTGCAACGTAATTTCATGTTTGAAACGCTCTACATATGCACTCAATGACGCAATGATATCTTCAAAGTATGGGGCTATGCGCTCCATATCCCAAAAAGTGGTCAAAAAAACTTTTGCCATTACCCTCTGCCCAAAGGACGTAAATCCACATTAAAACCCGTGATATGGTTCCAATGAACCCTTTCAGGGATACGCAATTTAAAACGGTGATAACGATTGCGCGAACGTCCATGATAAGCACCCGTGACGTAAGAACACACCCTCTCCTTGTGCCATGTGATCGGCGTCTGATCATTGCGAAACCTACGTTCTCCTATGCTTAAAAGACCTTCCATCGTATCAACTTCTGCAAACATCTTCGTGATAAAGCTAAAACTGTCATCCAGTGCCCCCATCTCTTGCGAAACAACCGTTGCCTCCATCGGCGCTCCAGTAAACACAACAAGATGATTTTGATCATCAAAACCACCAAGCATTGGAGCGCCACTTTGCCAACGAGGGCTATCTAAAGAAGCCGGCAATGCCTCAAGACTTGTCGAAATCTCATCCAACTGTTCTAAGCTATAGCCTGCTGTAAACACTGGAAACAATGTGAAAGGCTTCCCTTGTATCGTCGACCATTTCTGCAAACCCCAATCATAAACAAAGGTGGTTTGCTCATGATTACCCCTCTTCAAGGACCAATAAATCCGGTTATTAATGGGGTCTATAACCCCTTGCATCTCATCAAGAGCAAACTTATCAAATGTCTTAAAAACCGTTCTATCAACTTTTTCAAAACCTATCGGCAAAACTTGACCATCGCTATTTATCTGATAAAAGCCTCCATCACCGGCAAAAAATGCATCATTGCCACGACAAGCTATAGAGGCTGCACTGCGCGCTCCTCGCTTATCTTGAATCTTTTGGAAACTGTATACAAGTTCAGACCCTGGAGTAAATAAACCTGCATAAATAGCAGAACGCATAAAAATAAGGGGATTGGTAGATTCTGTTGCCCCTTGTACATATTCTCCATCCGAAAAATCTATATGATCACATTTTTTTTTGCCTATTTCCCAGAAATTTACATCATTCACACCCGACCAATGAATCCGATTGGGATTATCTGTCAATTGCATCAAACAAACAAAAGGTCCCCAAACTTTAACCAATCCCGCTTTCGGTGGATTGCCACCTAAATCTTCAAACCGTTCGGAACTACGAACATTAAAAACTTGCGGTTTGTCGTTTTTATTCACCGCAATAATGGTTTCACCAAATAAGGCAAATGACCATTGATTATCCTCATTTGCTTGATAAGTCACACCAGTTTGGCTAATATCTTTCCAACCCTGCGTTTGGCTGTCATAACTATAAAGCTTTTGCTTACCTCCAACAATAATCTTAACACCATTGCCACTTCTAAAAGCTATGCAACCCAACGGTTTCTCTTCTAAAGGAATCTTAGAAACAACCATTGCACTCGGCATGGGGATATAGCTACCATCTGCCGGTAAAACATTCACAAGCGTATCTGTAAAGCTGCCATTAACAACCGCAACATCCGGTCTGTAATCGGCTACTGGAAAATAAACCATGTTAGAAATCCGTTGGAATTATGCGGGTGACGTTATGGCGTTGAGAGGTCTCTGCACGCAATTCATGCAACTGCTCGTTAAAGTCATTGTAAGCTGCCGTTGCACAATCGGGCTCTTTTAAAATATTCTTGTAAAGTTCATATTTTGCACGCGCCTTAATCAGATCAAACGCATGCACAAACCATAGATGCTCTTCATCAACACTCTCTATCTCTGCTAAGCGCAAGGGAGAGAGAATGAGTTGAATCTCATAGGTTCTATCCGGTGTGGGATAAAGATGCAATTTCCTATCAAAATAACTGTAACAAACCGGCATTCCTTGCTGTTCTGATCGCAACAAAGGCTCTAAAGAAACATGGTCCTTCCATTCTAATGCAAACTTATGATGTTGATTAGAACTCAAATAAACGCTTTTGATTTTAGCAGCGGTTTCGATATGGTGGGTATCGGTTGCATCATAAGCCCCTTGCCCCGCTCTTGTTTGAAACACCACATCACGGCTTTCGTTAAAATAAAAACTTTCCCTCTCACAAAAACGAATAGCAGCAAATATACTTTCTTGTATTTGCGCTACATATTCATCCCCAATGTCATCAATCTCATCTTGAATGACAAATTATATCATAAAAAATACAATAAAGTCAATATGTTGAGTGCAATTATTTTATATGAATCCACTCAAGAATCCATCCTTTTATACGTGTTTAATTTGACCATTTTTTATATAGGATTGTCATGTATGAATAGAGCATAAAAAGCAAATCATGATGAAAATATTATTGCATGTGTGCATTCAAATGAAATGAAAAGCTGTTATCATTCATAACGGTTCATAAATTTTATGATACGTTTTTATCACTCAAAATCGCATTGTTTTAAAATTTAGTCATTTGAAATTATCGATAACATACGTTTAAAGAGCATAGCTTGTTTTAAAGATTGGATTGTTATCACATAAAAAGAACAAATTAACGCTCCCCAAAATTGGGAAGCAAAAATCTAAAGATGTTATAGCAACATTAGATTATCCTGTAAGAAGGTAATCGTTTGAAACTTTTATAAGCTTATAGGTTTTAATTCATTAAGGACGCATAAAAGGATTTAAAGACAAAATCGTTTTTAAAGCGCTTTCTAAAAATTTAGAAAATGATAGGCAGGCATTATACAGATCCATCATCACAACAGATATGAAATTCAAAACGTTATGTCTTATGATGTGAAAATCTTTTAATGAATATAGTGCATGCTTAAGTTTTGAAGAACGGAACTATATTCGCTTTCACAAAAAATGGAGGTGCATAATGCCATAGAAGTAGAATACTATATACCTTAGACATGGTATTAAAAAACGTTTTAAAAGTTATCGTTTAAAAATACGAAGCCAAATGAGATCTCCTCAAATTTGAGGGCACCTATTGAGACAAAGATAAGCAAGCAAAATTCAAAATCGTTGTAATCTCAAAACATGGGATTTTATTAAATTTTGGAGTCAAAAACGACATTGTTTTAAAAATGCTCTATTCTAAAAATAACGCCCTTAAAATTGGGGTGGTTAATATTGCCAACTCAAATTTGAGCCGGCTAATTTTTAAAGAAATTAGGTTTTAATGAAAAGTAAAAATACGCTTCTAAGAACCTCTTTAAGTGAATGTATAAACGTTTGAAACTGATGTTTTATAACAGTTATCATTTGCTTTTAAGAACGTTTCATTT
This sequence comes from Bartonella acomydis, assembly GCF_039543025.1. Classification (NCBI taxonomy): domain Bacteria; kingdom Pseudomonadati; phylum Pseudomonadota; class Alphaproteobacteria; order Hyphomicrobiales; family Bartonellaceae; genus Bartonella; species Bartonella acomydis. Next base: position 12,095 of record NZ_BAABIY010000030.1, on the reverse strand, counting down.
ACTAAAAACAAAGATCTAGATTTCACAGCAGAGCCAATCTTAAAAGCCTTATATTCTATAAAAGCGGCTGTTTATTTGTCTTATAAAAAGCTGCTTTTAAAAACCAATGCTTGTAAATGTAAAAAACGGATTTTGTTATAGACATTTCACTTAATACATATTTGCTTTTGATTGTCTTGATAAACCTACAAAGCATTTTGATAAATTTGATTTTAGACAATGCGTTATTTGAATTCACTCAATTCAATTTCGAAGTCAGTATTTTAAACATTTGAAAGAGGCATTTTGATAATGTGCTTCGTTTCAAATGAATCTCTTAAAAAAAAAGGGCATTATGATTGATACACTGATAGCAGAAAAAAGCGCTTATAGTTTCTCTCATTCAAATAAATGCTATCAAGATCATACCCATCATTTACGGTTCTTTTGATAAGTTTTCATAAAAACAATAGAATGCTTGCAATATAATACGTTTTAAACAATGTATCTTATAATGCGTTTATAACCATTAAAGGCGCCCCCCACGCGCCATTCTTTATTCTGTCTCATCAATCTTGACAAGGTTATCGCTTTCATAAACCTCATAATTTATAGGAATTTCCTTTACTTTGCTTTTCTTAGTTAATTTTGCATTGCCATAGGCACGCCCCCAGACCTTGGCACAATATGAGATCTTGGCATTGCCAAAAACAGAACCATAAATCTCAGAACACCCACCCACCAAAGCACCTCCATAGACCTTGCCATATATTTTTGCACGACCATTAATAACAGCATAATTATAAACATGGGCATAGCTATGAATACGTGCAGACCCAGCAACAATGGTACGACCATAGACCCTTGCATAATTAAAAACCGCAGCATCATAAGAAACATGGGCATGATCATAAACATGAGCATCAGCAAAAACGCGCGCCCCACCACTTACATGGGCATACCCATAAACATTGCCATAAACATGGGCATTGCCATAGACACAAGCATTGTCATAAATCATTGCATATTGAGAGATAAAAGCCTTACCATAAACCTCACAATTCCCATAAACTTGACCACAGACTTGAGAAAAATGGCGTATTTTTGCGTTTTCATAAACACGGGCATGACCATACACACAAGCCTCATCATACACCCAGCAATTACCATCATGTGATAGGTTGACTTCCTTTTCAATAAAGCCGCCTAAATCGCCAGCTTTGATATCATCAAAATCTTTTAAAGCCCGAATGCGATAAAGATTTATAATATTTCGAGTAAGAGCATGTTTGATTTTTTTGATTTCGCTGGTTAATTCATACTTTTTAGACATAAGGATACCCTCACAATTTAATGTGATAAACGTTTGCTAAAATTTGGAATGGAAAATTTGAAAGAGGGGCGCCCCCACAACGCCCGTGCTTTATTTAAGCAGCTTTGTTTTCACTAATCTTTACAACGTGATCGCTTTCATAAACCTCACAATTTATGGGAACCGAACATAAACCGCTATGTCTTTTTAACCTTGCATTGCCATAGACATTGCCTCTAATCACGATATGATCAGAGATTTTCGCATTGCCATAAACAGAACCATAAACATCAGCATTGCCCCCCACGCTAGCATTGTCATAAACCTTGCCATAAATTTTGCAAGCGCCACTCACAACAGCATGGTCATAAACTATCGCCTTGCTATGAATACGTGCACTTCCTGATAATTTTGCATTCCCATAAACCCTTGCATGTTGATAAACCCAAGCGTTATAAGAAAGATGCGCATTGTCATAAACATGAGCATTTGCATAAACGCGGGCGCGGTCACAAACATGTGCATTGCCATAAACAAAGCCCATGATAATAGCCTTATCAAAAACCTTTGCATTTTCATAAATATAGGCAGGATTTAAAACAAGAGCATTATCATATACCCAGCAATTGCCATCATGAGAGAGATTGCTTTCATTTTCGATAAAGCCCCCTAAATCCCCAGCTTTAACATCAGCAAAGTCTTTTAATGCTTTAATGCGATAAAGAGTTTGATTATTAAATACACGTGTCTCATTTGTGAGTGCAAACTTTTTTTGCATGGCACAATTCCTTTATAAGAAGATTCAATTTTTAAATGAAATGTTTTAAAGAGGGGGCGCCCCCGCACCGCCCGTGCTTTATTTAAGCTGCGTCATTTATGGTTTTGTTATTATTACCAATATTATCATAAATTTTTTGATTGCCATTAACGATAGCATTGTCAGAGATTTTTACTGAGTGACTAACATATACATTGTCAGAAACGACGGCATCATCGTAAACATGAGCAGCCCAATCAATATGAGCAGAGCCTAATATTTTTGCATTGCCATAAACAAAGCCCCTTACATAAGCATTATCAGCAATTTTCGCATTGTCATAGATTTTTGCATCAAAAATGATATTAGCTTTATTACAAACAAGGGCATTGCCATAAACTTGACCACGAATGATAGCATTGTCATTAATTTTTGCATTGCCATAAACATGAGCATTCGCACTGAAAACCCATGCATCATCATTAACAACGGCATTGCCATAAACCTTGGCATTTCTATTAACACGGGCATTATCATGTATTTTTGCATTCTCATAAACGATTGCATTCAAAAAAACCATGGCATTGTCATAAACCCAGCAATTGCCATCATGGGATAGGTTGCTTTCCTTTTCAATAAAACCACCTAAAGTACCTGCTTTGATATCATCAAAATCTCTAATGGCTTTAATACGGTGTAAAGTAACCCCTTCAATAATCTTAGTTTCATTCGTAAATTCATATTTTTTTGTTATAGGTAAAGAGATACAATCATCATCACAAATTTTAGATGAAAAATTAATCGTTTCATTATTCTCAACACGCGTATACCAATTAATAAAAGCATTCCCATAGACTTTTGCTTTGTCTCTTATAACAGCCTTATCACATACAACGGCGTTATTAAAAACATGAGCATGTTTGTAAACATAAGCATAGCCACAAATATGAGCATTTTCATAAATATGCGCATTGTCATAAACACTAGCAAAATCAAACACCTTTGCATTATCACAAACCGTTGCATTATCGAAAACACTAGCATAATTAAAAACAGTAGCATTATCAGAAATAAGAGCATTATTATAAACACAAGCTTCATTAGCTACCCAGCAATTACCATCATGTGATAAGTTACTTTCCTTTTCAATAAAGCCGCCGAGGTCCCCCGCCTTTATATCAGCAAAATCTCTAATGGCTTTAATGCGGTGTAAAGTGTGACCAGCTACGCAACGCGTTTCATTCGTAAATTCGTATTTTTTCATTGGAATATTTCCTAGTAGTTTAAAAAGTTTTGAAATTGACAGCCTATAAAGGCGCCGGGCGTTCAAAACACGGCTACTAGTCCGTTGTTACACTTTTCTCATAAAAGAGTATTGTATGATGTAACTACACCCGACAAAAATCTCTATATACTAATAAAAGCATAAAAGACAATCAGTATTTTAAAGACTTTGGAAAGGTTATTTCGTAACCTATTCGCTAGTAGTTTAGTGTTTTGATCACTCGATTATTTATATAACAAAATACGTATTTGTTGTCAAATAATTTATGCACTTTTTTGATATTTTTTATGATTTTTTTAAATGCATTGTGTGTATAGATTTATCACATGCTTATTAATTGCTTCTTTTGTATTATATGCTTTTAAAGCTATATTATGGGCTTTCTTAAACGATTGCGTTCTTTTTTGAATCTATACATTTATAATATTAAAAAACACTCTCATCATGCGTATTTTTATCTTTATAACCTATCATATTTTTTGCGAAATGGTTTTAAAGATTTCTGTTAATTTCTTTTATAACACATTTGCAACTTAACAGCCTTTATAGAGATTGTCTTTATAATCAATGTGTTTATTTGCATTGTGATTATGAAAATGCATTATGATTATAAAAGCCTGCTGTTTTCACACGTGCTTTATAGCTGTTATCTGCTTTATAACCACCGCATCATTTTTCATTTTCATAAGAGAAATGATAATTGTGATTTATAGTCTGTTATGAAAACATCTTAAAAGAAACTGATAATTATAGAGATGAGCGAAATCCCTTTTAATAGACTTTGTCAGTGCTGTCAGTCTTGTCAGTTCTTTTAGCCCCCCCCTTTATATATTTTTTTCAATCAAAAATAAAAGTTATTATATTTCAATAGATTAATTCCTTTAAAACACAACTCATATCAATAGTGCAATCTTTAAAGATAACCAATGATGTAAGTTGAATAAAACCTGTCAGTTATCTGTCAGTAAATTGAACTGACAAAATGATTATTTTACTTAGTGCTTTAAACACGTCTTAAAAAAAGCATATGCTCTTTTAAAACCTTTCAAAAGACAGTTTATAATCATAAGAAATGCTATTAAGATCATTATGATTATGAGTTTTGGAGGGGTTTTGAGTTTTGACGGTTGCTACTTTTAGATAAAAAAACAACAAAAAATAAAAACATTGTATTTCAATATGTTAGTATTTTACAGATGTTTAAAAAACAACCCCTATCAAACATATAACCTATTAATTCAATCAATGGTATATGTTTTGTAGGGGGNTACAAACCAATCATTAAAACAAGATGTGATCTTTAAACGTATGTTATCGATAATTCCAAACGACTAAATTTTAAAACAATGCGATTTGTGAATGATAAAAACATATCATAAAATTTATGAACTGTTATAAATGATAATTGCTTTTCATTTCATTTGAATGCACACATGCGTTATAATATTTACATCATGATTTGCTTTTTATGCTCTATTCATACGTGACAATCCTATATAAAAAATGGTCAAATGAATCATCCATAAAAGGATGGATTCTTAAGTGGATTCATATAAAATAATTTTACATAATATATTGATTTTTCTACATTTTTATATAACATGTGGCGCCGGGCGCTACACGGCATCAAGTCCGTTGTTACGCTTTTCCCATAGGGTATTTTATGGCGTAACTACACCCGACAAAACCATTATATGCTAATCATAACATAAAAGACAGTCAGTATTTTAAAAGATGGGAAAGATTGTTTCGTAATCTACCCGCTTGATGTTTAAGCGTTTCTATCACTTGATTATTTATATAACAAAATACGTATTTATTGTCAATTAATTTATGCACTTTTTTGATATTTTTTATGATTTTTTTAAATGCATTGTGTGTATATATTTATCACATGCTTATTAATTGCTTCTTTTATATTTATATGCGTTTAAAGCTATATTATGGGCTTTATGAAACGATTGCGTTCTTTTTTGAATCTATACATTTATAATATTTATAAACGCTCTCATCATGCGTATTTTTATCTTTATAACCTATCATGTTTTTTACGAAATGGTTTTTAAGATTTCTGTTAATTTTTTTTAATAACACATTTGCAACTTAACAGCTTTTTATAGGTACTGTCTTTATAGCCACCGCATCATTTTTCATTTTTATAAGAGAAATGATAAATAGGATAATTGTGATTTATAGTATGTTATAAAAACATCTTAAAAGAGAGTGATAACTATAGAGATTAGCAAAATCCCTTTTAATAGACTTTGTCAGTGCTGTCAGTTTAGTCAGTTCTTTTTAGACCCTATAGCATTTTTTTAAATGAGAGAAAATTAAAAACAATATATTTCAATATGTTAGCATTTTAATGACACAACTTATATCGATAATACAACCATAAATTCAATCTATAATATATATTTGTCAGTTATGTGTCAGTAAATTGAACTGACAAAAGTAATCATTTTAGTGAGTAATTAAAACGTGCTTTATGAAAAGCGTATGAAAGTGAAAACTGATTACGTTATCAAAATCCCTTTAATGAATTTTTATCAGTCTGCTTAAATAGATAAATTTATGATTTTAGTGAGTGGTTTAAACACGTCTTATGAAAACATGTGATCCTTTAAAGCCTTTCAAAAGACAGTTATAATTATAAGAAATGCTATCAAGATCATTATGGTTATGAGTTTTGAGTATTTTGAAGATTTTGAGGGTTCCTTTTACGCCTCCCTTATATATTTTTTTTCAATCAAAAATAAAAGTTATTATATTTCAATGTGTTATTATTTTAATAATACAACCTATATCGATAACACAACCTTAAATTCAACTAATGTTATATGTTTTGAAGGTATTTTGAGGGTTTGAGAAACCTTCAAAACTTATAAGCAAAATGAATATACAAAACTCTCTTTAAACAGAGCTTTTGAAAAGGATAAGGCTATCATTTGAGATTACGGTATAACCTCTTAAAGGCAATCAAAATTATAGTGTTTAAAAGTGCAAATCCCTTTTTAGAATAATGCATATAAACACTCCTTTTAAGATAATAGGTAATCAGCTTAATAAAAGAGGTATAAATCTATAGTTATAAGATCCTATACCCCTTATGATTAGCATACCCATTATGTGAGCATGCTTTATAAGCTTATTCAGTTTCTCTTATTTCTAATTTTGGTAGTTTTTTCACGATTTTCATTGTCTCTAAACTTACAGTAATAACTCTTTGAAACAATTCTAATGGATAAGCAGGATTACCCATTGTCTCAACAGCATAGCGATTAGCATCATTAACAATGCCACTCTTTTTATCAGTCTTAACACATTGACGCCCCATAATCCATTCAAGAGCGGGTCTACCGTTAACGATATAGTCATAAGCTTCAAGAGGGATATCTGTCATGATGATATTACTGTTGTAAATAACAGTGGATTTATCCTTTTCCTTACTATTTCCAAAGAATTTCATTTCTGTAACGTAGTAAAACTTTTCGGGATTAGAAATATCTGTCTGTTTTGGATTACCCTTTTTAAAGGTCACTTGATAAGGTTCCACATCTTCATAATTTACATGCAAATGACCGAGTTCACGCCCTGCTGTTACAAATTTCCAAAAATCATCAGCCGTTTTTACGCAAGGGATACGAGGCAATTCTTTAGAGAGGTTATCAGCATAACGAGCACGATAATCTTCCGAATGTAAAAGACCATAAACATAATAGAATAGATCATCTTTTGTTATATTCTCATTAGGATAAGCTGCTTTAAAATGGGTTAGTCCTTCATCCGTAATGGCATCACGCCTCTGTAAACCAGCATTTTTACTTTCTTCTGTAGAAATTAAAAATAAATGGGATTGTTTCTCACTTTTACTTTTTGAAACCATAGTGTCTTCGTAAATATAGCGTGGAAAGCATTGACTAGTATCTATTGTATGAGCATTAGGTATAGCCTTGGTCATCAAAACAGAAAAACCACTTCTTGCTCCTATGCCGGTAACTTGTATTACTCTATTTTCAACTGCTTTTCCCATAGGGAATATACATAGCATTTGATAAACGCCATCGTTTAGATCTCTATTATAATAAAGCCACTGTTGTGTAAAAGGACGATACAAGCTTTTTGTAAGGTAATCCTCTTTAAAATTGAAAGATTTTCCCTTTAGCAAGTCTCTTTTGGCATTATAACTCCAACTGATTTTTCTTTCATCTGAGTTTACGAAATTATCTACAACCTTTGTACGTGTCTTGTGGTCAGCATGTGAATAGGCATTATTAAAACGTTCAACCTCACTATTATAAAAGGTAATCATATTGCGCATATTTTTCGTCAAAGCTTTATGGCTTGCATTATATACCCAAGCGTCACGACAGGTTTTTACACCACAAGAATAAATCTCAAAAAGCTTTTTATCGTGACTTTTCTTATCACCTATAGTCTTATAACCCATGGCTAAAAATGCTTTGAAACTATTATCACGTTGTCCAAGCCAATCACCATGTTCATCTGGTGTAATCATTTGCCAAGCATTTTCACGTGTAATGCCTTCAATACTACCAAAGTACTCAAGAGCTGTAAGCTTTTCTTTTGTCGTGAGATTATTACCAATGTCATGATAGTAAATTTTACACTCTTCAGAAACATTGGGATTTTTGATAAATAGTGTTACGGCGATACCGGTCATACTTCCATTACCAAAAACATTTTCTCCTTCTTTGGCTTTCCCATTGCTTAACATATTTTTACGAATATCCCCCCGTAAATTAAGCACGTAAATACTCGTAAATTCTTTGGCTAAAGATTTTCGTAAGCTGTCCATTGTTGGCTTTTCTACGTAACCAGAACCAGAAACAAAACCGATTACCCCTGCATTATCAATACGATCACTAGCCCAGCGAATGGCACGGATATAACTGTCATAAAGCGCTCGTATATTAGTGACTTTCGATTGAGCGGCATAAGTCTCACGAATACGGTCATCTAATATCGGATAAGGACTATTCTTTGCATTATCGTTTTCGCTTTTTTGTCCTACGGAATAAGGGGGATTGCCAAAGATAACTTTGATATTCAGATTTTTTTGAAGTTCTAAATATTCGCTGTTTTCTTTGAGTATACCGTCTATCAAGTTTTTTTCTTTAAGCGTCTGAAACGTGTCAACCAAACCAATATGCTTAAAGGGAATATAATCGCCTTTTATAAGACTATGATAAGTCGATTCAATGTTAATGGCTGCTATGTAATAAGCCAGTAAAACAATTTCATTAGCATGAATATCATGACGGAATTTATATTCCATATCCTCTGGTTTTATGAGATTGGATTGTAACAACCGTGTGATAAAGGTACCAGTACCCGTAAAAGGGTCAAGAATAGAAACACCCCGTGATCCTAGANAAGACTCTATGCCCCTTATGAGGTTATTATGTCTTATAAGTCTATTCAGTTTCTTTAATGTCTAATTTTGGTAGGTTCTTAACAATTTTCATTGTCTCTAAACTTACAGTAATAACCCTTTGAAACAACTCCAATGGATAAGCAGGGTTTCCAACGGTTTCAACAGCATAGCGATTGGCATCATTTACAATACCACTTTTTTTATCAGTCTTAACACATTGACGACCCATAACCCATTCAAGAGCAGGCTTGCCATTGACGATATACTCATAAGCTTCAAGAGGGATATCTGTCATGATGATGTTGCTGTTATAAATAACCGTCGATTTATCCTTTTCCTTACTATTCTTAATTTTTGCGAATTTCATTTCAGTTACATAATAAAACTTTTCTGGATTAGGAATATCTGTCTGTTTCGGATTGCCTTTTTGAAAGGTCACTGGATAAAGTTCTACAGTTTCATAATTGACGTGCAAATGACCCAGTTTACGTCCTGCTGTAACAAATTTCCAAAAATCATTAGCTGTCTTTACACAAGGGATACGAGGCAATTCTTTGCATAAATTATGAGCATAACGAGTACGATAATCTTCTGAATGCAAAATTCCGTAAACGTAATAGAATAAATCATCTTTAGTGATTTTTTCATTAGGATAAGCAGACTGAAACTTCTGTAATCCCGCATCTGTAATGCCATCACGAACTTTCTTTTTTGCTTCTGTAGAAAATAAACTATGCTCATGATGTTTTTCTTCTTCACAATAGAGCATAAGTGGATAGCATCTTGATTTTTCTAATGTGTCAAAACTAATAGGCTTATTTGTCATGAGACAAGAAAAAGCTTTTTGACTTCCTTCTCCCGAAATGCAAATTCCAAGGTTATAAGGGATATCCCGATTAAAAAATTGATGAGTTTGCCCTAGCGCTTCATTTAGTAATGGTGATGCATAATGCCATGTTATCATAAACGGGCGATAAAGAACTGGAACCTTTAAATGAACATCAAAAGTTGCGTTGATTCCTTGCTTTAATTTAGAGATAAGAGCATTTGCCCAACTAATTTTGGTAGCATCATAATCAATAATCTTCTTTATAGGTACAGATGGATTCTCAGCAATAAGACGTTTTTGTATATTAAAAAATTCAATTGTTTTTTGAATAGATAAATTTAATGCATTACTTGAAAAGTTGTAAACCCAAGCATCTCGAGCAGAATTCACACCACGTGATGCCTTCCTAAATAGCGCAGCATCTATTGAGTTATTTTTAATCCCCATGGGTATAAACTGATTAAAATCTGCTTCTCTTTGTTTTATCCAATCCCCATGCTTATCCGGTTCGATTATTTGCCATCCTTGTTTGTGTGTAATACCATCAATGCTACCAAATTCCTTAATTGTCTTAAGCTTTTCTTTTCTCGTAAGGTAATCTCCAATATGACGAAAATATATCTTACCATGCTGCTGTGCATTTGGATTTTTTACGAGAATAGAGATGGCTATAGGAGCTCGAGAGCCAGAACCAAAAATTTTGCCACCTTCTTTACGAGAAAGTTCTCCAGAGGTTCGTTGATTACCACGTAAATGGAAAATATAAAGGCTCGAAAATTTCTTAACAAGGCATTTGCGTAACCCGTCCATAGAACTTCCATCAATGAAGCCCGCGTTTGTGACAAAACCAATAATGCCACGCTCTTTTATACGGTCACTCGCCCAGCGGATAGCACGGATATAACTGTCATAAAGTGCTTGTAATAAACTTGTTGTTGAATGAGCGGCGTAAGTTTCAGCAATACGTTTATCTAATACGTGATAAGATGTATTTGGATTATTATCATTAGCGCTTTTTTGTCCTACCGAATAAGGAGGATTTCCAAAAATAACTTTGATATTCAGTTTCTTTTGAAGTTCTAAATATTCGCTGTTTTCTTTGAGTATACCGTCTATCAAGTTTTTTTCTTTAAGCGTCTGAAACGTATCAACCAAACCAATATGCTTAAATGGAATATAATCTCCCTTCATAAGACTATGATAGGTTGATTCAATGTTAATCGCTGCTATGTAATAAGCCAGTAAAACAATCTCATTGGCATGAATATCATAACGGTATTTATATTCCATATCTTCTGGTTTGATGAGATTTGATTGTAAAAGCCGTGTGATAAAGGTACCTGTACCTGTGAAAGGATCAAGAATAGAAACACCACGTGACCCCAAGCTTTTTCCAAATTCATTGCGTAAGACATCATCAACAGAGTGAATGATAAAATCAACAACCTCAACGGGGGTATAAACAATCCCAAGTCTATCGGTGGTTTTCTTAAATGCCTTGGCAAAAAAACTTTCATAAAGCTTGATAATAAGTTTCTGTTTTGCTTGAGGTTCGGTAATCCCTGCTGTACAGAACGTGATACTTTTATAAAATTTTTCTAGATCTTGTGCTTCTTTCNCGTAAAACATCATCAACAGAGTGAATGATAAAATCAACAACCTCAACGGGGGTATAAACAATCCCAAGCCTATCCGTGGTTTTCTTAAAAGCTTTGGCAAAAAAACTTTCATAAAGCTTGATAATAAGGTTCTGCTTTGCTTGGGGTTCAGTAATCCCTGCTGTACAGAACGTGATACTTTTGTAGAATTTATCAAGATCTTTTGCTTCTTCCTCAATATTCGTTTTATCCAGTTTTGCTAAAATCTTTTCCATCGCTTGAGAAATGGCATTGTTTTGTACAAATTTATTGCCATCAAACAAAGCTTCAAATACGGGACGCGTTACAAGATGTTGGGCTAACATCTCAACGGCTTCCTCTTGTTTGATTTCACTGTTTACGTTGTTTTTTAGTTCCTTATGAAAGATATCAAAAGCGTGAAAAGTTTCACTCTTTTCATCCACAAGCATATCTTTAAGACGGGTAATATGGTTTTGTGCAATCTCAGCAACATTGCCAGCCCAATCTTCCCAATAATCCGTGATTTTAAAACTATCCAAAAAAATTGTCTTGATAAAATCAACAAATTCAGAAGGGAGGGGTAATTCTCCTTGCTCTGTAGTCGATTGAGATTTGCTTGCTGCTGTTCCAATAACATGTCCAGAACTTTCTGCTTTTGATTGTATCGATACCTCATCAACCGTTGTGGTGAGTTCTTTTAATTCATCGGCACGCTTAACCTCTATAATCTCAATCGTATGACTGCTATCTTGTCCTAAAGACATTTGATTAATCGTCCGAGCCAGCCTCTCATCATGGGAATGTAAAGCATGCAAAACTTGCCAAACAACATGGTACTTCTTATTATTCCGTAAAGCTTTTTTGGCTTCTAGGTGTGAAGGAATGATAACCGGTAAAATGATATAACCTGTCTTTT
>NZ_BAABIY010000029.1:0-2556 GCF_039543025.1 Bartonella acomydis | reverse complement strand
TCTGTCCTTACGTGACAAGGTTTTTTTATGCCGCATCACTTTGACGTTGCTGTTTTGCTTGTTCGATGACATTGATAAGATCCGATTGTAACCAACGCGATAAGAAACCAAATTTTAAAGGTTTTGGCAAAGAGCCATTGGTCACATGACGTCGGAAAGTTGAAACACTCATATGAAGCAATTTTGCACTTTCACGGTCAGTTAAAAGAACATCGTTTTCTGTCATTATAATTTCCTTTCAAAAGTAAAAAAATGAGAACAAATCATGCCTATTTATTAAACACATTTTGGTTCATTTTTTAAGGTATTTTATTCATAGAAAACAGTATTTTATTATATATTTTCTCATGTGATAATTTATGAGTCTTATTGAGATGATATGAGAGAAGAGAGAGAGAAAGTTATCCACAGATAATGGGGTTATGCACCCCATATCTTAAGATTGACCTGTCACATAAGCGGCCCATTTATCCATATAAACACGACGCTGTTCTAAATAATCAGTACGACGATAAGCACGTTCTACTTTGCCGCCTACTGTATGAGCTAGAATGGTTTCAGCGACCTCATAGGAGGCATCGGTTGTTTCAGCAAGCCAATCGCGTAAACTAGAACGAAATCCATGGGGACAGGCTTCAAGTTTATTATCTCTCATATATTGAGCCATACAACGTTCAGCAAGGGGCCCCCGACCGGTTGCAGAAAAGAAGAAATCATTGTGAGAAAGCAGGCGCGCTTGTTTTAAGATTTCTAATGCTTCAGAAGATAAAGGGACACGAAACTCTGTTGTAGCATCACGTCTACCTTTCATATCTTCAGCAGGTATGGTCCATATATCACCGTCAACTTGATCTTTATGAATATGACGTAAAGGACGTGTACGAACGCCTGTCAGAATAAGCAAACGCAACGCCAGTCGTGTTATGTTTTGTGTTTTACAGAGTGACTGATAAAAGGTAGGCACATCTTTCCAATCCATGGCTGGTCTATTAGTAACCTTATGACGTTGTTTCCCTAAGAGCGCGCGTGCTTTTTCGGTTGCTTGTAAATCAACATCCAATCCTAATGCAGCCGCATGTTTGAGACATATATTAAGACGATTAAGAGCTCTATAAGCAACTCCAGCTTTTGAATGCCAAATANTTCTGTTTGTGTAATCTCTGAAACCGGCAGACAGCCTAATTTTGGTAAAATATGCAGTTTTAAAGGTGAAAGCCAATCTCCAGCCTTGCCATCATTTTTTAATTCAGCTTTACGACTTTCAAAAGCATTCAAGGCGATATCTTTTAAATAATGGAGATTGCTTATTGCCTCACGCTTTTGTTTATCGCGTTCTTTAATGGGATCACGACCTTCACGTAAAACAGAGCGCCACCCCGTTGCCAATTCACGGGCTTGTTTTAAAGAGACATCTCTTAAAGCACCCAAGCCCATTTCGCGGCGCCGCCCATGAAGAGTATAACGGTAAATCCATTGAGCACCACCATCTTTACGCTTATGAAGAAGCAAGCCGGCACCATCATTATATTTGCCAGCCCCCAATGTTGCGACAGATCTTGCATTAAGACGGTTCATAAGGACCATTTTTACTCCTTTCTTATACAAATTTTATCCACACACTCATCCCGCTTGTGATGTGCAAATGAGTGATTTTGATTGATTCAAGATAGAGAGATTTGAAATGAGAGAATCCTACGTTATTCGGAGTTCTCATTCAATATGAATAACGCTAGATTATCATTATAAATCAATACATTGCCCATGGTTGGACGCATAGAAATCGGTGTAAAACTGCAAAAAAGCTGGATAACTCATGAAGAGGACCCACAGCTCTTAGGACAAGTTCCGGGATCTTTAGCAGAAGGAGAAGGAGGTGCTGCACGCGAGGTGGCAAAACTTATCTGGGCTCTCAAAGATGATGAACAGCAAGGAACATTCTTTCCGGTTTATATTTTGCAAGATGGTGTTCTCATTGATCAAAAATCACCCTCACTGCTTGAACCCGCTATGCAAGCTATTGCAACGTATGACCGCGCCCATGGGCATTATATCGTCAATGGTTGTCGTGTGACAGCTTTGGGACAAGAGGGACAAAAGCAAGTGTTCAGTATCCAAGAGGGAGAAGCCAATATCAATGGCTTTAAACGCAAACGCTTAGCCGCTTTGCGCCATGAAGAGGTAGAAGACTTTGCGACAAGCGCGGTTCCTAGTGAAACCCATATTTTTACACCAAAAAACCAAGAAAAAAGCTTTACCTTTAAAACCTATTACGCTCCCATTGCCGATGTTCATTCCATTTTATTGACAAAAGAAAAAACCGCCCAGATCACTCGTGGTGCGGTTGCCGCAGGACGTGATGGCGTTCCCGATAAAAGTATCACAGCATTTATCAAAATTGTCCAAGGAACAAAGGAATTTAAAGAAGGCATAGATTTTAAAAAGACCGGAGATACCATTGATTGGGCACCTGTGGGCGATGAACCGTTACCGGGAAGCAGCTATATGGTGACTTACCGTTACCGCGCAAGCGTGCAGGCTGATAAAGTGACAGCGCAA
>NZ_BAABIY010000028.1:0-2804 GCF_039543025.1 Bartonella acomydis | reverse complement strand
TTGATTGCCTTTAAAAGATTATACCGTAATCTCAAATGATAGCCTTATCCTTTTCAAAAGCTCTGTTTAAAGAGAGTTATGTATATTCATTTTGCTTATAGGTTTTGACGGTGTAAAAATTGACAAAACCCCTACAAAACATATACCATTGATTGAATTCATAGGTTGTATGTTTGATAGGGGTTGTTTTTTGAACATCTGTAAAATATTAATTCATTGAAATATAACATTTTTATTTTTTATTGTTTTTTTATATAAAAGCAGCAACCGTCAAAACTCAAAACCCCTCCAAAACTCATAACCATAATAATCTTGATAGCATTTTTTATTCTTTTGAAAGGCTTTAAAAGATCACATGCTTTTTAAGACATACTTTAAAGCACTAACTAAAATCATAAATTTATCTATTAAAGTGAACTGATAAAAATACCTTAAAGGGTTTTTGATAACATAATCAGTTTTCACTTTCATACGCTTTTCATAAAGCACATTTTAATCACTCACTAAAATAATCATTTTGTCAGTTCAATTTACTGACAGATAACTGACAGGTTTTAATCAACTTACATCATTGGTTATCTTTAAAGATTGCACTATTGATATGAGTTGTGTCTTAAAGAGATTAACATATTGAAATATAATGCTTTTAATTTTCTCTCATTTCAAAAAAATAATATAGGCTCTAAAAAGAACTGACAACACTGACAGCACTGACAAAGTCTATTAAAAGGGATTTTTCTTATCCCTATAATGATCAATCTCTCTTTAATGTTTTCATAAGAAACAATAAATCACAATTATCCTATTTATCGTTTCTCTTATGAAAATGAAAAATGATGCCATGGCTATAATGAATAACAGCTATAGAAAATGCATAAAAACAGCAGGCATTCATAATCAAAATGCAAATGAACGCGTTGGTTATAAGGACGTCCCTATAAAGGCTGTTAAGTTGCAAATGTGTTATTAAAAGAAATTAACAGAAATCTTAAAAACCATTTCGTAAAAAACATGATAGGTTATAAAGATAAAAATACGCATGATGAGAGCGTTTATAAATATTATAAATGTATAGATTCAAAAAATATCGCAATCGTTTAAGAAAGCCCATAATATAGCTTTAAAAGCATAGAATACAAAAGAAACAACTCATAAGCATATGATCAATATTTGCACACAATGCATTTAAAAAAATCATAAAAAATATCAAAAAAGTGCATAAATTAATTGACAATAAATACGTATTTTGTTATATAAATAATCAAGTGCTGAAAACACTTAAACATCAAGCGGGTAGATTACGAAACAATCTTTCCCATATCAAAAAACTGACTATCTTTTATGCTGTGATTAGCATATATGAGAATTTTGTCGGGTGTGGTCATGCTATATAAAACCTTATGGGGAAGGCATGCCGACGGACTTGATGCCGTGTTTTCAACACCCGGCGCCTTTATAAGGTGTCAATTGAAAACAATATTAACATCAAGGTTTTAATATGAAAACTACATCCAAAAACACCCCCGTTATCTCTAACATTTCAAATGAAACCGTATCTAATAATAAACAAAAGCCTGCAAAAAAATACGAATTTACAGGTGAAACAATAGAGGTTGGCTTTAAAACGCTTCATAGGATTAGAGCTTTAAGAGATTTTGGAGATGTGAAAAAAGGTGATTTAGGTGGTTTTATACAAGGTGAAAGCAACTTATCACACGAGGGCAATTGCTGGGTTGGGGATAAAGCCAAAGTTTATAGCAATGCGCGGGTTTTCGATAATGCCGTTGTAAGTGGTTATGCTCATGTGAACAATGTTGCTTGCATTTATGAAAACGCACGTGTTTTTGGCAAGGCTGTGGTGGCTGGTCATGTTTATGGCAATGCCGAAGTTTATGGCTTTGCACGTATTTATCCTGATGCTCATATTTTTGAAAATGCTCGCGTTCATTATTACGCTTGTGTCTTTAATGATACAAAAATTTATGGCAATGCGAAAATTTCTGGATATGCTTGTATTTTTGCAAATGTAAAGATTTTTCGCAATGCGATCATTAAAGGGGATACTTGGGTTCGCAACAATATTGAAGTCTGCAGTAAAGAAATTGTCTATAACGATCAGTCATTAAAAGACGCTGCTTAAATAAAGTACGGGCAGTGCGGGGGCGTCCTCTCTTTAAAACATTTCATTCAAAAATTGAATCTTCTTATAAAGGAATTGTGCCATGCAAAAAAAGTTTGCACTCACAAATGAAACGCGTGTATTTGGTCAACATACTCTTTACCGCATTAAAGCATTAAGAGACTTTGCTGATGTAAAAGCTGGGGATTTAGGCGGCTTTATCGAAAAGGAAAGCAACTTATCACATGATGGTAATTGCTGGGTGTATAATGAGGCGTGTGTTTATAATAATGCTCATGTTTCTGATAATGCTACAGTTTGTGATTATGCGAGTGTTTTCAATCAGGCAAAAATTGAAGGCAATTGTAAAGTTTTTGATTGTGCAAAAATTTATGACCATGCAAGGGTTGCTGATAATGCCTTGGTTTTTGGAAGAACTTTTGTTTACGATTATGCCTGCGTTTTGAATCATGCTGAGGTCTCTGACAGGGCTGTTATAAAAGGGCATGCTAAAATTTATGATAACGCTTTATTGACTGGCTATGCGCAAGCTTATGGCAATGCAAGAATTTATGACAATGCTCAAGTTTGGTTTTTTGCTGTGGTTTGTGATGATGCTTGTATTTATGAAAATGCTAAAATTACAGGCTATACATACATTTGCGATAAAGTGAGTGTTTTTGGC
>NZ_BAABIY010000027.1:0-741 GCF_039543025.1 Bartonella acomydis | reverse complement strand
CTTGTGAGGTCTATGGTTCTGTCTATGGCAATGCAAAGATCTCATATTGTGCAAAGATTTGGGGGCGTGTTTATGGCAATGCAAAACTTAACAAACAAAGCAAAGTAAGATTGGTTCCTAAAAATTGCGAAGTTTATGAAGGTGACAATATTATCGATAAAACTGATAAAACAGAATAAAAAACAGCGCATGGGGGGCCTTCTTTTATGGCTATAAACACATTATAAGATGTATTGTTTAAAACGTATCATAAAAGAAAAAACTCAAAAAGAAAGCCGTGTCCTTTAACGTGACGGGGCTTTTAAATGGAGGCTTTGGAATAACCACTTCCAAATCATAAGTATTTTACATACAAAACGTATCATATTGCAAGCTCTCTATTGTCTTTATGAAAACTTATCAAAAGATACATAAATAATGGATGTAATCTTGATCATCATTCTTTTAAATTGAGTAAGACAAAGAAAACAACCGCTTTTGATAACTAAGTTATAACTGTTATAAAAGACGTTTTAAACGTTCATTTAGAAGCGTATTTTCACTTTTCATTAAAACCTCATTTCTTTAAAAATCAGCCGGCTCAATTTTGAGTTGGCAAAAACAACCAATCCTAGCATTTAAAGGTTTTCGCCAATTTTGGTGAAAACTATATGATCTCTATTTTCTATAAATGCGTATCTTTTGATACAATTTACCTTATAACAGTTTCAAACGATTACCCTCTAATAGGTAATAAAATAT
>NZ_BAABIY010000026.1:0-1372 GCF_039543025.1 Bartonella acomydis | reverse complement strand
ACCGTATAAAAGACCGTGGTATTATTGGTTTTGTTACTAATGCGAGTTTTATTACTGGACATTCTATGGATGGTTTACGAAAATGCCTCGTTGAGGAATTTAGCAGCCTTTATATTTTCCATTTACGGGGTAATCAACGAACATCTGGAGAACTTTCTCGAAAAGAAGGTGGTAAGATTTTTGGTTCTGGCTCTCGAGCGCCTATAGCGATTTCTATTTTCGTAAAAAATCCAGAATCTCAACAGCGTGGGAAAATATATTTCCGTGACATTGGGGATTATCTCACGAGACAGGAAAAGCTTACGATAATAGAGTCTCTTGGTAGCATTGATGGCATTACACAGAGTAAACAAGGTTGGAAAATAATTACACCAGACAAGCACGGTGATTGGCTCGGACAGCGTGATGATAGTTTCAAGACATTCCTAGCTCTAGGTGTTAAAAAAGGGCATGATAAAAAGCTCTTTGAAACATTTTCTTGTGGTCTAAAAACCAATCGTGATGCTTGGGCATATAACTCAAATCGTGAAGCTTTATCCAAGAATATGAATAATATGATTGTTTTCTACAATAGTGAAGTGAAACGCTTTAATGATACTTATGCACATGCTGACCGTAAAACACATACAAATATTGTAGACGATTTCGTAAATTCTGATGCTAAAAAAATAAGCTGGAGCCTTAATCTTAAACAATATTTAACGAAAAAAAAGATGTTTGAGTTTGAAGAGACATGCCTTGCTNAACAAAGTAATACAAGTTACAGCTATAGGGGCAATGAAAGATTTTTCTGTTTTGATGTCTAAAGTTTTGCCTAATCATGACGCAATGGATAAAGGTCAATGTTTTCCACGCTATATTTACGAAGATACTGAATCTTTAAAAGATAAAAATAAGAAACAATCGCATTTATTTTTAATTTCTACAGAAGAAAGCAACAATGCTGGTTTACAACGACGTGATGCCATTACGGATGAAGGGCTAGCCCATTTTAAAGCTGCTTATCCTAATGAAACTATAACAAAAGATGATCTATTCTATTATGTTTATGGGATCTTACATTCAGAAGATTATCGTACTCGCTATGCTCATAATTTATGCAAAGAATTGCCTCGCATTCCTTGTGTAAAGACCGCTGATGATTTTTGGATGTTTGTGATAGCAGGGCGTGAACTGGGGCTTATGCACATGAATTATGAAGATGTAAAGCCTTATCCAGTGACCTTTAAAGAAGGAAATCCAAAGCAGACAGATATTTCTAATCCTAAAGAATTCTATTATGTCACAGAAATGAAATTTGCAAAAGCAGGTAAAGAGAAAGACAAGTCCACTGTTATTTACAACAGCAATATCACAATAACAGATATACCTA
>NZ_BAABIY010000025.1:0-3154 GCF_039543025.1 Bartonella acomydis | reverse complement strand
ACCGTATAAAAGACCGTGGTATTATTGGTTTTGTTACTAATGCGAGTTTTATTACTGGACATTCTATGGATGGTTTACGAAAATGCCTCGTTGAGGAATTTAGCAGCCTTTATATTTTCCATTTACGAGGAAATGCTCGGACTTCTGGAGAACAACGCAAAAAAGAAAGTGGTGGAATTTTTGGAGAAGGTTCTAGAGCCCCTATAGCGATTTCTATTCTCGTAAAAAATCTAGAATCTCAACAGCGTGGTAAAATATATTTCCGTGACATTGGGGATTATCTTAAAAGAGAAGAAAAGCTTACGATAATAGAGTCTCTTGGTAGCATTGATGGCATTACACGGAGTAAACAAGGTTGGAAAATAATTACACCAGATAAACATAGCGATTGGCTTGATCAACGTGATGATAGTTTTAAAGAATTTTTAGCTATGGGTGTAAAAAAAGGTCGTGATAAAAAGCTCTTTGAAACATTTTCTTGTGGTCTAAAAACCAATCGTGATGCTTGGGCATATAACTCAAATCGTGAAGCTTTATCCAAGAATATGAATAATATGATTGTTTTCTACAATAGTGAAGTGAAACGCTTTAATGATATTTATGCACATGCTGACCGTAAAACACATACAAATATTGTAGACGATTTCGTAAATTCTGATGCTAAAAAAATAAGCTGGAGCCTTAATCTTAAACAATATTTAACGAAAAAAAAGATGTTTGAGTTTGAAGAGACATGCCTTGCCNTACAGCTATAGGGGCAATGAAAGATTTTTCTGTTTTGATGTCTAAAGTTTTGCCTAATCATGACGCAATGGATAAAGGTCAATGTTTTCCACGCTATATTTACGAAGATACTGAATCTTTAAAAGATAAAAATAAAAAACAATCGCATTTATTTTTAATTTCTACAGAAGAGAGAAAAACAGCTGGTTTACAGAGGCGTGATGCCATTACGGATGAAGGACTAGCCCATTTTAAAGCTGCTTATCCTAATGAAACTATAACAAAAGATGATCTATTCTATTATGTTTATGGGATCTTACATTCAGAAGATTATCGCGCCCGTTATGCTGATAATTTATGCAAGGAATTGCCTCGTATCCCTTGCGTAAAAAGCGCTGATGATTTTTGGATGTTTGTTACAGCGGGGCGTGAACTCGGTCATTTGCATGTAAATTATGAAGATGTGGAACCTTATCCAGTGACCTTTAAAAAAGGCAATCCGAAACAGACAGATATTTCTAATCCTAAAGAATTCTATTATGTTAAAGAAATGAAATTCTTTGGAAATAGTAAGGAAAAGGATAAATCGACGGTTATTTATAACAGCAATATCACAATAACAGATATCCCTCTTGAAGCTTATGAGTATATCGTAAATGGTAGATCTGCTCTTGAATGGGTTATGGGTCGTCAATGCGTTAAGACTGATAAAAAGAGTGGTATTGTGAATGATGCTAATCGTTATGCTGTTGAAACCGTTGGAAACCCTGCTTATCCATTGGAGTTGTTTCAAAGAGTTATTACTGTAAGTTTAGAAACAATGAAAATCGTTAAGAGCCTACCAAAATTAGAAATAAGAGAAACTGAATAAGCTTATAAAGCATACTCACATAATGGATATGCTAATCATAAGGGGTATAGAATATAGCTATACCTCTTTTGTAAGTTGATTACCATAATCTTAAAAGGAATGTTTATATGCATTATTCTAAAAAGGGATTTGCACTTTTAAACACTATAATTTTAATTGCCTTTAAGAGATTATACCGTAATCTCAAATGATAGCTTTATCTTTTTCAAAAGCTCTGTTTAAAAAGAGTTATGTATCTTCATTTTGCTTATAGGTTTTGAGGGTTCCTAACACCCTCAAAATACCTTCAAAACATATATTAGGAGTTGATTTACAGGTTATAATGTTAATATAGGTTGTTTTTTGAAAACTTGATAAAAATTAACATATTGAAATATAATGGTTTTTATTTTTGATTGAAAAAAAATATATAAAAGGGTGTAAAAAGAACCCTCAAAATCCTCAAAACTCATAATCGTAACAATCTTGATAGCATTTCTTAAGATTACAACTGTCTTTTGAAAGGCTTTAAAGGATCACATGCTTTTTAAAGACATTAATTATTCTCTAAAATTATAAGTTTATCCATTTAAGTGGACTGATAAAAGTTCATTAAAGGGATTTTGCTCATCTCTAGAGTTATCAGTCTCTCTTTAGATGTTTTCATAAAAAGCAGTAAATAACAATTATCCTATTTATCACTTTTCTTATGAAAATGATGCGGTTGTTATAAAGAAGATAACAACTATAAAACACGCGTGAAAACAGCAGGCTTTCATAATCATAATGTAAATGAACGCGTTGCTTATAAAGATAGCCCCTATAAAAACGCTGTTAAGTTGCAAATGTGTTATTAAAAGAAATTAACAGAAATCTTTAAAAACCATTTAGTAAAAAACATGATAGATTATAAAGATATAAAATACGCATGATGAGAGCGTTTATAAATATTATAAATGTATAGATTCAAAAAAGAACACAATCGTTTAAGAAAGCCCATAATATAGCTTTAAAAGCATAGAATACAAAAGAAACAACTCATAAGCATATGATAAATATTTGCACATAATGCATTTAAAAAATCATAAAAAATATCAAAAAAGATAAAATATTGATTGACAATAAATACGTATTTTGTTATATGAATAAGCAAGTGCTTAACAACACTAAACAGTAAGCGAATAGGTTACGATAAACCTAATCCTATTATAAAAACTGACTATCTTTTATGCTTTAGTTGGCATATATGATGATTTTGTCGGGTGTAGTTACACCATACAATACCCTTATGGGGAAAAGTGTAACGACGGACTTACTGCCGTGTTTGTTAGCGCCCGGCGCCCTTATAGGATGTCAATAACAAACGTATAATCAGTAAGGATTTAGTTATGAAAACTACATCACAAAACACTACAATTTCCTCTTCCATTTCAAATGAAACCGCATCTAATAATAAACAAGAGCCTGCAAAAAAATATGAATTTATTAATGATGGTGACTATGTAGATGGTCATTTCTTAACGCGAATTAGAGCTTTAAGAGATTTTGATGATGTCAAAAAAGGTGATCTCGGGGGGTATA
>NZ_BAABIY010000024.1:0-1272 GCF_039543025.1 Bartonella acomydis | reverse complement strand
GTGCATTTACAGGCCTTGATGAGAACATCAAGAATGTAAACAATCGTATTAAAGAAGTATCTCAGGGAGTTGCACAGGATTCTTTAAATTGGAATAGTTCTGAAGGTGCTTTTGTTGCCCAACATGGAGAAAAAGAAGGTAAAAAAGAAAATAGTAAGATTACCTTTCTTGCGAATGGAGATATTTCCAAAGTTTCCACTGACGCAATTACAGGTTCTCAGCTTTATTCCTTACAAGATCAGTTTGCAGGATATTTAGGCGGTGGAGCAGGTTATAATGAAAAGGGAGAATGGAAAGCTCCAAGCTTTAAGGTTAATACAATTAGTGCTGAAGGTAAGGAAAAAAGTGAGACTTATCAGAATGTAGCGGATGCTTTGACAGGAGTTGGTAGTTCTTTTACGAATGTTCAGAACAAAATTACCAATGAGATAACCAACCAGATTAATCATTTGCAGTCAGAAGATTCGGCGATTGTGCATTATGATAAAGACGATAACAATAGCACTGTTGATTATGGGAGTGTAACTTTTGGTGGTAAAGATAAAACTCTCACGGCTCTTCACAACGTTGCCAATGGCACTATTGCTTCTGGTTCGACGGATGCGGTAACAGGTGGACAACTTTATTCTCTGCACAGTACGATTTCGACCTATTTAGGCGGAGGTACGAAATATGAGAATGGTGTATGGACGGCACCAGTTTTCAAAGTTAAGCAGTTCAATAAGGATGGTAATCCTGAAGAACAGATCTATCACAATGTTGCGGATGCGTTTGCAGGTGTTAGCACTTCTATTACAGATGTTCATAATGAAGTGAATAACCAAATCACCAATATTGTCAGTGATAGTCTTATCAAGCAAGACAAAGACACAGGTCTGATCATAATTGGTAAAGAAGTCGCCGGCACTGAAGTTAATATTGCCAACAAGGATCAAGCAGATCGTAGGCTTTCAGGAGTTAAGGCAGCAGAAAAAGGGAATGAAGCAGTTAATAAAGAGCAATTTGATAAAGGTTTAAAGGATCTTTCTAACAGTCTTCAATCAGATGATTCAGCGGTTGTTCATTACGATAAGAATGCAGATGGTGATACAGATTATACGAGTGTAACTTTTGGAAAAGGCCCAAATGCAGCTTCTGTTGCTTTGCATAATGTTTCTGATGGTGTGATTTCTAAGAATTCTCATGATGCGGTTACGGGTGGTCAGCTTCACACGATAGGTCAAGATGTAGCCAAGATTTTGGGTGGAAACACAGGCTTTAAAGAAGGTAGCT
>NZ_BAABIY010000023.1:0-1172 GCF_039543025.1 Bartonella acomydis | reverse complement strand
ATCTTACATTGCTGAGTACACGGCAATTATTTTCATCTGTATCTTCTTTAAGCCAATCAAGCAATTTATTACGGTCTTTACCATTAAAAGTCCCATCAATGTGCTTAACATCAAAGATAAGAGATGTCTTACTTTCGGGAACAAAGTTATGATATACATCAATAGCATCATTGAATACTTCGCTAATTAGTTGAGATGTATTGATATCTTTACAAAAAGCCAGAGAACGACGCATAGGCTTTATGTCATTATCTTTCTTTTCTATTTGAGAAAGTGCTTTGTAGCAGCCAATGATTTTGGTTGTATCATCAAGAATAAGTTCGGAATTTTTATCTTTGAGACGCTTCTGAATTGTTGCGTTGATAATTGCTTCATCAACAGCTAAGACGATAACTTTATAAGGTGTTAACAGTTTATCTTGTAGAGCTTTTGAAAAAGTATAGGTGTAAAGATTTTTGCCATAGAGGGCTTCATCATCCATAGAAGCTAGCACGGCATCGGATACGTCAGCCTTCTTTTTCAGCCTATCACTAAAGATCTTAGGGGTTGCTGTCATGTAGAGGCGTTTTTTACCTCGAATAATGCTGTTATCATGAACTTTGATAAATTCAGATTCATGCTTGTCTGTTCCTAAAACAACTCCCGTTGTTCTATGGGCTTCATCACAAATAATTAGATCAAATTCGGGTAAATCATATTCCTTTTGTGCATCCGAAATCACTCGAATGGAATGGTAGGTCGAAAAGACCACGNATGTTTCCCTTTACGATGCTTGCCTACTTGTGTATCCGAACACACGGCAAAGGAACGCAAGGGCACTTCTGTATCAATGGTCCATTCACGGATTGTTTGTGACATGAGAGCAAGAGAAGGCACCAAAAACAATACACGCTTGCCTTGACCTGCTATTTGTTCTGCTATCTTAAGGCTGGTGAAAGTCTTTCCCGTACCACATGCCATAATCAACTTGCCACGCTCTGCTTCTTGTAAACCTTTACAGACAGCTTCCAGTGCTTCTATCTGATGATCTAAAAGCTTTTTTTGGGGTTGCTCTTTAAGGACAGCTTGTCCTCTTTCTTTATAAGTCCCCCAATCGATTTGACTGTTTTCTAAATCAAACAGATTAATCTGTTGAATACGAACTTCTTGACCCTTACAAGTGTTATGCGCAT
>NZ_BAABIY010000022.1:0-786 GCF_039543025.1 Bartonella acomydis | reverse complement strand
TTTATGCCGCATCACTTTGACGCTGCTGTTTAGCTTGCTCAATGACATTGATAAGATCCGATTGTAACCAACGGGATAAAAAACCAAATTTTAAAGGTTTTGGTAAAGAGCCATTGGTCACATGACGGCGGAAAGTTGAGACACTCATATGAAGCAATTTTGCACTTTCACGGTCTGTTAAAAGAATATCATTTTCTATCATCGTAAAATTCTTTCAAAAGTAAAAAAATGAGAACAAATCATGCCTATTTATTAAGCACATTTTGGTTTATTTTTGAAGGTATTTTATTCATAGAAAACAGTATTTTATTATACATTTTCTCATGTGATAATTTATGAGTCTTATTGAGATGATATGAGAGANAACACGGCGCTGTTCTAAATAATCTGTACGACGATAGGCACGCTCTACTTTACCCCCAACCGTATGACTTAGAATAGTTTCAGCGACCTCATAGGGGGCATCGGTTGTTTCAGCGAGCCAATCGCGTAAACTAGAACGAAATCCATGCGGGCAGGCATCAATTTTATTTTTTCTCATATATTTTGCCATAGAACTCTCATTAAGGGGACCTCGACCTCTAGCAGAAAAGAAAAAATCATTGCGAGAAAGCAAGCGCGCTTGTTTTAAAATGTCTAATGCTTCTGATGATAAAGGGACACGAAATTCTTTTGTTGTATCAAGCTTTCCTTTCATATTCTCAGCAGGGATAGTCCATATATCCCCCTCAATTTGTTCTTTATGAATATGACGTAAAGGAAAAGTACGAACGCCTGTCAGAATAA
>NZ_BAABIY010000021.1:0-1236 GCF_039543025.1 Bartonella acomydis | reverse complement strand
CTAAATATTCACTGTTTTCTTTAAATAATTTTTGTAGCAGATTTTTCTCTTCAAGCATCCGAAACGTATCGGTTAAGCCAATATGCTTAAATGGAATATAATCTCCCTTCATAAGACTATGATAGGTCGATTCAATGTTAATCGCTGCTATGTAATAAGCCAACAAGACAATCTCATTAGCATGGATATCATGACGGTATTTATATTCCATATCTTCTGGTTTGATGAGATTTGATTGTAAAAGCCGTGTGATAAAGGTACCAGTACCTGTGAAAGGGTCTAGAATAGAAACACCACGTGCCCCCAAGCTTTTTCCAAATTCATTGCGTAAAACATCATCAACAGAGTGAATGATAAAATCAACAACCTCAACGGGGGTATAAACAATGCCAAGCCTATCGGTGGTTTTCTTAAATGCCTTGGCAAAAAAACTTTCGTAAAGCTTGATAATAAGTTTCTGTTTTGCTTGGGGTTCGGTAATCCCTGCTGTACAGAACGTGATACTTTTATAAAATTTTTCTAGATCTTGTGCTTCTTTTTCAATATTTGTTTTATCGAGTTCAGTGAGTATTTTATCCATTGCTTGAGAAATAGCATTGTTTTGTACAAATTTATTACCATCAAACAAGGATGCAAACACGGGACGCGTTACAAGATGTTGTGCTAACATCTCAACAGCTTCTTCTTGTTTGATTTCACTGTTTACGTTGTTTTGTAATTCTTTATGAAAGGTATTAAAGGCAAGATAAGTTTCACTCTTTTCATCCACAAGCATATCTTTAAGACGGGTGATATGGTTTTGTGCAATCTCAGCAACATTGCCAGCCCAATTTTCCCAATAATCCGTGATTTTAAAACTATCCAGAAAAATGGCTTTGATAAAATCAACAAATTCAGAAGGAAGGGGTAATTCTCTTTGTCCTCCTCCATATGTCGATTTGAATTTGTTTGCTGCTGTTCCAATAGTGTGTACAGAACTTTCTGCTTTTGATTGTATCGAAACCCCATCAACTGTTGTGGTGAGTTCTTTTAATTCATCGGCACGCTTGACCTCTATAATCTCAATCGTATGACTGCTATCTTGCCCTAGCGACATTTGATTAATGGTTCGAGCCAGCCTTTCATCATGGGAATGTAAAGCATGCAAAACTTGCCAAACAACATGGTACTTCTTATTATTCCGTAAAGCTTTTTTGGCTTCTAGGTGTGAAGGAATGATAACCGGTAAAATGATAT
>NZ_BAABIY010000020.1:0-171203 GCF_039543025.1 Bartonella acomydis | reverse complement strand
ACAATGGGGTTAGTGAGTCGAAAGCCTATACAGATATGAAATTTGAGACATTAAATTATGCAGTTGAGGATGTCCGTAAGGAGGCAAGACAGGCGGCAGCTATTGGCTTGGCGGTATCTAATTTACGCTACTATGATATACCAGGATCTTTAAGTGTTTCATTTGGTAGTGGTATATGGCGCAGTCAATCTGCCTTTGCTATCGGTGCTGGTTATACATCGGAAGATGGAAATATCCGCTCTAGCCTATCTGTAACAAGTGCTGGAGGTCATTGGGGTGTAGGTGCTGGAATTACTCTGAGGCTTAAATGATGATAAAAAAACAAACTATTTTTGTGAAGATTTTGTTAGTTCTTGCCTTATTAGGTAAGGGAGAAAGTTTTGCCAACGACAACAATAATATTTATACGGTGCAACCACCGCATTTAACTATTCCTAAGGGAGAACCTGGTGAAACGCGTCGTATTATTATGCAGTTTTATCATTGGACTTTGATTTGCGATGAAAAACAAGATAACAAACAAAAGCTTAAGCAAGGCATATGTAATGTAACGCAGACGGTTCATGATCAGGAAGATAATACTATTTTTAGTTGGTCTCTTGTTTCTACGAAAAATGGTCAAGCAATAATGCTCTTTCGAACATTGCCTAATGCTGATACAACCGTTCCCATTCGAATATTTATGGAAGGCATTAAAAAGCCTCTTCTCGTTCACTATAAGCAATGTAATGAAATGATCTGTTTGGCTCAATCGCCGGTAGAATCAATTCTTAGTAAACAAATAGAGCAAAATAAAAAAGTGCGTATTTCCTATAAGGTTAAAGAGGGAAAAGTATTTTCTTTGGTTGTGCCATTTAAAGGGTTAAGTGCAGCAATTAACTCTCTCCAACGATAGATGACATAGGGTGTTTTAACGAAGGATTTTTTCATAAATTAGTGTGTTGCATTGCAGATTTATAAGAGTAAGAAATTCTACATGATATGATATAGATGCGGATTCAAAAAAGAATACATTTTATAAATGTACAATTACACTAAGAATTATATGTAAGAGAAAAATTAGGTGTTTTTCTAGAAAGCTTATAGAGCTAATTATGTTAGTTGTTAATCATAAAAACTATAAAGATAGTTAGTTTAAAATATTCAGAATATGGTTTTCTTGAACACGAAAGAAGGCCGGCCTATTTTATTTCTATAAGAGCTCTTTACGGATGTTAGAGTGATCTGATTTGATATCAATAACTCTTCAATTGAAATACTGTAGTCATTTTATAAAATACAATTATAACACTAAGATCTCGTGAATACAAAGGACAATAATAGTTTAAAAATACTCTAAGAATATAAATTTATCTGTATAAAATAAAGTTACATTCCATACGAGTGATGTGATATAAAAAGAAATTGGCAAATTGCAAAAATAGCTAGAAAATCTTGATAGTAGAAAAAGCAAAAATGTTTTCTTGATATTTGTCATTTAATACCGCATTGTTACTTTAGCTTTATAAGTGAACAGAGGAGTTTTCGCGTTTATTTATTGGGGGAAACGCTTAAGGAATAAGGAAAAATGACCCCATTAGATTATGATTTAAAAGAGTCAAAGCGAGGAAAAGTATCTGATACTAAAGCAAAGCAAAAGCAATTGTGTAATCACGGCAGGTGCCACCAAAATAATCGTTCTGTATTGTTACAAACACAGATGTGCTCCATTTCTGTTGATATAGAAAAACAGCAGCGAAAAAGACAAGATAAACAGAAACGGGCATTTTTGCAATCGAATACAACTTTTGAATTACATGAGCGAGCAATTTTAAGTGTAAAAAAAACAAAACGTTTCAAAACGCCTTTTCTTCTACGTTCTTCTCAACTAAAATCTCCGCCTCTTTATGCTGCACTTGATTTAGGAACGAATAATTGTCGTCTTCTTATAGCATCTCCTAGTAAACCAGGATACTTTCACGTTGTGGATGCTTTTTCACGTATTGTACGATTGGGAGAAGGTTTAGTAAATAACGGATTTCTTAATACACAAGCGATGGATCGTGCAATTGAAGCATTAAAGATTTGTCATTTAAAGTTAAAACAAAGGCGTATTAAAAGTTATCGTTTAGTAGCAACAGAAGCTTGCCGTTCGGCGAAAAATGGTAGACATTTTATTCAACGTGTTTTGGATGAAACTGGCCTTGAATTAGAAATAGTTGATCGTAAAACAGAAGCGCGTTTTGCTGTTGCAGGATGTGGTACGCTTGTTGAGCACAATACCGATGCAATTGTGCTTTTTGATATTGGAGGAGGCTCATCAGAAATTGTACTTCTTGATGTTTCCAAAAAGCGTTCTTTTCGTTTAGCTGAACAAATTACAGCGTGGACTTCTCTCCCCGTTGGTGTTGTCACGCTTGCTGAGCGCTTTGGAGGAAATGAAGTTAGTGTAGACGATTTTGAAAACATGAAAAGCTATGTACGAGGTTTTTTAAATAATTTTTCAGATCGTCATAAATTAGGAGCTTTAACGCAGAGTTCGAATTTTCATCTTTTGGGAACCTCTGGTACGATTACAACTTTAGCAGGAATACATCTTAATTTAGAGCGTTATGATCGGAAAAAAGTTGATGGCATGTGGATGAATGATGCAGACATTACTCTTATGACAAAACGCTTATTATCATGGGATATAAAGAAACGTGTAATAAATCCTTGTATTGGACGAGAGAGAGCAGATTTAGTTTTAGCTGGTTGTGCAATTTTAGATGTTATTCGAGAAGTTTGGCCAAGTCAGCGTTTAAGAGTTGCTGATCGTGGGTTGCGAGAAGGAATTTTGATAGAGTTGATGCTGCGCGATGGTGTATGGTGCCGTCATAGGAAAGGAAAAAACTTCAAAAACTAGGGATTATTAAGAATAGGAAGGTGAATGAATAACAATGAAGAAAACGATAAAAACACCGACTGGCGGCTATGGTGGTTCAGGATCGCATGAATTATATCAGCGTGTAAAAAAAAAGGCAGGAACCATTAAAGCATCGTCACGGCGATGGTTAGAAAGGCATTTGAATGATCCTTATGTCCATCAGTCGAAAGTGGATGGTTATCGTTCCCGTGCAGCCTATAAGCTCATTGAAATTAATGAGCGCTATAAGTTTCTCAAAAAAGGTCAAAAGATTATTGATTTAGGAGCGGCTCCAGGAGGATGGTGTCAGGTGGTAAGCCGTGTCGTAGGTTCAAGTGAGCAAAATCCTAATGTGGTTGGCATTGATTATTTACATGTTGCTCCATTGCCTGGAGTTGTTATGCTAGAAATGGATTTTTTACACGCTGAAGCTCCGCAAAAATTAGTTGATGCTTTAGGAGCCAAACCGGATGTGGTACTTTCTGATATGGCAGCACCAACAACAGGTCATCGTCAGACAGATCATTTAAGGACAATTTATTTATGTGAAGTTGCAGCTGATTTTGCTCTTTCAGTTCTCAAACCTGGAGGGCATTTTTTAGCAAAGGCTTTTCAAGGTGGGGCAGAAAACAATCTTCTTACAACATTGAAACAGAATTTTAAAACAGTTCATCATGTTAAACCACCGGCAAGTCGATCAGAATCTGTAGAGCTTTATCTTTTAGCACTTGGATTTAAAGGAAAAAACAAAAACACAAAAATAGCTTCTTTTCAGTAAGCTTGAGTTTACTTCACATTGAGAATGCAAGGGTATTTTCAATACGCTTACCGATGATATTGTAAGGAGTTTTTTTTATTTAAATAATGAAAAACTGGTAAAATGAACATATTGCCTATAGAGATAGAAAAATTGATTCTTCAGTGAGTATTTCTAATGAAATTTCTTGATCAAGCTAAAATCTATATCCGTTCTGGTAATGGAGGAGCAGGGGCAGTATCATTTCGTCGTGAAAAATTCATTGAATTTGGGGGACCTGATGGGGGCAATGGAGGACGTGGAGGTGATGTTTGGGTGCTTGTTGTTGATGGGCTCAACACACTGATTGATTACCGTTATCAGCAACATTTTAGAGCAAAAATAGGAGGGCATGGTAAGGGACGGAACATGACGGGAGAAAAGGGCGATGATATTGTCCTTAAAGTACCGGTTGGAACACAAATTTTTGAAGAAGATAATGAAACATTAATTTGTGACTTAACACAAGTGGGGCAACGTTATCGTTTAGCAAAAGGCGGGAATGGTGGTTTTGGAAATTTGCATTTTACGACATCGACAAATCGAGCACCTCGCCGTGCAAATCCTGGATTGGCAGGAGAAGAGCGTACACTGTGGCTTCGTTTAAAATTAATTGCTGATGGTGGACTTATTGGTTTACCTAACGCTGGAAAATCCACTTTTTTAGCTTCTGTGACAGCAGCAAAACCCAAAGTTGCGGATTATCCTTTTACCACTTTATATCCTCATCTTGGTGTTGCTCGTATTGATGGCCGTGAGTTTGTTTTGGCTGATATTCCGGGTCTGATTGAAGGAGCACATGAAGGTATAGGAATTGGAGATCGTTTTTTAGGACATGTAGAACGTTGTCGTGTTTTACTCCACTTGATTTCTGCTCAAGAAGAAAATGTGGCGAAGGCATACCAAATTGTGCGTAATGAATTAGAAGCTTATGGAAACAATCTGAGTGATAAGACTGAAATTATAGCTTTAAGTCAGATAGATACTCTCACCATTGAGGAACGGAGAGCTAAACAAGAGGTTTTGCAAAACGTAACGGGTAAATCTGTGATGATGTTTTCTGCTGTGAGTCGTGAGGGTCTAGAAAATGTATTGCGTGCGGTTGCACATATTATCGAAACGGCATGTGGAGAGGAAGATGGTAAAGAAAAGTAGGATTGCTTAAAATGGCCATTGGATTACAAAAACTCGCGCAATATAAACGCATTGTGATCAAAGTTGGATCGGCACTTTTGGTTGACTCTCAGACAGGTTTACGGGCTGAATGGCTCAACAGTTTGATAAGTGATGTTGCCAAATTGCGCCAAAAAGGCGTCGAGATTTTATTGGTGTCTTCAGGTGCTATTGCTTTGGGAAGAACATTGCTACAACTTCCTAAGGGAGCTTTGAAATTAGAAGAGAGTCAAGCATGTGCTGCTTTAGGGCAAATCGAATTAGCCAAGACCTATGGTGATGCACTTGCACGGTATGGATTAAAAACGGGACAAATTTTACTCACTCTATTTGATACAGAAGAACGACGGCGTTATCTTAATGCACGTGCTACGATTAACGTACTTTTGCGTTTTGGAGCTGTGCCTGTTATCAACGAAAATGATACTGTTGCAACAAGTGAAATTCGCTATGGTGATAATGATCGTTTAGCGGCACGTGTAGCGACAATGATGGGTTCAGATCTTCTGATACTTTTATCAGATATTGATGGTCTTTATACCAGATCTCCCCATCGTGATCCGACGGCTGAATTTATTCCTTTTATTGCATCAATTACCGGCGATATCGAAAAAATGGCAGATGTTGCTGCTTCAGAACTCTCTCGCGGAGGAATGAAGACCAAGCTTGAAGCTGGGAAAATAGCAAATTCTGCTGGAACAGCGATGGTTATTACTTCGGGCAAGCGTATGAATCCTCTTACAGCCCTTGATAAAGGGGAACGTAGCAGTTTTTTTGCTGCCGGTGAAAAGTCTGTTAATGCTTGGAAAACTTGGATTTCAGGTCATTTAGATCCTTCTGGTATTTTGACGATTGATCAGGGAGCGGTTAAAGCTCTTGAAGCTGGGAAATCATTATTGGCTGCAGGAGTTATTGCGGTTGAAGGAAAGTTCAATCGTGGAGATAGCGTTGCGATTGTTGATATAAAGGGCGTTGAGATTGCTCGTGGGCTTGTAAGCTATGGTAAAGAGGAAGTTGTACGCATTATGGGGCGTAAAAGTGAAGAAATTGAATCTATCCTTGGATATGCGGCGCGTTCTGCTATGGTACATCGTAACGATATGGCTTTACGCTGCTTGACCGATTCTGCTTGAAAAAGTTATCTTTTACTTTCTTTATTGTTTTGGCAGAATGGATGATACTATGGCTTTAAAAGAACAGATGCAAGAGATGGGGAAAAAAGCACGTCGTGCTGCCGCTGCGTTGGCTGTAATGTCTTCTGAAGAGAAGAACCAAGCGTTAAAAATGATAGCTTTAAGTTTAGAGGCTCAATCAGCTGAAATCTTACGGGCGAATCGTCAAGATTTAGAAAATGCTGTTCAAAATAATTTGAAGGCAGCATTGATTGATAGACTTAAATTAGATGAAGCGCGTTTGCATGCAATTATAGAAAGTGTTCGCCAAATTATTTCTTTGCCTGATCCTGTTGGACAAGTGATGAATGAATGGACTCGTCCCAATGGACTTCATATAAGCCGTGTTCGTACACCTCTTGGTGTGATTGGTATTATTTATGAGAGCAGGCCAAATGTTACAATTGATGCAAGTGCTTTATGCTTAAAAGCTGGGAATGCTGCAATTTTACGCGGTGGTTCGGATAGCTTTCATTCTTCCCATGCTCTGCATTGTGCATTGGTGAGAGGATTGGAGAAGGCTGGTTTCTCTAAAGATACCATTCAAATGGTTGAGACGAAAGATCGTGATGCCGTTGGAGAAATGCTCAGAGGGTTGGATGGAACAATTGATGTGATTGTGCCTCGTGGAGGAAAAAATCTCGTTGCACGCGTTCAGTCTGATGCGCGCATTCCAACTTTTGCACATTTAGAGGGGCTCTGTCATATCTATATTGATCAATCGGCAGATTTAGATATGGCGCGTAATGTTGTTTTAAATGCAAAGCTGCGACGAACAGGGATATGTGGTGCTGTTGAAACAGCTCTCATTGATCGTCGGGCATTAAAAAAGTTTCTGCCTGTTTTAACTGCATTACAGGAGAAAGGATGTGAAATTCGTGCAACAGAAGATATTGTTTGTCTTTTGCCCGATCTCAAATTAGCTTCTGAAGAAGATTGGTCGCATGAGTATCTTGATGCAATTCTTTCTGTCAAAACAGTTGAAGGTATTGAGGGAGCCATTGCGCACATTCAGCGTTATTCATCGGGGCATACAGAATCAATTATTGCTGAGGATATGAGGGTGGTCAAAATATTTTTTAATCGTTTAGATTCAGCTATTTTGCTGCATAATACATCAACACAATTTGCTGATGGGGGTGAATTTGGTTTTGGGGCAGAAATTGGTATAGCAACAGGAAAAATGCATGCGCGTGGTCCTATAGGTGTCGAACAACTCACGTCATTTCAATATCATGTTAAAGGAAATGGACAGGTTCGGCTTTGAAAAATTCATTTTTCCCGTGGAAAGATCGTATGCCCCATGTTGAGAGATCGAATGTTGTGGGGCTTTTTGGCGGATCTTTTAATCCTCCCCATGCTGGACATCTCCTTGTTGCAAAAATTGCTATCCGGCGTTTGCGACTTGATCAATTATGGTGGATGGTAACTCCAGGAAATCCCTTAAAAGATTGTACAAAGTTAGCCTCTTTAGAGGAGAGAATGCATTTGAGTGTTGGACTTGTTGATCATCCGAAGATTCGTGTCACGGGTTTTGAGCAGGCAATAGGTAGTAAAGTGTCCGTAGATACAATTTCTTATATTCTGGCACATTGCCCCGGGGTTCGTTTTGTGTGGGTTATAGGTGCAGATAGTTTTGTAACAATTCATCATTGGTATAGATGGCATAATATTATATCGATGCTTCCTATTGCGGTTGTTGATCGTCCTTTTGTGCATATGCCAGCACTCTCTTCTCCTATGGCACATATCTACCGTTCTTTTCGTTTAGATGAAAGAGAAAGTGTACGATTACCTTTTATCAAACCACCTGCTTGGACTTATTTGCATGGACCTTTGTCTTTTCAGTCTTCAACGGATCTTCGTTTAAAGGAGAATGATTTTTCTTGAACATTTTATCTGTAATGCTGTAATATGCCGCGTTTGAGATGGTAATATAGGGCATATATATGTATATTAAGGATACAATGATATTTTCATCTGATTTTAATTTTTGCATCAATGAAATGTAAAAAAATGAAATTAAACAGAATATTCAAGGTAAAGCTTGCTCTATAAGTTTATAACGTGAAGCAAATAATGAGCCGATGAAATAAATTTGAGAGAACACCAATCTGATGATAGATTGGTTAGGATTGAAAAATTTTCGTCATATAAAGGGCAAAGAGGAGAGCTAAAATTTTTCTCTCTTGAGAATGCTCTCTCTTCATTATGTTTTAAATGATAAGAAAGGATATGGGACTGGAAAACATTTGCCAAAAAAACTCTTATATTATTGCATCACGCGTAGAAAAGAATTTTTTTTCTGCGCGTGATGGTCTTGAAATTATTCTCAAGAGCTTAGAAGATATAAAAGCAGAAGATATTATCTCTATCGATATTCGGAAGAAGTCATCTTTAGCTGATTACATGATTATAGCCTCAGCACATTCACAGCGCCATGTATCTGCTATTGCTGACCATTTATTACGCACTTGGAAAGACAGTGGGTGTGGTCTTGCAAGTGTAGAAGGACTTGCGGGAGGTGATTGGGTATTAATTGATACAGGTGATATTATCATTCATCTTTTTCGTCCAGAAATTCGTCTCTTTTATAATTTAGAGAAGATATGGCAGGCTCCAGATTTTGACAATACAAAACCGCTTTTCTTCGGGGATCATTAACATGCAAATTTCTATTTTTGCTGTTGGTCGTATGAAAAAAGGGGCGGAGCAAAAGTTGGTTGATCATTATTTGGATCGTTTTTCTAAAGGTTCTGGAGCTGTAGGGTTTCATTTGAAAAAATTGCAGGAAATATCAGAAAGTCGTGCGCAAACAGTGTGCCAGCGTATGGAAGAGGAAGGAAGAAAGCTTATTGAATTTTTGCCTGAAAAATGTCGATTAATCGTTTTAGATGAACGTGGAAAATCGATTTCATCATCTGCTTTTTCTGAGAAACTGGTATTTTATCGTGATGGAGGTATTCGTGATCTCATCATTGCTTTGGGGGGACCTGATGGGCATAGCGAAGAGATAAGACATCGTGCTGATTTTCTTTTATCTTTTGGTTTTATGACATGGCCACATCAAATTGCACGTATACTTCTTACAGAACAACTTTATCGTGCTGTAACGATTTTAAGTAATCATCCTTATCATCGTTTTTAGAATTTTTATGCAATTTTTAGCACTTATTGATATATTTGTTAATATTGTTTTAGCTGACATTCTTTAAAGCATCGCTAGTTTATGCGATGATGCTTAATGGTTGGGCAAATGAAGAAGCTTCTTCATAAAAAGATACGATGTTTATATGAGGAATGCGTGATATTTGTTTTGCTGTTCTTGAGTATAGGGCTTTGTTTTTCTGTATCGCATGCTGAAAATACAATCGGGAGTATAGAAGAAGCACAAAAAGCATTGGGAGAAATTCGCCAAAATATTTCCATTTCGCGTGAACGTTCTGCTTTTCTTGTGAAGCAAGTTGAGCGTTTAAAAAAAGATCAGCGAGCTTTGAGTGATGCACTTATAAAAACTGCTAAAGGAGAACGTGTAATAGCAAATGATATTGCTGAAAGAGAAGCAAAACTAAAAAAAATGATAGAAAAGCGGACAAAAGTTCATCAAATTTTAAAAAGTCGTCGCGCTGAATTTGCAGAAGTTCTTGCCATTTTAGAACGTATGGGATTAAAGCCGCCTCCTGCTCTTATAGTTCGGCCTGAGGATATCTTAGCTTCTGTACGGAGTTCTGTTTTATTAGGAGCTGTTGTTCCTCAGATGCAAGAGAAAACACGAGATTTAACAGAGAGTCTCAAGGAATTGACAATTTTGAGCAATTCGATTGCTATGGAATATGCAACATTAAAGACTAAAATGCAAAATCAAGCAGAGCAGCGAAAACATTTAGAGCTTTTATTAGAGGAAAAAGCAAAACTGCAAAAGAAGTCAGAAGTAGAACTTACAGACCAACAACAAAAAAATATTATTTTTGCTAAAAAAGCTCAATCTTTGGAAGAATTGATTTTAGAACTTGACCGCCAATCAAAACTTAGTTCTGATACATCAATACAGATGCAGAAAAATTTACAATTATTAGAGCAATCTAATTTTGAAAGCCGAAAAGGCTCTTTGTTATTTCCTGTTTTGGGAACAAGGGTTCTGCATGCCCATAAGAGTTCGCAGATTACGCGCTTTGGTGAAATGATTGAAACAGAAGCATCAGCAGTTGTTATATCGCCTGCTGATGCTCTTGTGGCTTTTGCTGGCCCATTTCGTTCTTATGGACAGTTAATTATTCTTAATGTTGGAAATGGTTATCATATTATTCTTATTGGAATGTCGAGAATTAATGTTACTCAGGGACAGTTTGTTCTTGCGGGTGAACCTCTTGGAACGATGGGGATGCAATTTATTGCGAACAGTGTTGCATTGGATATAGGCAAAACTGTTCCAATGCTTTACATTGAGTTTAGAAAGCAGGGTAAGCCTGTAAATCCAACTCCTTGGTGGCGTACTGAAAAAAACGAGAAGGAACCAAAATGATTCGTAAAGTTATTCTTTTGGTCGCTGGGGTATTGCTCGGCGCCAGTTCAATGATTATGGTGCAGTCAGTTGCTGCCAATAATGAAGGTGATGCGTATAGAGAGCTGGCCCTTTTTGGCGATGTTTTTGAGCGAGTACGTATGCAATACGTAACAGTTCCAGATGATAAAAAGCTTGTTGAAAATGCTATCAATGGAATGCTTACATCACTTGATCCCCACTCATCTTATATGAATGCGCAAGAAGCCAAAGAGATGCGGGATTCTACGAAAGGAGAATTTGGAGGGCTTGGTATTGAAGTAACTATGGAGAAAGGTTTAATTAAAGTTGTTTCTCCAATGGATGATACACCCGCTGCAAAAGCAGGGATTTTGGCGGGAGATCTTATTTCAAAAATCGATGGTGAGCAGACCAATGGCCATACATTAAATGAAGCTGTTAATAAGATGCGAGGTGCTCCTGGAACTCCCATTACGTTGACGATTATTCGTTCTGATGTTGATAAGCCACTCGAAATTAAAGTTGTTCGTGATATCATCAAAGTGAAGGCGGTTAAATATCGTGTTGAGGATGATCTTGGTTATTTAAGAATCATCCAATTTTCTGAGCAGACTTTTGGTAATCTTCAAGCTGCAATTAAAGATATTCAATCTAAAATTCCTCAAGATAAGTTGAAAGGGTATGTTCTTGATTTACGACTTAATCCTGGTGGGCTTTTAGACCAAGCTGTTAATGTTTCGA
This sequence comes from Bartonella acomydis, assembly GCF_039543025.1. Lineage (NCBI taxonomy): Bacteria > Pseudomonadati > Pseudomonadota > Alphaproteobacteria > Hyphomicrobiales > Bartonellaceae > Bartonella > Bartonella acomydis. Next base: position 159,915 of record NZ_BAABIY010000020.1, on the reverse strand, counting down.
GTGCCTTTCTCAATAAAGGTGAGATTGTCTCAACCAGAGGACGTAAAAAGAGTGATATAACGAGATTTGATGCCAAGCCTGGGGATATCATCAACGGAAAACCTCTCATAGTGCTCATTAATGGTGGCTCAGCTAGTGCTTCTGAAATTGTTGCAGGTGCATTACAAGATCATCGTCGTGCGACAATTTTAGGAACGCAATCTTTTGGTAAAGGGTCTGTTCAAACGATTATCCCTTTGGGTGAAGATGGTGCTTTACGCTTAACAACAGCGCTTTACTACACGCCGTCTGGTACTTCAATTCAAGGAACAGGGATCACGCCTGATATTATTGTAGAGCAACCATTACCTGAAAAATATAAAGGCTATGATGTAAAGGTCGGTGAATCTGCATTAAAAGGGCATATCAAAGGAAAACGAGAAGACAATAAAGGGTCTGGTTCAGCTGCTTTTGTTCCGCAAGATCCGAAAGATGATGTTCAATTGCATGAGGCTTATAAGCTGTTACGAGGTGAAATGGCAAATGCAGCATTTCCGTCCGATCCCCATAAGGATGTTTTGAAGTAAAAAAGGCGTGTATAGCGCATGCATTTGGGAGATAATTGAATGAATGCGGTGGTTGATCTGAAGGCTCTTCCTTATCGAAAATCTGTTGGGATTGTTGTTTTTAATGATGTGGGTAAAGTTTGGGTTGGGCGTCGTTTAATGGCATGCGCTCATACTGATACTGAAATGTCTCATCGTTGGCAGTTTCCTCAAGGGGGGATCGATGAGAATGAAGAGCCTTTTGACGCAGCATGTCGTGAACTTTATGAAGAAACAGGTATCCGATCTATAAAGTTAATTAAAGAAGCACGGGATTGGTTCCATTATGATTTTCCACAAGAACTTGTTGGATGTACATTAAACAATAAATATCGTGGACAAATACAAAAATGGTTTGCTTTTCAATTTACTGGAGATCCATATGAAATCATGATAAACCCTCCACCGGATGGGAATAAAGCAGAGTTTGACCAATGGAAATGGGTTGACTTAGAAATTCTTCCTTCGATAGTGGTTTCTTTCAAAAAGCACGTTTATATGAAAATTGTTAACGAATTCCGAGGTAGCCTTAAAAAATTATAAAAGCTATATAAGAATAGAAGGCTCTTTTTTATTAAGATGTTTTATATTATGTAAATCATTGAAAGATAATAGATGTGTCTCTCTTTTATGTAAAGAACTGGAATATAAGATGAAAAAGTTATTTAATTTACTTATAGTTTTTACTCTTTTGAGTATTTCTTCTATAGCATTTGCTTCAGATTCAAAGCCAACTGCAACCAAACCTGCGGCATCTACATTGCCCAATGGTGCTTCTTCTTTGACTGAGACTTATGACTTGTGGAGCCTTAATTGCGGTATGCAGGAAGGTAAGAAAATTTGTTTTATGGGACGTCAGGAAGTGAATGATCAGGGCCGTGTTGTTGTGGCTATGAACGTTATTCTCAATGCTGATGGTATTGTCTCTGGTAATTTAACGGTTCCTTTTGGTATTTTGGTCTCTAAACCTGTTCGTTTACAAGTCGATGAGGGAAAAGCTGTGATTGAAACCGGTATTCGGACTTGTGTACCAGCAGGTTGTATTGTTCCAATAGTTTTTGACAAAAATCATGTAGCAGCTTTACGTGCTGGAAAACATTTGAAGTTAGCTATGACAATTGCTGCTCCAGGCGAACCACCTTTGAATGATTTATTCATTCAATTAAAGGGTTTTAGTAATGCTCTAAATCGTTTAGCTGCTTTACAGAAATAATCTTTGAAATAGAACTAAAGACGGCCTTAAAGGCCGTTTTTTGTTTAAGCGTTTTCTTAAACTTACGGTTAAGACAACGAGATTAAAGGATATTCAGAGTTTTTTGAGGGTTCTCTAGATAATTTGCTGTTTTTCTGCTTTGTCCAGCTATTTTTATTTCGATATTTGTTTTTTTGAGGTTCATTGTCAATGAGAGAAATGAAGCATTTTTTCTATTCATAGAAAAGGAACGATGAAGTATAAAACCATTGTTCGATAAACAGGCTTATTTTAATGAAAATTCTTAATATCTTCTATTTCTTTGCTTAAAAGAAGGATAGGGTATGGTTTATACATTGTTTCAAGTGATTGATTTAATTCTTAATATCTATCTTGATATTCTCATTGCGAGTGTCATTTTTTCTTGGCTTTGTATTTTTAATATTATAAATGTACGCAATCGTTTTGCTGTTTTAATAGGAAGATTTTTGTATCGCCTTACAGAACCAGTTTTAAGCCGTATAAGGCAGATTTTGCCAAATCTTGGAACAATTGATATTTCACCTGTTGTCGTGTTTGTGATTATTTATTTTATTCGCACTTTTATGTGGCGCGCTTATGCGAACATCTATCTGTAAAATATTGCATGAGGCAAATGCAAATGTTTTATCAAGTTGATAAAAATGGTTTGATTTTGTTTGTATATCTCACTCCAAAATCTTCTGTAGATCAAATAATGGGGGTTGAATGTAGGAATAATGGAAAGCAATATTTAACTATACGCCTTCGTGCTGTTCCTGAGGATGGCAAGGCAAATAAGGCACTCATTAAATTTTTAGCTAAGCAATGGAAAATTCCAGCTTTTTGTATTTCTTTAAAAAGTGGTACAACATCACGCTATAAACAGCTTCATTTTTCAATACACTTAGAAAAGCTAAAGCAAATATGGCAATTTTTAGGAGATAGTAGTTCAAAAGAAAAGCCTATTTTTTAAATAGGCTTTATTTTTAAAAAAATCACACTTCTTTATTTTGATTGCGCTCGATAGCTTGTTTAATGAGTTCATGGGCAAAATCTTTATTACGCCAACCTTCAATTTTGGCCCATTTTCCAGGTTCAAGATCTTTATAATGTTCGAAGAAATGCTCAATTTTCTTGAGTGTAATTTCGGGAAGATCTGTATAGTCATGAATATTGATATAATGTTGTGTTAATTTTGGGGTAGGAACAGCAATAATTTTTTCGTCTTTACCACCATCATCTTCCATAATCAGAGCCCCGATGGGAAGCACATTGATAACACAACCAGGAAAGAGAGGACGGGTATTACAGATAAGAACATCAATAGGATCACCATCCTCTGAAAGTGTATGCGGGACAAAACCGTAATTTCCAGGATAAACCATTGATGTATGAAGAAAACGGTCAACAAATAATGCTCCCGATTTTTTGTCCATTTCATATTTTATTGGCTGGCAACCAAGAGAGACTTCTACAATAACATTGACGTCTTCTGGTGGATTTTTACCAACGGGGATTTCTTTAATATTCATATAAATATCCTTTCCGGAGTATGAGGAAGTAAAGTCTCATAAAATCTTTAATCGAAGAGGTTATAAGATTAGTTTGAAATTGATGCACGTGTTTTTTCAAAACGTTTACGTTCATTGGGATCGAGATAGAGTTTACGGAGACGAATATTTTTAGGGGTTACCTCTACAAGCTCATCATCTTGTATCCACGATAGAGCACGTTCTAATGTCATTTTCAGAGGAGGGGTTAATTTTACGGCTTCATCTTTTCCAGAAGCACGCATGTTGGTTAGCTTTTTTCCTTTTAATACATTGACTTCTAAGTCATTATCACGTGAATGAATGCCAATAATCATACCTTGATAGACTTTCACACCGGCATCGATTATCATAGGCCCACGGTCTTCAAGATTAAAAAGAGCATAAGCAACGGATTCACCATTATCATTTGAAATCATCACACCATTAACACGACCACTAATATCTCCTTTATAAGGTTCATAGGCATGGAAAAGACGATTCATAATGGCGGTACCGCGTGTATCAGTTAAAAGCTCCGATTGGTAGCCGATAAGTCCTCGCGTTGGTGCATAAAAAACAAGACGGACTCGATTTCCTCCGGAGGGGCGCAATTCAACCATTTCCGCTTTACGTTCAGACATTTTTTGCACGACAGTGCCAGAATATTCTTCGTCAACGTCAATAACAACTTCTTCAATTGGTTCAAGAGTGGTTCCGTTTGCATCTTTTTGCATAACAACACGTGGACGTGAAACACTTAGTTCAAATCCTTCACGGCGCATATTTTCAATCAATACAGCAAGTTGCAATTCTCCTCGTCCTGAAACATAGAAAGAATCTTTATCAGCTGATTCTTCAATTTTAAGGGCGACATTGCCTTCTGCTTCTTTTAACAAACGATCACGAATAACACGGCTTGTTACTTTATCGCCTTCAGTTCCTGCAAGGGGGCTATCATTAACAAGAAAGCTCATAGTCACTGTAGGAGGATCAATAGGTTGAGCGGTAAGTGGTTCATTGACGCTAAGATCACAAAAAGTATCAGCAACGGTACCTTTTTGTAGGCCTGCAATTGCTATAATATCCCCAGCAATACTTTCTTCGATAGCTTGCCGTTCCAGTCCACGAAATGCCAAAATTTTCGAAATACGTCCAGTTTCCAAAAGCTTGCCATCTTGTCCGAGAACTTTCACATTTTGATTAGGTTTTATGGAACCTGAATGGATACGGCCTGTAATAATACGTCCAAGAAATGGATCTGCTTCAAGAATAGTCCCAATCATACGGAACGGTCCTTCCGCTACATTAGGAGCAGGGACATGGCGGATTACAAGATCAAATAAAGGACTAAGTCCTTGATCTTTTTGTCCCTCAGGGGTTTCTGCCATCCATCCATCACGACCTGACCCGTAAAGAATAGGAAAGTCAAGCTGTTCATCATTTGCGTCAAGAGCAGCAAAAAGATCAAAAACCTCGTTAATCACTTCATCAGCACGCGCATCTGCTCGGTCAATTTTATTGATAGCAACAATGGGGCGTAACCCCACTTTCAATGCTTTACCAACGACAAATTTTGTTTGCGGCATAGGACCTTCAGCAGCATCGACAAGCACGATGACTCCATCTACCATGTTCAAAATACGTTCAACTTCTCCACCAAAATCGGCGTGTCCTGGTGTATCAACAATGTTAATTCGCGTGTTTTTCCAAACAACGGATGTTACCTTTGCTAGAATTGTAATGCCACGTTCTTTTTCGATGTCATTTGAATCCATCATACGTTCACTGGTCCGCTGATTATCGCGAAAGTTCCCTGATTGTTTGAGAAGCTCGTCTACGAGTGTTGTTTTGCCATGGTCAACGTGGGCAATGATGGCGATATTGCGCAATTGCATAAATTTTCTTCTTTTCGTTTAGTGAGATCTTATCTGAAGCAACAATTTTGCATTTGTTACCTTACTATTAAAGGAACCTTTTACATGTTTTTTTATAATTTTGGAAGAGGAGGAAATATTTTTATGGCAAAGTGTTTATAAAGGCTTTTTGATGGTTTGTTGGTTTAGAAAAATTTCAGCGTAGGAACCTTTCCTATGAGGTATGCACTAAAAAAGTAAGTACGCAATTTTCTTTCTTAATAATCAAATTATGTATTTTAGCTATTGCCTGATTTATTTTTTGTTTACACACAATTCCGTTTCTGAAGTTCACTCAAAAATATCACAAAGCAAGATCTATTGAATATAGTAGTATTATATTTGCAATTATAAGCATGCTTTATTTTTAATTGCCTCTTATGCTACATCAATTTATGTATTTAAACGGTATTAAAAGTACTTTTCTTTACGTGCTGATTGCTCTTTTTTATCTTAATCATTGAAACGTTTTTTCTCATTCAGAACTACAAAATATTTGAAACAGCATAATATGCATCATGCTGTTTGTGTTTAACAATTGAGTTGCGCTTTTATAAGAAGAAATTTGAGGTTATATAAGAAACTTTTTGCTTCCTATGTTAGAGTAGAGTACCAGAGAGAATAAGAGAAGCAACAGAAAAATAGATAACGATCCCCATTACATCTACTAAAGTTGCGACAAGAGGAGCTGAAGCACTTGCTGGATCAAATCTAAGACCTTTAAGGATAAAGGGAAGCATAGAGCCGGATAAAGAACCAAAGGTGACAATTCCAACTAAAGCAGCACCTACTGTTATGGCTATGAAAATCCAATGTTCACCATAGTTGTAAATACCCAGTTCTTGCCAAAGAGCAATACGCATCATTCCAATAATTCCCAGTAAAAGACCAAGAGATATACCAGCTGGAATTTCACGAAGAATAATTTTCCACCAGTCTTTGAGTGTAAGTTCACGTAATGCGAGTGCACGAATAATAAGAGATGTTGCTTGCGAACCAGAGTTTCCCCCCGAGCTCATAATAAGTGGGATAAAAAGTGTTAGAGTAATGGCTTTTTCAAGTTCTGTTTCGAAATATTGCATAGCACTTGCTGTGAGCATTTCGCCAAGAAAAAGCAAAGCAAGCCATCCCCCGCGTTTTTTCATCATCCCAAAGAAATTGATCTGCATATAGGGTTTATCAAGGGCTTCCATACCTGCGAATTTATAAGCATCTTCACTCATTTCATCAACCATTGTATCAAGCACGTCATCGACTGTTACAATGCCAATGACGTGATTGTCATCATCAATCACTGGTACAGAGAGAAGATCATGGCGCTGAAAAAGACGCGCGATATCTTCATGATGTGTAAAGGGAGATATTGTAATAGGAGTATCGTGTGTGTAGACATTTAAAATTTGTTCATCAGGTGAGGCAAGGATGAGGTTACGCAATGAAACAGCCTTGAGAAGAGTACCAGTTTTGGGATCAATGACATAGCTTGTATAAACTGTTTCACGGGTTCGTTCGACATCACGAATGTGATCAAGAGTTTTTTTTACGGTCCAGTTTGCAGGTACAGCTATAAACTCTGTTGTCATTAGTGCTCCAGCTGTATGTTCAGGGTAGCTGGTCAGTTTTTTTATCTCAGCACGTGTTAAGGGTTTAAGCAATGCATAAAGCCGCGTGCGGGTTTCTTTATCCATTTCCTGAAAAACGTCGGTGGCAGCGTCAGCAGACATACCGTCAAGAATTTCAACGGAACGATTGACAGGAAGAAGTTCAAGAATAGCTGCTGGTTGTTCAAGTTCTGGTTTGTCAAAGAGTTCAATGGTATAATCAAGAGGTAAAAGGCTTAAAATAGCCACGCGTTCCATGATATCGAGATCATTAATGATATCAATTGAATCAGCAAAGTGATGATTTTTTAATTCTTCGGCGAGAGCTCTAGGAGAAGAATTTTTAAAGTCGAAGGTCGTTTTAATTTCAGTCATAATAAAGTACCTTCTGAAAGGTTAGAGAATGGTAAATTCAAATCATGGATTAAGATAAAACAAAACTTGTGGAAGATTTTTAAAAGCCCTCCCCAATTGTATTCTCCCAATTGTTAATATTTGCAATAAAGTCAAGGATAGATCACAGGTTATAAACAATTTCATGAATCAAACAGGCAGTGATTCTTGTTTTTGTTTATCGCAGAGAGTTAAAAATATCCTTTATTTTTGCTCCTACAATAGTAGTCTGAAAGGCATTTTAAAACACACGAACAGGTTTAGTGTACCAATTTATATCGTAAGTAATGATTATACCTTAAATTTATAATTGGAGATAGGTCATATTATGACAAAAGCAGCAGTACTGGACTGGAAGGGATTTTCAGGGCTTCCTGATTTCTCTGCGATAGGTGATGAAGATTTCAAACCCGCTTTTGAACAGGCGCTTCAAGAAGCAGAAGAAGAAATGGAAATGATTGCAACAGTGCAGCAAACGCCAACAGTTGAGAATTTTTTGCAGCCTTTTGAGCTTTCTAGCAAAGCACTTAATCATGTATGTTCAATATTTTTCTTGCGCTCTGGTGCTCATAGTAACGCTCTTATTCAGCAATTAGAACAAGAATTTGTTGTAAAACTTTCCCGTTATTCTTCGAAAATAATGATGGATGCACGGATATTTGCAAAAATAGATTGCCTTTATAAACAATCGCAGCAGGGCATGTATGATAGTGAAACAACACGTGTACTTGAGTTATGGTGGAAAAAATTTGTTTGTAATGGTGCAAAACTGGATGAAGCAGGAAAGAAACGGCTTGTAGAAATTAATGAAAAGCTTGCTTTTTTAAATGCTACTTTTGGCCAAAATGTCTTAAAAGATGAAGCTGAATGGGTTTTATTTTTAAAACAAACAGATTTGTCTGGTTTGCCTGATGATCTCATAGCTTCAATGAAAGAAATTGCACGTGAAAGAGGAAATGAAGGAGCGTATGCTTTAACATTAGCGCGCTCTGTTGTTGAACCTTTTTTGAAATTCTCTCAGCGCCGTGATTTACGTGAGAATGCTTTCCAAGCTTGGTCTAAACGTGGTGAAAATGAGAACGAGAATGATAATCGAGCAATTATTATAGAGATTGTTTCACTTCGAGATGAAAAGGCTAAATTACTAGGATATCAATCCTTTGCAGATTTGAAACTTGATCATACCATGGCCAAAAATGTTGATGCGGTTATGGATTTGCTCAGACCTATATGGGAACGAGCAAAAGCTAAGGCTTTTAGCGAACAAGCTGAATTGCAAAACTTTGCAAATAATCAGGGAAGCAATGAAACTTTAAAAGCTTGGGATTGGCGTTATTACGCAGAAAAATTACGTGCAGAAAAATTTTCTTTTGATGGCTCTGAAATTAAATATTATTTTCAACTTGATAACATGATTAAAGCGGTTTTTTGGGTGGCAGAACAACTTTTTGGCATTACATTTGAAGAAAAGAGCGCTGTTACACTTTGGCATCCTGATGTACGTTTGTGGGAAGTAAAGAAATCCGATGGCAGTTTACTTGGGCATTTTATTGGTGATTATTTTGCGCGCTCATCCAAACGCTCTGGAGCATGGATGAACAGTTTGCAATTGCAACATCACTTAAATGGTGGACAAAAGCCTATTATTTACAATATTTGTAATTTTGCTAAGCCCCCCAAAGGGGAGATTGCTCTTTTATCCCTTGATGATGCACACACACTTTTCCACGAGTTTGGCCATGCATTACATGGCTTACTTTCTGATGTTACATGGCCTTCCATTGCGGGAACGTCAGTTGCGCGTGATTTTGTTGAACTTCCTTCTCAACTGTACGAACATTGGTTAACGGTACCAGAGGTCTTAAAATCTTTTGCTATCCATACAAAAACAGGGCTTTCTATGCCACAAACTTTGATAGATAAGGTTTTGGCAGCACAGACATTTAATGCTGGTTTTTCTGCAGTTGAATTTATCTCATCAGCTCTCATAGATATGGCGTTTCATCGAGGAGAAACAGTAACTGATCCAACAATATTTGAACTCCAAGAATTAGAAAAGTTACAAATGCCTGATGCAATTATCATGCGTCATCGTTCCCCACATTTTACACATGTTTTTTCAGGTGATGGATATGCCGCTGGTTACTATTCTTATATGTGGTCGGAAGTGCTTGATGCTGATGCTTTTCAGGCTTTCGAAGAAATGGGTAATGTTTTTAGTTCAGAACTTGCTGATCGCTTAAAGCGTTTTGTTTATTCTGCTGGTGGAAGTCGTGATCCCGAGGAACTCTATAAAGCTTTTCGAGGACGGCTACCTTCACCAGAAGCGATGATTCAAAAACGCGGATTATAAGAATAGAACGGTATCGTGTGAGCTATACCGTTTTCATATTCTTGTGACCATTGAGGTTGTTGCAAACTCTTATCCCATCAGTAGCCGGCACCATCATACTATTTGCTATTTGCCAGCGCTCAATGTTGTGACAGATCTTGACATCTGAGACGGTTCATAAGAAGCATTTTTACTCTTTTTTATAGTTTTACCCACGCGCTAATCTTGCTTGTAACGTATAAGCGAATAGTTTTAGTTAATTCGATATCAACAGATTTAAAATGAGAAAATCTTACAGTATAAAAGCCTCTCATTTCAAGTTGAATAATACTAAATTATGATTTGTAAATCAATGCATTATTAGCATATAATAGAATTTTTAATTTGTGAAATATTTGAAAAGACATCAGGGGAAGGAAAAATTATCAGCACGGTCTTTTTGATGTCCATTTGTAGGCGACCATAACTTTTTTATGAAATTTGGCTCTATTTTATCCAATAAACGGGTATTTTGTTGTGCTATGTCATCGAGGCTCATTGGCGCTTGGCGCACAATATTATTTGGCTGTTGTGGAAGGAGTGGAGTGTTGCCATTGAGTAAAATGAGATTTTCTTGAGAGAATGTATGAAGATTTAAAATATTTTCTAATTTTTTTTCTAAATAAGAAGCAAGTTTTCTCTTTCCTGCAATAGTAAAATTGATACCATCATGTGTGCGTAATCTCATAAATTGACCATTTATATCGTAGCCAGAAAAAGAAAATTGTCCTTGTTCATCAGTAAAGCCACTCCAGATATCAATGAAATACCCTCCTGCTTTTTCTGTTTCTTGCTTGTAGAGCGCATTAAAAATTTTCATTTTTTGTGTCAAATGATCATTTTCAAAAGCAGGTTGCCCCATCCATATCCATGGTTTTCCCGAATTGTAAAGGTTTTCAACAATTTCAATAATTCTTTGCCTATAGATGTTGAGCCATTCTGGCTGAACTGTACTCAATATACCGTAAGGTGTTGTGATTGATTGATTGTCATTTGCACCGATCATCATGATAAGAACATCGGGTTTATTTTTATAAATATGTTGAGAAATAATGTTTTGCCAAGAAACGAGATCAGTTCTAACCAAACCAGAATCTGGTATTGTATCATTTGTGACGATAATATCGGTATTATCAATAAAAAGTGTTTTGAGCGCATCAGCGACAGTAGAAGCAACAAAATCTCCTACGATAAGAATACGCTTTGCATTCTCTTTTTTTAGTTTTTGTACAGCTTTTTGTGTGACAATTTTTTTTTGCGGTTTGTATCTCTTTTGTTGTATAATTTGTGGCTGTTGTTGTGGTTGTTCTTGTTTGTTATGTTGTGACAACCATTTAAAAAAGTTTGTTGCATGACTTGGAGAGGGGTATATGATCCCTATGGCAAAGAGAGTAAAAAGTAAGAAAATCGAATATATTGAGCGGGAATGGGACAAACATTTTACTCCAAATTATTGTTTTCGTAGAAGAGAGAGAACTTCATGGGTTGGATATCCATTTGCTGTTAAGCCATAGTGCAGTTGAAAAGCTTTAATTGCTTTTTGAGAGACAATACCAATTTTTCCGTCAATTTCCCCTTTGTAATAGCCAAGAGTAGCTAAGCGAGATTGCAATTCTTTGCGCTCACGAAAATTAAGAGGTTGAAATGGTCGTTGCCAATCTTGAACCAATCCAGGACGTCCAGCAATGCGGTTAGCAAGAAGAGCGACAGCGAAAGCATAACGATCTGCATTATTATAACGTTTAAGAACAAAAAAGTTTTTTGTGACTAAGAATAGAGGTCCTTCTGGTCCATCTGGATATTTTAATATGGCTTGTTCAGAAGATGAAGGCAAAGGTTGGCCATTTGCCTGTTTTATCCCGAGCTTAGTCCATTCTTCAAAAGAATGCCAATTCTCAGAGAAGTTTTTACCTTTCGGTAATTTTACTTCTACTCCCCAAGGAAGTTGGGGTTGCCAACCATTCATATGGAGCAGATTAGCTGCAGTAGCCAAAGCATCTGGAATAGAGGTCCAAATATCACGCCGTCCATCTCCGTCCATGTCAATGGCATAAGCGAGATAACTGCTTGGGATAAATTGCGTATGTCCCATTGCTCCGGCCCAGGATCCAGTAAGTTGTGTGCGTGTAATTTCATTCCTTTGGAGAATTTTCATGGCAGCAATCAATTGTGCGTGCGCGTATTTTGCACGTTTTTTATCAGCATAGGCGAGGGTTGCAAGGGAGCGAATGGTGTCACGCATCACAGCTTTATTTGCTAAAATCTTTCCATAATTGCTTTCCATTGACCAAATAGCGAGGAGGATATTGCGATCAACACCAAAACGTTTTTCAATTTGAGGAAGCCACTTTTTCCATTTTTGTGCTTGGTGTTGTCCTTCCACAATTGCAATATCATGAACACGATTATCGAAATAATTCCATGAAAAATCAACAAATTCTGGTTGATATGCAGCTCTTTTTAAAACTTCTGGATCAATTGCGTTGACGCCCTTAAAAGCTATGTCAAAGGTAGAGGAAGAAATATTATTGGCAAGAGCTGTTTTTTTAAATTCTTTAATCCAAAGTTTAAAACCACTATCAGCATATAAAAATGATGTTGAAAATATGCAAAAGATACAAAAAAGAGTGGTTAAACCTATGATAAAAGTTTTCCGATTGAGGAATTCCTTTAAAGAAGAGAAAATTTTAGAGTTTGTTTTTTGCATTTAAAAGTTTCCCTCAATATCCAAGTATTTTAACGTACCGTGATTTCATTTTTGTATTTTGTCTTATTGAGAATATTACCAAACAAAAAAGAAATGTTAAAATGGACTATTTATTTTGAAGGAATATTCTCAAGAAATTATCATACTCTTGCATCTCTTTTCTGTCCATTATAATGGCAAACAAAATAATAAGGTATCTTTTTTACTAGTTTGTAAAAACATATGTTAAATCAAATCATAAATTTACACGATTAATTAAGAAGTAGGAGAGTGAGTGTGCGTAAAATTCGGAAAGCAGTATTCCCCGTGGCTGGTCTTGGCACACGTTTTCTACCTGCAACAAAAACCGTTCCTAAAGAAATGCTCACAGTTGTTGATAAGCCTGTTATCCAATATGTTGTAGATGAAGCACGTGAAGCTGGTATTGAGCATTTTATTTTTGTGACTGGACGCAATAAAGCAGTCATTGAGGATTATTTTGATGCACAAATTGAATTATATGCAACTCTTGCTGAACGCGGTAAAAAAGAAGAACTTAAGCATTTATATGGTTTACAGCCTTCACCAGGTACCACTTCTTTTACGCGGCAACAACAGCCTTTAGGGCTAGGGCATGCTCTTTGGTGTGCACGTGAATTAGTTGGAAATGAGCCTTTTGCTTTATTGCTACCCGATATGCTTATACAAGCGAAAAAGGGGTGCCTTTCTGAAATGATCAATCTTTATGAAGAAATCGGTGGAGGAAATATTGTTGCGGTCCAAGAATGTGATCCAAAAGAAGCGCATAATTATGGTATTGTTGGACAAGGCAAATCGGTGGCGACCGGTTTTAAAATCACAACAATGGTAGAAAAACCAATAAAGGGAAGAGCACCCTCAAATCTGTACATCAATGGACGTTATATCTTGCAACCAGAAATTTTTAATATTCTCTCCAATCAGGAACGAGGAACAGGAAATGAAATTCAATTGACAGATGCGATGGTGCGGCTTTCAAATGAGCAAGAATTTTTTGGTTTCCAGTTAGAGGGGCGTACATTTGATTGTGGGTCTAAAGCTGGTTTTATTGAAGCTAACGTTGCATTTTCTTTAGCACGTGCTGATATGCATAGCCAAATTTCTGCTGCATTAAAAAATTTACTAGAAGTTTATTAAAATTGAGAAATGATATAGACCTCTTGTGTAATTTCATTTATCAAATTTAAATATGATCATACAGTCTCCTCATACGGCTTTACAGGGTGTTATTGCTTCGGCGCTTAAAACGCTTGACAGTGAAAAGCAAGGGCTACAAGCCCTTGAAGTTGCTTTTCTTGGAAATCTTTCTTTTTCTTTTGAAGCTGCTGTTCAAACCATCAGAAATGCGCGCGGTCATGTAGTGATTACAGGTCTTGGGAAAAGTGGGCATATAGGGACAAAAATTGCAGCGACTTTAGCCTCCACAGGAACACCTGCTTTTTTTGTTCACGCTGCAGAAGCCAATCATGGTGATCTTGGTATGATTGGGGCTGATGATGTTATTCTTGCCTTATCATGGTCAGGTGAAACTATGGAATTAAGTGGCATTATTAATTATGCAGCGCGTTTTCGCATACCACTTATTGCCATGACATCGGGTGAAAATTCTGTATTAGGAAGACAAGCAGATATTGTACTTTTGTTGCCCAAAATAGAAGAAGCTTGTCCTCACGGGCTCGCTCCTACGACTTCAACCATTATGCAATTAGCAATGGGGGATGCATTAGCTGTTGCTCTCTTAGAAATACGTGGATTTAGTGCAACGGATTTCAAAATGTATCATCCTGGTGGTTCTCTTGGTGCAAGCCTAAAATATGTACGTGATATCATGCATGAAGGCGATCATATTCCTTTAGTTGTGCAGGGAACAACCATGACGAAAGCGATGAATGTTTTGGTTGAAAAACATTTTGGCTGTGTTGGTGTTGTCAATCAAAAAGGAGAATTAATTGGAATTGTGACTGATGGCGATCTTGCACGCAATATGCACTTGAATTTATCAGAATTTAATGTTGATGAAGTAATGACAAAAAGTCCCAAAAGTGTAGAGCCAAATACACTGGTTGGTGCTGCAACAGCATTTATTAATGATCACCATATTGGTGCTTTTTTCGTGATTGAGGATAAAAAACCAGTGGGTATAGTTCATTTTCATGATCTTTTGCGTATTGGTGCAGTGTAAATGGAAGAGCTCATATGAGATCAAATTTATTTCCAAATTAAAAAAGTAAAATTTTATTGTACAGTGGCTTTATTGATATTTTTTAGAAAAGACATTTGCTTTACGCAATTTTATTGTATTTGCAAATTTTGCTAGCAGAGGATCGTATCAGTGTTTTTGTGTATTTTGAAAGGGAAGCTCATCAGGAGGAGAATTTATACCTCCTGATATGTAAGTTCGCTCTGTTTTGAAGAGAAGCTATGGTTTTTATTTTATTAAAGTTTTCTCTTAAGAGCAAATTGTGCTCCTGTATATGATGTGCAGAGAAGTTGCGTTGCATCTTGTGATATCATACAACTCACTTTAGAGATTGTTCCACGGAGAATGGAGCGTATTTCAATTTCTATATGTTGGGCGCTGACATAATTATAGGTGCCTTCTGACAGTTTTTCTTCTGTATCTGCAGCGCGTGTTTCAAAAATCCCTTCACGGAAAGAAGAAATAATGCCGTTTTTATCAACCCATTTACCATCAATTCTAGCCGGCATATTTGAACCATAATATTGTGAAAAGCCACAGGCACTTAATAGCAAAGTGGTGATTGTAAGACATAAAATACGACCGATGTGTTTCATTTATTTTACTCTAAATTTATGTTATTTTGCTCTCTATCTTCTATAACATTGTTAAATTACTCTCTGAGTCAAGATGAAAAATTTGATAAAAATCAATGAAAAAGCAAAAGAATAGAAAAAAATGCCTTAATGTTGTATTTAATTAACAGCTTTATGAAGTTCGTAGATAAAACACAAGAGGTGAATATTTCTTATGGTTTACAACAATTTTTATAATAAGCTGTTTAGTAGTCTCAAAGGAGATTATTAAAATTATGATTGGCCCCATTCTTGTTGCGAGTGAAGATTATGGAAGACGTATACAGCTTTCTTCTATGCTCCGAGGTTTTGGTCACCGTGTCATTGAGGCGGAAAATGGTCTGCGTACGATTGATCTTTTACAAAGACGTAAAAATATTGTGCTTGCACTCATTGATGTCGCTATGAGTGATTTGAGTGTGGGGGATTTGATTAAAATGATTAGAGTTGCAGGTGTTTCTGTTCCTATAGTTGTGATAGCAAAACAAGAGAATCAAGAGTTACTCCAGAAAGCTTTAACAGCAGGAGCTATTGATTATTGGATTTATCCAGTTACACCACTACGGTTAAGGGTTACTTTGGATAATCTTTCTCTTCTTTCTGCATTGGAACGTGAGGTGAGTTATATTCGGCGCAAAAATGAGAATCATTTGCGATTTTCTGATCTTTGCATAAAAAGCAAGGCTATGCAGATAGTTCTAGATCAATCAAGGAATGCAGCGGCTTCTCTACAGAATCTTTTGATAGAAGGTGAAGGTGGTACTGGCCGCGAAACATTAGCGCGCATTATTCATCATGAGAGTTTATTATCGGAGGGGACTTTTATTCGCTTCCAATGTTCAGCTATCGTAGATCCGGAGGAAGAAGATCGTCAGTGGTTTAAAGAATTTCTACCACTGGTTTCTTCTCTTGAGAAGGGTACTCTTTGTCTTTGTGATGTTGAGCGTCTGGAACCTATACAGCAAAAGCGGTTTTCAAATTATCTGCAGGAGAGGGAGAAGGCTACAAAGAATAATCCTCTTTCTTTTCGTATTATGGCTATTTCAGCATCACGGCTTTTAGATTTGGTTAAAGAAGGTTGTTTTTTGCGTAGTTTGTTTTTACAACTTTCCCAATTATCGATCAGTGTTCCCGCTTTACGAGAATTGAGAGATGATTTTCCAGAGCTCACGCAACGTTTGATTGATCGTATCGTTGTCGAAACGGGGCGATCGCATGTACATGGTTTAACAGGGTCGGCTCTTTCATTGCTTATGCAATATGATTGGCCTGGTAATCGGAACGAACTTGAAAATTTTTTATTTCGTGCGGTTTTACTCAGTGATGGACCATTATTAACTGTTCGGGATTTTCCCCAATTAATGGGGAACCCATTTATAAATATTCCTAATAATATTGAGAGTGATGTTCAAAAAGATCATGAACAAGAATCGATACAGTTTTTAAATGCTGATGGTCATGTTCGAGCTTTTGCAGAGATGGAACATGATATTATTGAGAAAGCGGTTAAACATTATAAGGGGCATATGAGTGAGATTGCTCGCCGTCTTCATATTGGTCGCTCTACACTTTATCGAAAAATAGAAGGATTAAGAGTAAGAAGAAGCCAAGAACAGAAATAAAATCTATGCTCAATCTTCATTCATGAGAAGCATAATTTTTTAAATTAGAGTAGAGTTGCTTTTGATACGAGCAGTAAGGAATATTTTTATTTTAAAAGACATATTATTTACTGTGTGTCTTATCTATTGAGGATAATTTTGAAAATTTAAGAAGTATTAGTTTATTTTATAGAAACACTTTCAACTCTATTTTTCTTTTAATCTTTACGATATGAGTTGAGTTTACCATCTTTTAAGATAAGAGATGAATTTATACTTTTAGCAGTGAAATTGAAATTTAAAAAGCATTGATGTTAAGTTCATATTCTTTTAAGCAAGAAATGACATTCTGTCCACTGCAATGATTAAGATACGATCATTATTTTAATATTGTAGTTTGTAGCACGAGTGGTGCAATGGTTTTAAAATGGAAAGCTTATCCTCTTTGACTCTATTACAGATTATTATCGGTTTTATCTTCTTTTTTTTTGCTGCCTCTATGTTGGCGATTTACACATATGGGCGTTTTATGAAAAATGCTAGGGGGGGATGTTCCTATGCATTGACTATTAAGAAAGATGAAACCAAGCTTGATCGTATAGTAAGTCAATTGGCAGAAGAAACAGGTGGATTAGGGGTTGATAAAGACGCTCTTTCATTGATCATTAGCAATTTGGATGCATTTTGTGTTCGTGCGATAGGAGCAGCACAGGCTGGGCGTAGCCTTGATCTGATGTATTATATTTGGGATGATGATTTAACAGGGCGCTTATTATTAAGTGAAATAGTAGAAGCAGCAGATCGTGGTGTTCGGGTACGTCTTCTTTTAGACGATATTAATGCTCAAGCACGTGATCCAGCTTATATTGCGCTGGATAAACATCCTCATATTGAGGTAAGAGTATTTAATCCAGGGCGATCACGTCAGGGGAGATTTCGCCGTGGTTTAGAGATTATCTTGCGGGCAATTAGTGTAACACGTAGGATGCATAATAAAGCTTTTATTGTAGATGGCCGAGTGGCTTTTATAGGAGGGCGCAATATTGCAGATTCTTATTTTGATGCTGGTAACGAATCACATTTTCGAGATTTAGATTTGATGTTAATTGGCCCTTCAGTTAAAAAAGTGGAAAGCATTTTTGATGACTTTTGGAATAGCGCTGTTGTTTTACCGATTCATACTTTAGTTGTTCCGAAAAGTGCAAGTGATCTTGGTCATTGGAAGGAAAAATTACGCAAGTTTCGTGATTCTAAAGTTGCGAAAGTTTATTTAGATTATGTCAAAGAGCATATTAGTTTTGATTGTTTTATTCAGGCAGGAAAGCGCTTATTTTTAGCAGATAAAGTTGTCGTTCTTTCTGATCCTCCAGAAAAAGCATTACGCAAAAAAGCAGGAAATTGGCTCATGAAGGCACTCTCACAGGTTATTCATGATGCCAAGAAAACAGTCCAAATTACATCACCTTATTTTGTTCCTGGTAAGTTAGGTACGCAGAATCTGCGCAATTTGATTTCAAAGGGTGTTGATGTAAAAATTCTTACAAATTCTTTGGCAGCCACTGATGTGGCGCTGGTACATGGTGGTTATGTACCATATCGTAAAGCATTATTGAAAAGTGGTGTTAAGCTTTATGAGTTAAAACCAGATGGAAATGCGCATGGATTACGTTTATTTCGCTCAAGTAAAGCAAGTTTACATACAAAAGCTTTTTTAGTTGATCGTAAAACTGCTTTTATTGGATCTTTAAATTTTGATCCCAGATCTGCGGCACTCAATACGGAAATGGGTATTCTTTTTGAATGTGCACCAATTACAGCAAGATTAGATTTGCTTTTTTCTGAAGAAACAACGGGCGAAATGAGTTATCATCTCCGTCTTGGTAATAATAACCGTATTTATTGGGACTTTATTGAAAATGAAAAACAGCATAGCATTGATTATGAACCAGAAAGCAGTTTTTGGCGCCGTGCATTTGCAAAAATAATAAGTTGGTTACCTATTGAATCACAATTGTAGATTTTATAAACTATAATCAGGGGATTGTTTTAATTTTTCTTTTCATTTTTTTTGTAGCGTGGCATAATTTTGTGCCAGTCCACAACGTATGAAGACCGCAGTTGTATAAAACTACTTGCGGTATTTTATTATAAAAGGAATTTGGTCATGGCAAAGATTGTTGAAACGGGAACAGGCGCATTGGCATTGACTTTTGATGATGTGCTTTTACAGCCTGGCCATTCTCTTGTTATGCCTAGCCAAGTGGATTTGAGAACGCGTATTGCAGCCGATATTAAGCTCAATTTGCCGTTGCTTTCTGCGGCAATGGATACTGTAACAGAATCACGTTTGGCAATTGCTATGGCTCAAGCGGGTGGTCTTGGTGTTATTCATCGTAATATGTCTCCTGCAGAGCAAGCTGAAGAAGTCCGTCAAGTTAAAAAATTTGAATCTGGTATGGTTGTTAATCCAGTAACAATTGGGCCGGATGCAACACTTGAAGAAGCAAAAGCTTTGATGCGCTTTCATGGTATTTCAGGTATTCCGGTGGTTAAAAATGGTATTAAAGGTGAGACTGCTGGACGACTTGTTGGTATTTTGACCAATAGGGATGTGCGTTTTGCATCGGATCCAAAACAAAAAATTTATGAATTGATGACCCATGAAAATTTGATCACAGTACGTGAAAATGTCCAACTCAGTGAGGCAAAGTATCTCTTACATCATCACCGTATAGAAAAATTATTGGTTGTGGATGAACAAAATCGCTGTGTTGGTTTAATAACAGTTAAGGATATTGAAAAAGCAAAATTAAATCCAAATGCAGCGAAAGATTCTCAAGGACGCTTGCGTGTTGGAGCTGCTAGTAGTGTGGGAAATGATGGGATTGAACGGGCTGAACGGCTCATTGATGCAGGTGTTGATGTGCTGGTGATTGATACAGCGCATGGGCATTCTCAACGTGTGTTAGAAACTGTTGAGCGAATAAAAAAAATGGTGCCCTCTCCAGTTGTTATTGCTGGCAATGTAGCGACTTCTCAGGCAACGCAAGCATTAATTGATAGTGGTGCAGATGCAGTAAAGGTTGGTATTGGTCCTGGTTCTATTTGTACAACACGAATTGTTGCAGGTGTTGGTGTGCCTCAACTTGCAGCCATTATGAATGCTGCAGAGGTTGCTGAAAAAGCAGGTATTCCTGTTATCGCTGATGGAGGGATCAAAGCTTCGGGTGATTTTGCTAAAGCTTTAGCAGGGGGGGCTTGTGCGGCTATGATTGGTTCTCTTTTAGCAGGCACAGATGAAAGTCCCGGGGAAGTTTATCTTTATCAGGGGCGGTCTTTTAAAGCCTATCGTGGTATGGGATCGGTTGGTGCTATGGCAAGAGGATCAGCAGATCGCTATTTTCAAGATGAAGTACGTGATGAACTTAAGTTAGTGCCTGAAGGTGTAGAAGGACAAGTCGCTTATAAAGGTCCTATAGCATCGGTTTTACACCAGCTGGCTGGTGGATTGCGCGCTTCAATGGGGTATGTTGGAGCGAAAGACCTTGTAGAATTTCGTAAAAAAGCAACATTTGTTCGGATCACTAATGCTGGACTCCATGAAAGCCATACACATGATGTTGCTATTACACGAGAAAGTCCAAATTACCGCGGTCCTGTTTGATGTATAAGAGCGTAGAACTCTATTACATCATATAAAAATCTTTAAAAAAAATATGGGCAGGTTATCATTTTTCTTTTTATGTTTTGGTGTATAATTGCATGAAAGAAAGAATTGGAGGCTAATATTCCAATTCTTTCCGTTGGTTATATGAAATTAAAGGAATTAACTTTTTGTTGTCTTCCGAGCCGACTTTGACGCGCGTTGGCGAGTGTTAGCTTGATCACCCTGCATGGATTTCTTTCCGTTGTTTGAGGGCATTGTATTGTGACGGCTTTTAGATGAAGTTGTTTTCCCATTATTGTAAGTACTCATTATTTTCTCCTTTTAAATTATCTGGCGTAAAGCCAGTAGAATAAAAACGATTATGCCAAATAGTGGTTCCAAGCATTTTGTAAAAAGTTAATATTTTATTGGGAATAAGATACGTTTATCTAGTTCTATAAGAGGTGTTTTTCTCCAGTTTTAAAAGAATAGCACTTTAAAGATATAAGATATTTCTAGTATATACCCTTGAAAGTTATAAAACTTTCATTTTTCGCAGTAATTAAGAAGCTTGATGTTTTTTACATAACACATGACTAGAAGAGAGCTTTTATGGAGGATATCCTATTTTTTCGTTCAAGATTTTATCTTAAAAAAAAATAAAAGGTAAAAAATAGAGAATACATAAAAGAAATAGTTTGCTCTTCTATGCATATTTGCAAGGGTTTTGAGATAGCTTTATTGGCAAATAAGAGAAATAATATTTTTTTACTTAAAATGTTCAGAATTTTATGGAAATTAAATAGGAGAAATGAATGCGATTAGGTGGGCGTTTGCAGGCAGCAATAGATGTTCTAAAAGAAGTAGAAATTCGGCATCGCCCAGCGGGAGAAGCTTTAAAAGATTGGGGGCTTTCTCACCGTTTTGCTGGTGCAGGTGATCGCGCAGCAATCGGTACAATTGTTTATGATGTTTTGAGACGACGTTATTCTTTACAATGGCGTATGGAGAGTGATGATATTCGGGAGATCGTTTTCGGTGCTTTATTAGATACTGGAAAAATGATGATTGAACAAATTGACAGTGAATTAGAAGGAGATCGGTTTGCTCCGCAGTTATTGGGGAACAAGCAGCGCCAATCGTGGCAAAAGCGGCAATTAGGTGATGCACCAGACTATATTCGTGGCGACATTCCTCAGTGGTGTCAAGCGCATCTGTATCCTGTATTTTCCGATAATTGGGTTGTGGAAGCTGCTGCGTTAGCAACGCGTCCTTCTTTAGATTTACGGGTAAATAGTTTGAAGACAACACCAGAAAAAGTTCTGCAGGAATTAGCCAAAACCAAACTTCAATCTTTGTCATGGTTCCGCCAAGCTTTAAGAATTGCAGCGAGTGAAAAATTTGATCGTCATCCTAATGTTCAAGTTGAACCAGCTTTTCAAAAAGGGCACTTTGAAATACAGGATTTAGGGTCACAAATTGTTTCTCACCTTGTAGAAGCAAGGGAAAGCATGCAAGTGTTGGATTATTGTGCAGGCGCTGGTGGGAAGACATTAGCTTTGGCTGCCAATATGAATAATCGTGGGCAAATTTATGCTTATGATTTAGAGAAAACGCGCTTGGCTCCTATTTTTGATCGTCTTCGTCGTGCTGGTGTTCGTAATGTACAGATACGGGCGCAGAAAGAAGAATTGAAGCCGTTAGTAGGTCAGATAGATAGAGTTCTGCTAGATGTACCATGTAGTGGTACAGGAACATGGCGTCGTCGTCCTGATACAAAATGGCGTTTAACATTAGAACAGGTAAAACAACGCCAGAGCACACAAAAGGCTATTTTAAATGAGTCTATAGATTATCTTAAACCAAATGGGTATTTAATCTATATCACATGTTCTCTTTTTGCGGATGAAAATGAGCAACAAATTTCCCATTTTCTTCAGCAGCACGCCAATTTTTATCCGATCGATATGCATGCACTTTGGCAGAAACATTTTAGTCTTTCGAATGTACAACCGATCTTTTCAAATTATGGACTTATCTTATCGCCAGCAACAACAAAAACAGACGGTTTCTTTTTATCTGTGTTGCAAAAAAAACATTGATATATATTTTTGCATTTTTTATTCCTTCTTTATGTAAGAATAGTTTTTTTCTTAAGAAAATAGACTTGTGAAAAGAGGCAGATTGAATAATAACCCTTATTGGTTCTCTTTTACAATTGTTGAGTGGTTTTCCATGAGCATATCATCTCTAGACACTGTTCTCATTATTGATTTTGGTTCACAAGTGACACAACTTATTGCACGCCGAGTACGAGCAATGGGTGTGTACTCCGAAATTATTCCTTTTCAATCTGCTTTAAAAGCCGTGCAGAGAATAAGACCTAAAGCTATTATTTTATCAGGTAGTCCCTATTCAGTGATTGATGAGGGTTCACCACGTATTCCGATGGAAATTTTTGAAAATGGTATTCCAATTCTTGGTATTTGTTATGGTGAACAGGTAATGTGTATGCAGCTTGGAGGAAAAGTTGAAGCTGGACATGCGCGTGAATTTGGGCGCGCTTTTTTGGAGGTGCAAGAAGAGAGTGCACTTTTTGATGGTGTGTGGGAAAAAGGATCTTGTTATCAAGTATGGATGAGTCACGGTGATCGTGTAACGGTTTTGCCAGAAGGTTTTCATGTCATAGGAACATCAAAAGGCGCTCCTTATGCTGCTATTGCTGATGCAAAAAGACACTTTTACGCAGTGCAGTTTCATCCTGAAGTGGTTCATACACCCGATGGTACAAAACTTTTGCAAAATTTTGTTCATAAAATCTCTGGCCTTAAAAGCCATTGGTCAATGGCTTCTTATCGTGAACAAGCCATTGCTGAGATACGACAAAAAGTTGGAAAAAGTCGTGTAATTTGTGGTCTTTCCGGTGGTGTGGACTCCTCCGTTGTTGCTGTACTCCTCCATGAAGCAATAGGAGATCAACTAACATGTGTTTTTGTAGACCATGGGTTAATGCGTAAGAATGAAGCTGAAGAAGTTCTTACGTTATTTCGTAATCATTATAATATAGAGCTCATTCATGTAAATGCTGCCAACATGTTCCTCAGTGCTCTAGAAGGAGAGACAGATCCAGAGAAAAAGCGCAAAACGATAGGGCGTCTTTTTATTGACGTTTTTGAAGAAGAAACTAAAAAGATGGGGGGAGCAGAATTTTTAGCACAGGGTACGCTTTATCCAGATGTTATAGAGAGTGTTTCAGTAATTGGTGAAGCGGTCACAATTAAAAGTCATCATAATGTAGGGGGATTACCGGAACGGATGAATATGAAACTTGTAGAACCGTTACGTGAACTGTTTAAAGATGAGGTTCGCTCATTGGGGCGAGAATTAGGATTACCTGAACAGTTTATAGGGCGTCATCCTTTTCCTGGTCCTGGTCTTGCAATTCGCTGTCCAGGAATAGTAACACGTGAAAAATTAGAAATTTTACGTGAAGCAGACGCTATTTATCTTGATGAAATCCGTAAAGCGGGTCTTTATGATGAAATTTGGCAGGCTTTTGCTGTGCTACTTCCTGTTCAGACTGTTGGTGTGATGGGTGATGGGCGTACTTACGAATTTGTTTGCGCTCTTCGTGCAGTGACATCTGTAGATGGTATGACCGCTGATTTTTATCACTATGATATGGCGTTTTTAAGCAAAACAGCAGCACGTATTATTAACGAAATAAGAGGTATAAATCGTGTTGTCTATGATATAACTTCAAAACCTCCCGGTACTATTGAATGGGAATGATTAAAATGGGGAACAAAGCTTATTGCATTGTGTATGATGAGCAGAGTAGAGGGAATTAATCATATTCTCTGTGATATAACTTCAAAGTCTTTCAAAAATAAGAGTATTGTTTAAAGTTTAATCTTCAGAAGAGTAGACACAAACAATTTTTTTAAATCATTGTTTTGTTTATATCAGCCGATATTTTATTCTAAAATTAAGAAGTGTGAAATTTTATATGCCTAAGAAAAAAATTGTTGCACACCGTGGTGGAGCGTATCTTTATTCTGAAAATACCCTTTCTGCATTTCGTAACGCTATAGCGTTAGACGTTGATGAAATTGAATGTGATGTTCATTTACTTAAAAGCGGTGAAGTGGTTGTATTTCATGATTTTCGTTTAGAACAACTTGTTGGAAAAACAGGATATATTCATGATATTGATAATGAAACACGCAAAAAACTCTGCGTAAAAGGAAGTATGGAAACACCTCCTTTACTAGAAGAGGTACTGGATCTTTTAGGACCCACGAATGTTGCATTACGTCTTGAAATTAAAACATGTGGTAAAGTTGAGCGTGAGACGATTTTATCCCAAAAAGCACTTGCATTGATAAAAAGCCGGAATTTAGAAAAACGCGTTTCGGCAATCAGTTTTGATCCTGCAAGCCTTCGCCCTTTTATTGAAGCAGGAATAACATCTGGCCCATGTCTTGATAACTTTTCTAGTAATATGAGCGCTCATTTTTCTGAGTGGAAACAATTGGGATATTCTGATTTGAGTTTAGATGGCTCCATTGTTCCACGGAACTTTATTGAATCTGCACTTGAAGCGGGCTTTATTTTGGGGGTATGGACCATCAATGGAAAAGCTCGGTTATCGCATTGGCTGGATATGCCTGTTCAGTATATCACAACAGACCAACCTGACTTAGCTTTACAATTGCGTGCACAAAGATAAAAAATATAACCTATAATACGAAGGAAATACTATTATGAGCAAGAATAGGATGAAATGGAGAAAGTGAAAAGCATCTTCTGATGCTTCTTATTCAATAAAATCTCCACTTTATTTCTTTATTTATGATTTGTTCGTTTTCCAGTGGCTTTGTTAAAAGTATGAAAATTCTGTTGAGGAACGGTGAAGCTTAGTTTTTGACCGTAGTCATGTGTCAAGCGCTCTTTTATTTCAATAGTAAAAATATTGTTATTCCAATGTGTTAAAACGTGGCACCCTGTCCCTACAAGCTTGATTAATTCAATTTGTGTATGAAATACAGGTCCTTGATCTGGATAAGCGCCTAATAAGATTACTTCAGGTCTGAATGCTAAAAGATCAGTATCCTTACAGTAAGATAATGAGTGACCTAAGTGTTGTTCTAGAATTTGGCGATCAAGAAAATTCATGGGAGGAGAACCGATAAAATCAGCAACAAATGTTGTTGCTGGATGATCGTAAATTTCCATTGGCGTTCCAATTTGCTCGATAGCGCCTTTATTCATAACAACGATTCTATCCGCTAGGGTCATTGCTTCTAGTTGATCATGGGTAACATACAGGCTTGTTGTACCCAGTGAACGCTGGAGTGTTTTAATCTCAATACACATTTGTGCTCGCAATTTTGCATCAAGATTTGAGAGAGGTTCATCAAAGAGAAAAACCCGTGGTTGACGAACAATCACGCGTCCCATTGCCACACGTTGGCGTTGTCCTCCCGATAATTGTCGTGGTTTACGATCTAAAAATGGCTCTATTTGCAAAAGTTTTGCAGCATGTGCAATACGTCTATTTATTTCATCTTTGGGTGTTTTACGATTTTTAAGACCATATTCTAAGTTTCCACGAACTGTCATATGAGGATAGAGTGCGTAATTTTGAAAAACCATCGCGATGTCACGATCAGCAGGTTCACGATTATTGATATACTCATTGTCAATATAGAGTTCTCCTGCTGTGACTTGTTCAAGCCCCGCAATAATGCGCAAGAGCGTTGATTTTCCACATCCCGAAGGGCCAACAAGAACAAGAAGCTCCCTATCAGCAACCGTTAAATTTAAATTATCAATGATCAGAATGCCGTTGTCATACTGTTTTTTTATATTTGATAACTGGATTATGGCCACAGTTATTTCTCCGTTTCAATAAGACCTTTTATAAAAAGCCGCTGCATAAAGATAACGACAAGAACAGGTGGCACCATAGCAACAACCGATACTGCCATAAGTATATTCCATTGAGGATCATGCTGAAGTGATTCTACAATAAGCTGTTTGAGAATAATCAGAATAGTTTGATGATTTTGATCTGTTGTAACTATAAGAGGCCAAAGATATTGTACCCATCCATAAATGAACATAATAATAAATAAAGCAGCAATATTGCTTTTGCTAAGAGGCAGCAAAATATCCTTAAAAAATTTAAATGGTCCTGCACCATCAACACGTGCTGCTTCTAAAAGTTCATCTGGAACAGTTAAAAAAAACTGGCGAAATAAAAATGTCGCAGTTGCAGAGGCGATGAGTGGAATAATCATTCCTCCATAAGTGTTTATCATGTTTAATTGTGCAACGATTGCATATGTTGGAATAATACGAACCTCAACGGGGAGCATCAAAGTGATAAAGATGAGAGCAAAAGCGGTTTTTCGGAAAGGAAAGCGCATATAAACAATTGCATAAGCAGACAGGAGCGAAATAATAATTTTTCCAATACTAATTCCAAGTGCCATAATAAGTGAATTCATTAAAAGTGGCCAGAGATTGGGGAGTCCAAGTTGCACGAGACCATCACCAAAGATTGTTTTATAATTTTCTAGAGTATGATTTCCCGGTAAAAGTGGGAGTGTTCCTGAACTAAATGCAGCTGAACTATGGGTGGAAGCAATGATAGCAACATAAACTGGAAAGCAAATAATGATAATTCCAACAATAAGAGTGAGATGAGTTAGAAATTTCAAAATAGGGCGATTTTCAACCATAATTTGCTTCCTAATATTGTACACGTCGTTCTATCCAGCGAAACTGAATAAATGTTAAAACAATAACCATCAACATTAACATTACTGATTGCGCTGCTGATGCACCAATGATTTGATTTTTAAAACCATCATCATACACTTTGTAGACAAGAGTGCTTGTTGCACGTGCAGGACCTCCAGAAGTTAAGTTATCAATAATACCAAATGTATCAAACATAACATATTGGATATTAACGATAAGAAGAAAAAAGGATGTTGGTGAAATTTGCGGAAAAACCACAGTCCAAAATCGTTTAAAAGGACCAGCTCCATCAATCGCTGCTGCCTCTATTTGGGAACGTGGAACAGATTGAAGACCGGCAAGAAAAAAGAGAAAATTGTATGAGATTTGTTTCCAACTGGCTGCAATCACAATAAGAATCATTGCTTGTATGCCACTAATACGATAATTCCATATAATACCTATTTTTCCCAAAAGAATAGGGATAATTCCGATGGTAGGATGAAAAATAAATAACCATAATATACCTGCTAATACTGGAGCTACAGCATAAGGCCAGAGCAGAAGGGTTGTGTAAGCTTTTTTTGCACGTATAACACGATCAACACAGACAGCTAAAAGAAGCGCTATCGTCATTGAAACGGCAGTAACCGAAATGGAAAATACTGCAGTTGTAAGCAGTGATTTTAAATAAGCAAAATCAGAGAAAAGAGTGATATAGTTTTCAAAACCAATAAAAATTGTTGTAAAACCAAAAGAATCCTCACGCTCAAAAGATGATTTTATTGCTTGGGCAGCAGGCCAAAAGAAAAATAAAAAAGTCACAATGAGCTGAGGAAACAACATCCAGTAAGGGAGTAAACTATTTTTAAAATATGCGTGTTTTTCTTGCATTCGTAGGGTTCTTTAAATCAGAGATTTTAGAGAGGAGAACAAAAAAAGAACTACAAGGATTCACATGCTTAACTAACCTTTTGATATTTAACAATAAGTATAAACCTTAATGATTGGCTTTTTCAAATTCACGTAAAAGCTTATTACCACGTTCAACGGTTTCATCTAATCCATCTTTGGGTGTTTTTGAACCACTAAGAACCGCTTCTAATTCCTGATCAAGAATAGAACGAATTTGTGGTAAATTACCAAATCGTATTCCTTTTGAATTAACGGTTGGTGGATTAAGATTAATCTGTTTAATAGCAATATCTGCACCAACATTTTTATCGTAGTAATGCTGTTGTTTGCTCAATTCATAAGCAGCTTTTGTTGTTGGAAGATAACCTGTTATTTGGTGCCATTTAGCTTGATTATCTGCTCTTGAGAGGTATTTAAGAAAGGCAGCTGCACCAGCATATTCTTCAGGAGTATGACCTTTCAAGACCCAAATAGAAGCACCACCTATAATTGAATTTTGTGGTGTAGCTTTTACATCATCATAGTAGGGCAGCATACCAATTCCCACATTGAATTGCGCTTCAGATAGGATTCCAGAACGAGAACCTGAAGATTGCATAAAGATTGCGCAATTTTGCGTCATAAACATTGGTGTTGCATCTAATGCTCCAGCAGGGCCACCATAGCGAAAAATACCTTGGTCAGACCATCTTTTAAGATCGGTCCACATGCGCACTTGTAGAGGCCCATTAAAGGTAAGTTTTGAATCAAGACCACCGAAGCCATTTTCTTTGGTTCCAAAAGGCACATTATGCAATGCTGAAAAATTTTCTATACCAATCCATTGAGATGCATAAGACATTGTGAAACCACAACTTGCTGATTTAGTTTCAAGAATCTTTTTGGAGAAGTTTTCAATATCTTGCCATGTTTTAGGAGGCTGTTCTGGATCAAGTCCTGCTTTTTTAAAGATATCTTTATTATAATAAAGGATTGGTGTTGAAGCGTTGAATGGCATAGAAAGCATTCGCCCCTGAACATCTGAATAATAACCACTAATAGCAGGCAAATAATCTGTAGGATCAAATTTTTGCTTTGTATCAGCCATGAGCTGATAAATAGGGTAAACAGCACCTTTTGCAGCCATCATGGTTCCCGTACCAATTTCATAAATTTGGGCAAGAACTGGCTGTTGTTTTCCGCGAAATGCTGCAATAAGTGCAACCATACCTTCTTCGTATTCACCACGAAATGAAGGAACAACTTTATATTCAGACTGACTGGCATTAAAGTCGTCAATAAGGTGCTCCGTTTGTTTTCCTAGCTCCCCGCTCATAGAATGCCAAAAACTAATTTTTGTTTGTGCAAATCCTGTTGTTGCCATACTGGTGGCAATTGCAAATGCCGCTAGAGAAAAATAAAAACGACTACTCATAGTTCCCCCTTTCTGAAGTGATGGAATATAGGTTGTCCTAATTTTATAGTATTACACATGAATACGCCATGACAATTTTGTTTCAGAAATATCTTGGCTCATTTAAACGGGAACCGTCAAAAGGTCAAACGAATTTGTGTAGATTTGCCCGTTTTCCTTTGTGAAAGCTATCCTGATGTTAATGAGGTAGTATTTGTAAATATCTGAAAAAAGCTGAAAGAGTGCAAATGCACAGTCGTAAAATCAAGGATACAAACAGTAAATTCCATCCTGTTATAGTTATTCAGTATACAGATTTAGAGAGAGTCGTGCATTCTACTATGTTATTTGCCTTGTAACTTTTGAAAGATAACTTTACGATGAATTGTTCGCATTCAGCTTAAATAATACTCTCTGTTAAGGATTTTTTTAATTTATTGAACAGGTTATATCATTTTTCAAAACTTTTTTGATACATCATTCAAAATGGTATTAGAATCATGCTTTTTATGCATATGGTTAAGGGATTTTGAGTGATACTATTAAAAAAACTTTTATGTTTTCTTTGTGTAGAGACATCTTAGTGTTTTGTTATCGCATTGATGATAGTATTAACATTATGTTCCATCATATCGAGATAAGTTGCAGCAGGGCCATTTTCATTTGACAATGCATCAGAATACAATGTCCCACCAATTTTAAAGCCTGTTTCGTTTGCAATCTGTTTTATAAGACGCGGATTAGAGATATTTTCAACGAACAGCGCGGCTGCTTTATTGGTTTTAATTTGTTTGATAAGTTTGGCCACATCGGCTGGTGTTGCTTCAGCTTCTGTTGAAGTACTTTGAGGTGCAAGTATAGTAAAGCCGTATTCTTGAGCAAAATATCCAAAGGCATCATGAGATGTGATAATAGTACGTTGATTTTTTGGGATAGTGGCAATTTTTGTTTTAAGTTTTTCTTGCGTTACCTTAAGCTTTTGAAGGTAAGTTTCAGCATTTTGGTTGTAGCTTATACAGGATTGTTGATCAATTTTACAAAAAGCAGCAGCGATATTTTTGATATAAATTTCAACATTCGGGATAGTTTGCCAAGCATGTGGATCGATATTATTGTTGTGGTGATGTTGTTGGGCATTTTGTTCTTGAGTTTTAGTTTCAAGAGGGGGGATGTTGGCGCTTGCTTCGATAAGAGGTGCTTTTGTATCGCTTGCTGTGATGAGGCGATCAATAAAACCCTCTAAATGAAGTCCGTTGATGAAAATAATTTGCGCATTTCTAAGAGCTTGGACATCATGGGGCGTTGGTTCATAAGTATGAGTATTTGTATTGGGTCCGACAAAAGTCGTCATAGAAATATGGTCACCTCCTACATTTTTTACTAAATCTGCAAGAATAGAGAAGCTCACGACAACTCTAATCTTATCCTGCTTATATGCAGTCGCAGAAAGTGGAAAAAGGGTGAGCAATAAGAGTGCTCCAAGCAGAATAAAGCGCTGAATAAGTTTAGACATATTATTTCCTAAAACTAGGGAAGGTCGTATAAAAGAAGTGAGGAAACCATGCTACAATGAAGCCGCGTGGACTTATGAAACAGGAAAAAAGATAAATACATCCTGCGACAATAATGATAGCGGGACCGGAAGGAAGTGATAGATGAAAAGAAAGCAATAGACCACATATGCTAACAATGATTCCCAAAAAGGTGGAAAGTATACAAATAGGACCAAGACGCGAAAGCCAAAAACGTGCTGTAATAGCTGGAATCATCATAATACCAACAGAAAGGAGTGTTCCTAGTGATTGAAAACCGCCAACCAGATTCAAGACGACAAGTCCCAGCAATAATATATGAACATATTTGCTCAATGGAGAAAGTGATTTAAAAAAGAGTGGATCAAAGCTTTCTAGTACAAGTGCGCGCCAGAAAATGAAAAGACTGCATATTGTGATGAGCGTGATAGTGGTGATGAGTAAAAGGGCTTGTGTATCAAGGGCAAGTACCGAACCAAATAAGAGATGAAGTAGTTCAGTGGTTGAGTTTTTCAGAGAAACAATAATAACACCTGCTGCAAGCGCAATGAGATAAAAGACTGTCATTGATGCGTCTTCTTTTTGAAAGCTATTTCGTGAAATGAGGGCTGTTGCCAAAGCAACAATGATGCCAGCTAAAATGCCACCAAGTGTCATAGATAATAGCGAAAATCCATGAATCAGAAAAGCAGTTGCAACACCAGGAAGGATGGCATGGGATATAGCATCTCCTGTGAGACTCATTCCGCGTAGCATCAAAAAGACACCAACAGGACAGGCGCTGATGGACAGAAGGATTGCACCGATGAGAGCATTCTGCATAAAGTGGAAGTCAATAAAAGGGGCAAGAAAAAATGCGTACACGTATTATAACCTAATAGAATGAGAAACATTGAGGGGAAAGTGTTTTTTGAGTGCGTTGGTATGCAAAGAGCTGGATGGAAATGGTAGGATAATATGATGAATATTATCATGGAAGAAAAGAGCTGTTTCTCCATAATGGGCTTTTTGTTGATGAATGTGAATCATTTGGGGAAAACATTTTTGCACGATGAGGGGATCATGGAGTGCTGTAAGAACGGTTCGTCCTTGTTGTTGCCAATGTATCATCAAAGCAAGAAGATCCTTTTGGGTATTACGATCGACGCCATTAAAAGGTTCATCGAGCAAGATAATCTCGGCATCTTGTACAATAATACGAGCGAAGAGAGCGCGTTGTAATTGACCGCTTGAGAGTGTGTTAAGGGGGCGGCTGGCAAGTTCCGTAAGTCCTACCATTTCAAGTGCATTCTGAATTTTAGAAGAATAGGGGCGCTGTTTTTTCCACAAACCACAAAAAGACCACAGTCCTGTTTTGACAAGCGCTTTCACATCAATTGGAAATGTTTGATCTATATCACATTGTTGAGCAAGATAAGCAGTTCGGCTTTTTTTCGGCTTTATGATTTTACCTTTAAGTGGTTTGATTAAGCCAGCAATGGTTTTCAGCAGTGTAGATTTTCCCGCACCATTATCACCGGTTATTGCCACCAATGAACCAGTCTTTAATTGCGCTGAAAAGCTCTTTATTGCTATTCTATTTCCATACCCTAATGTTGCACTGTCAAAATGCAGTTTCATAGTTTATACCATCTTTCATATTTACCTCGTGAACATATGTAATAATATAACGCTTGTCAATAAAACGTTATATTATTACATATGTTTTGAGTGTTGATAATTTTAGTGGGAAGATCGTGGAAAATTCAAAATAATGATTGAATTCACCTTGACGAAAGAGAGAGTGTGTATACTATATATAGTATCAAAATGATTGGTGATTCTAAATAAGCACAAGTGAGGGTAGAGTGTGTTTCGTTTGGTTTCTAAGTTATTTCCATAATGTAATTGTAAAGAGTTTATTAACCAAGGGTAAAGCAGTGTTCCTGTTGAGCTACCTCTTTTGGAAGAGTTTCCTTTCATTTTTGTAAGTTGGTTTTTGTCATGAAAGAGTAAAGCTTAGCTATTAAAAAATGTGGAGTGAGGCTTTATCTTTTTAGACCACAGGAGGGAATTGTAATGCAAACAAAAGATTATTTTATAACTGGGGGATGTCATTTAAGTTGTAGAATGATCACTTAATTCTCATCATAATTTTTAAGTTATTTGATGGGGATTTCTATTATTTTTGGGAAGCTATGTGTTTATCTAAATAGAGTATAGCTGTGTGTTTGCGTACGATTTCTACTTTTTGTTATCCTTGAGTATCTATAAAGTTATCAGAATGAGCCCTTTGAGGGGTAATTTTTAAAAAAATTGAAAGTTGAAGAAAATGTCAGTCACTATTTACAGCAAACCATCTTGCGTCCAATGTGATGCTACGCGCCGTGCCTTTGATGCTAAAGGGATTAACTATCGTATTGTAGATATTTCCCGCGATGAACAGGCATATATTTTTGTTCAATCTTTGGGATATCGTCAGGTTCCTGTCGTTGTTTGTGGTGAAAGTCATTGGTCTGGTTTTAGACCAGATATGATTAGTGGTCTTTGTGTTTAATGGGCCTTATTGTTTATTATTCGAGTGCAACGGGTAATACTGAATATTTTGTTTTGCAGCTTGCTCAACGACTCTTCAAAATTGATAAAAAAAAACCGTCTGTGTTAGTTGGTGAACCTTATGTGTTGGTTGTTCCTACCTATGCAGATGGTGAAGGAAGGGGAGCTGTGCCGAAGGCAGTGATTCATTTTCTTAATGAGGCAGAGAACCGCAAATTTATTCGTGGTGTCATTGGTGGTGGGAATCGTAATTTTGGTCGCTATTATAATTTAGCAAGCAAGATCATTTCTGAAAAATGTTGTGTGCCTTGCCTTTATCGTTTTGAGTTACGTGGAACTGATGAAGACGTTATTTGTGTAAAAAAGGGATTGGAAAGATTTTGGAAACAATTGGGATAGAACAGTCGCAGAAATCAGGTCAGATCACAGATTATCATGCATTGAATGCTATGCTTAATCTTTATGATGAAAATGGTCATATTCAGTTTGATATGGATCGGCTTGCTGCACGGCAATATTTTCTTCAGCATGTTAACCAAAATACGGTTTTTTTTCATAATTTGAAAGAAAAAATAGATTATTTGATAGAGGAAGGTTATTACGAGAAGTCTTTATTTGAACTTTATGATTTTTCTTTTATTAAAAAGCTTTTTAAGCGAGCTTATACATTTAAGTTTCGTTTTCCTACTTTTTTAGGAGCATTTAAGTATTATACGAGCTATACACTGAAGACTTTTGATGGGAAGCGCTATCTTGAGCGTTATGAAGACCGTGTCTGCCTTGTTGCTTTATATTTAGCACAAGGGAATAAAGCTCTTGCTGAGATTTTTGTGGATGAAATTATTACAGGTCGGTTTCAACCTGCAACCCCGACATTTTTAAATGCGGGAAAAAAGCAGCGTGGCGAATTGGTATCATGTTTTTTGTTGCGTGTTGAAGATAATATGGAATCGATAGGTCGTTCGGTCAATTCAGCTTTACAGCTTTCGAAACGGGGTGGAGGTGTAGCGCTTTGTTTGACAAATTTGCGGGAAACGGGAGCTCCAATTAAGCAAATAGAAAACCAGTCTTCAGGTGTATTACCTGTAATGAAACTCTTAGAGGATTCTTTTTCTTATGCCAATCAACTTGGTGCACGGCAAGGGGCTGGTGCTGTTTATTTACATGCACATCATCTAGATATTATGAAGTTTTTAGATACGAAGCGCGAGAATGCTGATGAGAAAGTGAGAATTAAAACCCTTTCACTTGGTGTTGTGATTCCTGATATTACTTTTGAGCTCGCACGTAATAATGAGGATATGTATTTGTTCTCATCTTATGATATTGAGCGTGTGATAGGAAAGCCCTTTAGCGATATTTCTTTGACAGAGCATTATCGATCTTTTGTTGATGATGCAAGAATTCGTAAAAAGAAAATAAATGCACGTGTTTTTTTCCAAACTTTAGCAGAAATTCAATTTGAATCAGGTTATCCCTATATTTTATTTGAGGATACCGCAAACAGAGCTAATCCGATAGCTGGACGTATAAGCATGAGCAATTTATGTTCAGAAGTTTTGCAAGTCAATGAGGCGAGCGAATTAGAAACGGATTTGACTTATCGCGCTGTTGGAAGTGATATATCTTGTAATCTTGGTTCAATGAATATTGCAAAAGCAATGGAAAGTCCTGATTTTGGTAAGACAGTGGAGGCTGCTGTTCGTGCTCTTACTGCTGTTTCTGATATGAGTGATATTGCCTGTGTGCCGTCAATTGCGAAAGGCAATGCTGAAAGTCATGCGATTGGTTTGGGACAGATGAATTTGCATGGTTTTTTAGCGCGTGAGCAGATCTATTATGGATCTCCAGAAGCAATTGATTTTACCAATATCTATTTTTATACTGTAACCTATCACGCTATACGTGCTTCTAATTTAATTGCACGCGAGCGTCAGGAAACTTTTGTAGGATTTGAACAGTCAGCTTATGCAGATGGTCGTTTTTTTACCAAATATATTGAGGAAGAATGGAAGCCACAATTTCCACTGGTAAAAGAGCTATTTGCACGTAGTAATATTATCATACCATCTCAAAAAGATTGGCAGGAACTTAAGGATTTAGTTGTTGAGTATGGACTTTATAACCGCAATCTGCAAGCAGTTCCTCCCACTGGGTCTATTTCCTATATTAATAATGCAACATCTTCTATTCACCCAATTGCTTCAAAAATTGAAATTCGCAAAGAGGGAAAAATTGGGCGCGTTTATTATCCTGCTCCTTACATGGATAATACGAATTTGAGTTTTTATCAGGATGCTTATGAGATTGGTCCTGAAAAAATTATTGATACCTATGCTGCTGCTACACAGCATGTTGATCAAGGTCTTTCATTAACATTATTTTTTCCTGATACCGCTACCACACGTGATATTAATCGTGCCCAAATTTATGCTTGGAAAAAGGGTATAAAGAGTATTTATTATATACGATTGCGGCAAGTAGCGTTGAGTGGCACAGAAGTGGATGGCTGTGTTTCGTGCAGTCTATAGGAGATAACTCATATGACAAAGATTACAACCAAAAATCCTGTTGTTTGCGCTGTCAATTGGAATAGATTGCATGATGAGAAAGATTTGGAAGTATGGAATCGTTTAACTGGAAATTTTTGGTTGCCTGAAAAGGTTCCGCTTTCTAATGATATTCCTTCATGGTCAAGTTTGACAGAGGAAGAACGCAAGCTAACGATTCGTGTTTTTACTGGATTAACTCTTCTAGATACCATTCAAAACACCGTGGGTGCCATTTCATTACTTGCTGATGCAATCACAGAGCATGAAGAGGCAGTTTTGACGAATATTGCCTTCATGGAAGCGGTTCATGCACGTTCTTATTCCTCTATTTTTTCAACTCTTTGTTCGACGATAGAGGTTGATGATGCATTTAGGTGGTCGGAAGAAAATATTCATTTGCAGAAAAAAGCTAAATTAGTCCTTGAACGTTATGAAGGAAATGATCCACTAAAGAAAAAAATTGCCTCGACTTTGCTAGAAAGTTTTTTATTCTATTCTGGTTTTTATTTGCCTATGTATTGGGCCAGTCGTGCTAAATTGACCAATACAGCTGATCTTATTCGGCTTATCATTCGTGATGAAGCTGTACATGGTTACTATATTGGTTATAAATTTCAATTGGGATATGCAAAACTTGATGATGCCAAAAAGCAGGAAGTGAAAGATTTTGCTTTTAACTTGCTCTTTGATCTTTATAATATTGAATGCAAATATACTCAAGATCTTTATGATACACTTGGATTGACAGAAGATGTTAAGATTTTTCTTCACTATAATGCAAACAAGGCTTTGATGAATTTAGGTTTTGAAGCTCTTTTCCCTCCTGAAGTTTGCCGTGTTAATCCGGCTATTCTAGCTGCTTTATCACCAAATTCTGATGAGAATCATGACTTTTTTTCAGGCGCTGGTTCTTCCTATGTCATTGGTAAGGCAGTTGCGACCACGGATGATGATTGGGCATTTTAAGGCTTGCGTACAAAGAGAAGGGCACGGGGTATACTATTTAAGTCTTTGCGCATTTCTACACACTTAAAACCGTTTTTTTCAAACAAGTTACAGACTTCTTTTTCTTGAGAGTAACCGATTTCGACAGCGATAGAGCCTTTTTCTTTTAAGTAGTTTTCTGCTTGATGGGCAAGTTTTCGATAAAAATCAAGGCCATCTTTTCCACCAATCAGTGCGCGCAATGGATCATAGAGCCGGACTTCTTTAGCAAGATTTGGAATATCTTTTTCTGGAATATAGGGTGGATTGGAAATAATAAGATCAAATTGACCAGTGACAGAAGTAAACCAATCACTCAGAAGAGGTGTAAAACGATTGATAACGCCTGCATTTTCTGCATTTTTTGTTGCTATTTTAAGGGCATCTTCAGAAATATCAACAGCCACCGCGTGTGATATAGGAATTTGTTTAAGGAGCGTAATAGCAAGAACACCACTGCCTGTTCCCATATCAAGTAGTGTTATTTTTTCTGATTTTTCAGTATGTTTTTTCAGCAGCGGGAGAACGAGATCCACCAATGTTTCTGTATCAGGACGTGGTTCTAATGTTTCTTGAGAGAGTGTGAAAGAAATACCATAAAATTCTCTCGCTCCTATAATACGATAAACAGGTTCGCCAGCAACACGTCGTTGTATGAGTTGTTCTAATTGTGTCATGTGTGCAAAAGAGAGGCACATATCTGGTCGGAGAATTCTATCAAAGGAATTTATACCTGTTACCCATTCGACCAGTATTTTTGCCTCAAGCTTGGCTTCAGAAAT
Organism: Bartonella acomydis; assembly: GCF_039543025.1. Taxonomy (NCBI): domain Bacteria; kingdom Pseudomonadati; phylum Pseudomonadota; class Alphaproteobacteria; order Hyphomicrobiales; family Bartonellaceae; genus Bartonella; species Bartonella acomydis. Next base: position 122,079 of record NZ_BAABIY010000020.1, on the reverse strand, counting down.
TCCTTTTCTGTGCAATTTTTCTTGAGTTTTTTGGATAACATTGTTGAGAGAGTATTTGTTCATTCATTATTATCCATTTCCATCAGAAGTGCTGTTTGATTGTCAGAGATGAGTGCATGAATGATTTCATCAAGCTCGCCTTCTAGGATACGGTCAAGTTTATACAGAGTGAGATTAATACGGTGATCCGTGACTCGTCCTTGTGGAAAATTATAGGTTCGAATACGCTCTGAGCGATCACCAGAGCCGACTTGATTTTTACGAGAAGCTGAACGCTCATTTTCTGCTTTCTGTCGTTCAATATCAAACAAGCGTGCACGTAAAATTTGCAGCGCCCGTGCACGGTTTTGGTGTTGTGATTTTTCTGCTTGTACAACCATAATTCCCGTTGGAATATGCGTGATACGAACAGCTGAGTCTGTTGTATTGACATGCTGTCCTCCTGCACCAGAGGCACGCATGGTATCGATGCGAATATCCTCTGGGCGAATTTCAATATCAATTTCTTCAGCCTCTGGAAGGACAGCAACCGTAGCAGCAGAGGTATGGATACGCCCACCGGTTTCTGTTTCAGGGATACGTTGTACACGATGAACACCTGATTCAAATTTCAGTTTAGAAAAGACACCTTTTCCTGAAATGCTGGCAATAATTTCTTTATATCCACCAACTTCTCCCTCATTAAGTGAAACAACTTCTACTTTCCAGTTATGAGAAGCGGCATAACGTTCATACATGCGAAAGAGATCACCAGCAAAAAGTGCGGCTTCTGATCCACCTGTTCCTGCTCGAATTTCTACAATGGCACTTTTTTCATCAGCAACATCTTTAGGTAAAAGAAGAATCTGGAGTTCTTTCTCAAGTTGTTGCATTTTCTGACATAATAACGGGAGTTCCTCTTGAGCAAGATGACGCATCTCTGCATCTGTTAGTTTATCACTGATGATTGTTTCCAGCTCTGTGATTTCTCCGTAAAGAGCATTTAATGTCCGTATAGAGGCAACAATTGGCTGTAGTTCTGCATATTCAGAAGCTAATTTTACATATGTTTCAGCATCTAGATTTTGAGCCATTTGGCTCTCAATGATTTCAAAACGCTTTTCAAGCCGTTTTATGCGATCTTTTGGTAAAGAAACCATAATGATATTGACCTAATTTATTATAATTTTTATGATACGAGCAATTGATGAGTTTATAGCATCAGATAAAATGGGGTAATAGAGCAGAAAAATGTTCTTGCCAATGGAAACGATAACTTTTTCAGGTAAACTTATAGAAAATATGCTTTTTATAAGGCGTTTTTTGACGACATATACAAGATCAGCTACTTAAGAGTTATTTTTTTTCCATAAAGCTCAAGGCGATGATGGATAATATCATAGCCAAGGGATTTAGCAATTTCTTCTTGCAACTTTTCAATGATATCAGAATGAAACTCGATAACTTGTCCTGTTTCCACATCAATAAGGTGATCGTGGTGTTGCCCATCTGCTTGTTCGAAACGAGAGGGCCCACCACTAAAGCTATGACGATGAATTGTTCCATTTCCTTCTAATGTTTTCATTGTTCTATAAACAGTAGAAAGCGAAATACTCGAATCTATTTTGTGAGCACACTGAAAAATTTCAAATGCATTCGGATGATCTTTTGTTTCAGCTAAAATATCAAGAATAATGCGTCTTTGACGTGTTACTCTTAAACCTGCAGTGCGTAATTCCTGTTCATAATTTCGTTTTTTATTCATCTTCTCATTGTTTTTTCAAACGAAGGCACCGTGGCAATGTTTATATTTTTTTTCTGAACCACAGGGGCAACGCTCGTTTCGTCCAACTTTTCCCCATGTGGTTACATCGTTAGGATCACGGTCTTTTGGGTTAACAATTCTATTTTCTTGTGTTCGTGCCCACAGGGTAGAAGTATTTTTTTCTCCTTGATCATGGAAGATAGAGTTATCAGCATCTACCTGTTCAGGCATGAGAGGCTCTGTGGGTTGTTGAATGATTTCAAAACGCATAAGCTTAGAAGTTACAATTCTGCGTAAATTTCTCAGCATGCTTTGAAAAAGTTCAAAGGACTCTGTTTTATATTCGTTAAGTGGATCTCTTTGGGCATAGCCACGAAAACCAACCACAGAACGCAAATGGTCTAAACTGACAAGATGTTCACGCCATAGCGTGTCAATAGTTTCAAGTAATATGGCCTTATGAAAATAAGCCATAACTTCTGGAGTATAGCGTTCAGTACGTTCGTTTTCAAGTTTTGTAACAGCATCTGATACGCGTTCTAAAATTTGTTCTTCGGCAATTCCATCTTCCTTTGCCCATGTCTCGATTGGAAGCTCAAGATTGAAGAGTTGGCGAATTTCCTCTTGTAGAGCTTTCACATCCCACTTTTCAGAATATGTTCCAGAAGGGATGTAGTTTTCCACAAGATCTTCAACCACTTCATTGCGCATTTCAAGGATCATTTCTGTTAAATCATCCGCATTCATGACTTCCATACGCTGTTCGAAAATAACCTTACGCTGATCATTCATGACATCATCGTATTTTAACAAATTTTTACGGATTTCAAAATTTCGTGCTTCGACTTTTTTTTGCGCTTTTTCAAGAGCTTTATTAATCCATGGATGGGTAATCGCTTCATTTTCTTTTAATCCAAGCTTCTTCAACATACCATCCATACGATTAGAACCAAAGATACGCATGAGATCATCTTGAAGAGAAAGAAAGAATTTTGAGCGACCAGGATCACCTTGACGACCAGAACGGCCACGCAGTTGATTGTCAATGCGACGACTTTCATGACGTTCAGTAGCGATGACGTAAAGACCACCAGCAGCCAGTGCTTTTTCTTTAAGCTGCTTGACATCTTTTTTTATTTCTTCAATTTTTGCAGTTCGCTCTTCTCCATCTAGCATATCCTGTAATTCTTGTTTGATACGCATCTCAATATTCCCACCAAGTTGTATATCAGTACCACGTCCAGCCATGTTTGTTGCGATGGTGAGAGCTCCAGGAACCCCTGCTTGTGCAATAATATAGGCTTCTTGTTCGTGATAGCGGGCATTTAAAACTCTAAAATCAGTAATGCCTTCTTTTCGTAAACGTTCTGCTAATTGTTCTGACTTTTCAATAGATGTTGTTCCAACAAGAATAGGTTGCCCTTTTTCGTGTGCTTGACGGATATCACATACAATAGCACGATATTTTTCTTCTGCTGTTCGATAGATTTCATCATCTTCATCAAGACGCTGGATGGGCAAGTTTGTGGGGATTTCTACAACCTCAAGACCATAAATATTACTGAATTCTTCGGCTTCTGTTGTAGCAGTTCCAGTCATCCCAGACAGTTTTCGATACATACGGAAATAATTTTGGAAAGTGATAGAAGCGAGTGTCTGATTTTCTGGTTGGATAGCAACATGTTCTTTAGCTTCTAGAGCTTGATGAAGTCCTTCAGAATAACGCCGACCAGGCATCATACGACCTGTAAATTCGTCAATGATAACAATTTCACCATTGCGTACAATGTAATCCTTATCACGGACAAACAGTTTATGGGCTTTAAGTGCGTTATTGACATGATGGACGATAGCAACATTTTCTATGTCATAAAGACTTTCACCTTTAAGATAGCCAGCTTGTTCGAGCATTTTTTCAATTTTTTCGGTACCAATTTCAGTAAAGGTTGTCGTTTTTTGTTTTTCGTCTATTTCATAGTCTTCAGGAGATAAGTCAGGAATAAATGTATCAATAAGGTTGTAGAAATCAGTACGATCTTCTAGAGGGCCAGAAATGATGAGAGGGGTACGTGCTTCATCAATGAGAATCGAATCAACTTCATCAACAATTGCATAATGATGTCCCCGTTGAACCATTTGATTACGATCAAATGCCATATTATCGCGCAGGTAATCAAAGCCTAATTCATTATTTGTTGCGTAAGTGATGTCACATGCATAAGCTGCTCGGCGGGCATCATTATCAAGTTCATGCAGAATCACACCTGTTGTTAATCCTAAAAAACTGAAGATTTTTCCCATTGTTTCAGCATCACGACTAGCAAGATAATCATTTACTGTTACAACATGAACACCTTTTCCTTCCAATGCATTGAGGTAAATTGGCAAAGTTGCCATTAATGTTTTACCTTCACCAGTGCGCATTTCAGCAATACCACAGTCATGAAGCACCATTCCACCAATCAGCTGTACATCAAAAAGGCGCATATCATAAACACGTTTTGCTGCTTCACGAACTGTTGCAAAAGCTTCTGGTAGGAGCACCTCAGCGGTTTCACCTGTAGCAAGACGTTTGCGAAACTCATCCGTTTTTTGGCAGAGCTGCGTATCACTTAATTTCACGAATTGTTCTTCTAAAGCATTAATTTGTATAACTTTTTGGCGAAGAACCTTGAGACGTCTCTCATGAGCTGAACCAAAAAATTTACGTGCAAAGACACCTAAATTGACCATCTCTGGTCCTTTCTTTTAATTGTTGCCACTATGATGAGGTAATTCATATGCTCTCCTCATATTTTGTATCCTTCAAGGTGTTTAATATAATTAGAAGCAAGTGATACCATTATACTTGTGGATGTGCAATTTTTCACTTTGATTGTAGAGTAGAGATAAGAGACGAAGTGCATCGTGTCAACTTTGGGTATGCTATTCAGCAGACATAATACAAAGTAATTTAAGATACAATATGTCATTTTTTCTATTATCATATTTCCTATAAACATTAGATAGGGTGAAATAAACGGAGATAAAAGGACAAATTTATGCTTTTTAAAATAAAATTACTGATTTATTTATCTCTGTTTAGAGATTAAACTGTTACAGTCAAAGAAAATAAGAATCTTGAACCTGCCTTCATTTTTAAGGAGTATATTTATGAAATTTAACTTTATCACGCTGTTTTTGACATCAGCCTTATTAACAAGTACGAGTTTAGGAGTGATAGCTCAAGAAAGTTTGAATTCATCGTCAAATGATTTAAAGACTTTGGAGAAAGCTTCGGAAAAGGCAGTTTCTCCTTCTCATGTTATGGCCGTTATTGATGGTAAGGATATTACCGCAGGGCAATTGGATGAGTTAGCACTTGAAATAAACCCTAATTTAGTACGTTTTCCTGATGAACAACGCCGTATAATGGTTTTAAAAGCTTACCTAGATATGCAAGCACTTTCTAAAGCAGCAAAGGGTAAGGGCATAGATAAGACGGAGGCTTATGATAAGCGTATGGCAGTTATGCGCGATAATGTTCTCCAACAGCTTTATTTTAAACAGACAATTGTTGATCAGATTTCAGATAATGATTTGGAAGCCCTTTACAAAAAGGAAGTTGCTGCTTTCCCCAAAGAGGATGAGATTAAAGCGCGTCATATTTTGGTAAAAACGAAAAAAGAAGCAGAAGCTATCATTAAACGTTTAAATAAAGGGGAAAATTTTGAAGAGATTGCAAAAAAGACTTCAACAGATGGTTCCGCTGCTGTGGGAGGGGACCTTGGCTATTTTAGTCATGGTCAAATGGTTAAGCCTTTTGAAGATGCTGCGTTTGGCTTGAAAGTTGGCGAATATACGAAAAATCCCGTTGAAAGTCCTTTTGGTTGGCATATTATCAAAGTAGAAGATCGTCGTTTGAAACAACCTCCTGCATTTGACGATGTTAAAGAGATGTTGCGTACACAGCTAATAAAAGAGCACTATCAGAAACTGATTGTTGATTTGCGTAGCAAAATGGATGTGAAATATCCTGATCCTAATGTTATAAAACTCATGCAATCTCTTAATCAAAACGGAACACCGCTTTCGGATGGAACACCAGACGGAGAAGATACAGAATAGCAAAGAAGAAAAGGTAGATAATATTTGGGCTAGGTGATTTGAGAAATGCGTTTTGTTCAAAAAGCCTAGCAGTTATTTTATGAAAAATTATTACTCTGCAATCATTTTATTTGTTTTTATGGAAAGCATAGTGTGGTTTTAAAAATATCTCCTTTATCTCCGCAAAACATACAGGAGCTTCCGCCTCTATCTGGTGTACGGATAGCGACAGCTGAAGCTGGGATTAAATATAAAGGTCGTACAGATCTTCTTTTCATCATCTTTGATAAACCAGCAAGTGTTGCAGGTGTTTTTACTCGTTCGAAATGTCCGTCTGCTCCTGTGGAACATTGTCGGATATCGCTTCCTCATGGAGTTGCGAGGGGAGTTGTGGTTAATTCTGGGAATGCAAATGCTTTTACAGGACGTAAAGGAAGAGATACAACCAATGAAATCATATGCGCAGCGGCGAGTGCTTTGAAGGTGAGAGAAAATGAAATTTTTATAGCTTCTACAGGTGTTATTGGTGAGCCAATGGATTCATCGTCTATTGTAAGTCTTTTACCAAATATGCTAGAAACAGCAGAAGAGGGGCATTGGTTAGAGGCTGCAAAAGCCATTATGACGACTGATACGTTTCCAAAACTTGCTACGCGTAGATTTGACTACGGGGGAGAGATTGTTACCATTAATGGGATTGCAAAGGGTGCTGGTATGATCGCACCAGATATGGCAACGATGCTTTCTTTTGTTGTAAGCGATGCAGGAATTTCTTCGGATATACTTCAATTAATGTTATCAGAAGCGGTTCAGAGCTCTTTCAATTCGATTACTGTCGATAGTGATACTTCAACATCAGACACACTCATGATATTTGCGATAGGAAAAGAAAAATTTTCTCCCCTTACACAGAAAGCTGATCCACGTTATGAGATATTTTCAAAGCATTTGCGTGCGCTTTTGCATGAGCTTGCACTACAAATTGTTTGTGATGGAGAAGGCGCACGCCATTTAATTGAAGTGAATGTGATTGGTGCAACAACAGACGATGCTGCAAAAACGATTGCTCTATCAATTGCAAATTCACCTCTTGTAAAAACCGCTATTGCTGGTGAAGATGCTAACTGGGGACGAGTAGTAATGGCAGTTGGCAAGGCAGGTGTTGAAGTAGATCGTGATCTGTTGACGATTTGGTTTGGGGAATATCGCTTAGCTGTCAATGGTGAACGAGATCCTGAATATTGCGAAAAAACAATAGCCGCTTATATGCGAGGTAAGCACATCACAATTCGTGTTGATGTGGGTTTGGGCGTTGGTACGGCGACAGTTTGGTCTTGCGATTTGACGAAAGAATACGTTACGATTAATGGGGATTACAGAAGTTAATGGATACATCATAAATTTGACATCAGGCAACTGTATATTTAGGGAGAGTAGGGAGCATTTTAGCGCTTTCATTTCGAAGTAGAGGGTAATACAAAAGAGATGTTTATCTTTATCCTTATCCTTTTTGGAGGGTGGTATGTGTACAAAAAGTTCACTTCTTCTTGTTGTTGCGTGTGCATTACTAGATAAAGATAATTGTGTTTTGCTTACAGAACGTCCTCAAGGAAAATCACTAGCTGGTTTATGGGAGTTTCCTGGTGGAAAGGTTGAACAAGGTGAAACTCCAGAAGCGTCATTAATTCGTGAATTAGAAGAAGAGCTTGGTATTCATGTTCAGGCAGATAATTTACAGCCCTTAACATTTGCAAGCCATAGCTACGACACATTTCATCTCCTAATGCCATTGTATCTTTGTTGCCATTATGAAGGTGTGGCTCAAGGGCGAGAAGGACAAAATTTAAAATGGGTTTTTATTGGTGATCTTGAGAAATATCCTATGCCTGATGCTGATAAGCCATTGGTGAAGCTTCTAAAAAATTTTCTTCTTAAATAAATCCTTGAAAAAACAATATCCTTTACAAATAAAGGATATCTTTTTTAATTCAGTTTTGAGCTGTTCAAAAATAGACACAGCAATATTCTTTAAATAATGGAGATAACACAATGCTTCGTATTTTTATTTATTGCATTCTTTGAATATAGGATCATACTTATTATACAACATAGAGCGCCATAATGTGTGCTCATTTTGAAAAAAATATTTTTGAGTGCATTTCACGACTATGTTTGTGAAGAAGATAATATAAAATTCATTGGGTCGTACTATTTTTATCTTTATGAAGGTGCAAGCTGACATCATTATATTACTTACATGTCCACCTTGCTTATATAACTGACAAGTGAATGATTTTGATTGATGTATATGAGAAAGCAATACAATCAGCACAAAGATATGAGGATATCTATTATAAAAATATTAGATTTCATGAAAGAACGAGAGAAAAAACATAAGGTGCCGTAAAGCCTCCATAGCTTTTAAAAGCTATGGAGTTGAATAAGAAAAAAATGGTAATTCCTAATAATAATTTTAATCTTTTAGATTAATCATTTTATGTTTTTCTGATTTAAGTTGCATAAAGCGCATTTTCATGAAAACTTCAATAAATGGGGCGGTGAATTATCACAATCTCCCCAATACGTGAATTGCATATAGATTTTTAAGACTTCAGATTCCATGACAGAATATAACAATAGAAATATTTGTGAGTTGTACTCATATAAAAAATACCACTTACATTTCTAATATTGGACGACGTCTTGCTATGGGATGTCGTTGATATTTTTGAGCAATACGTGTAGTTGCTTCTTCTAGTGGTTCGACCATAACATCCATAGAGGAACCATTTGCATGAATAATATTTTCATGATCCGTCATAATAGCAACATGACCTTTCCAAAAAACCAAATCACCTCGTTGAAGTTTATCACCTTCTGAGAGTGGAATTCCTACAGTTTTTTGTTGCATGTCAGTATCGCGTAAAACCACTTGACCAGCCATTGTCATAGAAAGCTGGACCAGTCCTGAGCAATCAATTCCAAAACTACTAGTTCCACCCCAAAGATAAGGTGTATGAGTCAACATTTCAGCGACCTTAACATAGTCTTTATACACGATTTGGCCAATCGGACTGAGATGACTGCTAATGATTGCACTCCCATTTTCAAGTATAGAATACTTGGTTTCACGGACTTCAACTTCATTAACAACGCTTACCTTACTTCCCATGGACAAAGGATATTCTACTGGTCCACGCAAGTCAGCTTGGAAATATTGAAAAGTACGTGGAGCTGAAACAACATGTGTTTGTTTTACGGTTGATGTGCAAAGTGCTTTTGTGTCAATATAGCCAACATAACCATCTTTGAGAGACTGTCCCCACGACATAGGGCTTTTCTGTTCAAAGATGAGAAGTTCTTCTCCAAATAAGCACTCTGTTTGCATTTCACTTTTTTTATTGTCTTCTTTAAACAATCCAGCGACAGGTACATTAACACGTTTTGTTTCGCCTTGCACAAAGCGCTGTGCTGTAACTTCTTTTTCAAGACGTTTATCTGCTATATCGTCTCTGAATGCATTTAGTCTCCGATCTCTAGAAAACATTTATTTCCCTTTCATTTTATCTTTAAATGGGTTTGCAGTCACCATGTAGGCAGATTTCTCATCTTTAAATAAAAGACAGAACATAACTTTAAAGCAATAAGATGATTCTTCTGAAACCTCAAAATTGTCCATCTTTATGGAAATTTTGTGTTTAATTTTGGTTTTTAAAAAGATTGTAAAGAGCACGAATAGTTTGTGCCGATCCACCAACAGGAAAGCCTGGTTTTTCTTTTGGAATCCAGCCATAGAGATCAAAATGTGCAAAATATTTGGTTTTTTCAACAAAAGAGTTAAGAAATAAAGCAGCAATTATAGAACCAGCAAAGTTATTTCCAGTTATATTGTTCAAGTCAGCGATTGGTGACGATAACGTTTCTAGGTAAGGCTTCCAAAGTGGCATTTGCCAAAGGGGATCACAAACAGAGTGGGCAGACTGAGAAATTTGTTGCGCCCATAGTGAATTATTACAATAAAATGCTGGAAGATCTGGTCCTAATGCTATACGCGCTGCTCCCGTTAAAGTTGCCATACAAAGCATAAATTGTGGACTTTCTTCATCACCATAAGCAAGTGCATCGGCAAGGATAAGTCGCCCTTCAGCATCTGTATTACCAACTTCAACTTTTAAACCTTTACGACTTTGGAGAATATCGCCTGGTCTATAAGCATGAGCAGAAATTGCATTTTCAACAGTTGGTATTAAAACGCGTAGACGAAAAGGTAATTTAGCATCCATGATAAGTTTAGCCAATCCCAAAACATGTGCTCCACCTCCCATATCTTTTTTCATGAGTGACATATTATTGGCTGATTTAATATCAAGGCCTCCAGTATCGAAGGTTACACCTTTACCAACCAATGTTATTTTAGGATGATTTTCTTGGCCCCAGTGCAGTTCAATCAGTCGTGGTGCAGTGCTACTGGCACGTCCTACAGCATGGATCATAGGAAAATTATATGTTAAGAGATCATCACCACAAATACTTTTTATATCAGCACCATAAGCTTTAGCCAATTGCCGTGCTTCTTCCTCGAGAGTATCGGGATTCATATCATTGGCTGGAATATTGATAAGATCACGGACAAAAAAGACAGTTTTATAAATTCTTTGAAGCTCATCAAAATTAACCGTATCGTTAACATAGATTGACAATATTTTAGAGGAAGGGTTTTGGCGATAACGATTAAATTGATAACTTCCAAATGCTAATCCAAGATAAGTATTCATTTCATGGGAAGCTTCTCCTTCTAAATGCCATTGACCAGCAGGAAGTTTTTTAGCGAGAAGCCCTGTGATAAAAGTTTCATCACCATTGCCAAGTCCAAAGAAAACTTTTTTCAAATGCCCTGTTTCATGGGGTATGAAGAGTATTTGTCCTGCTTTGCCAGTGAAATCATGAACTCTCATCCATGCTTTTGTTGAAGCATCAATTGATAAATCAGCAAGACTTTCAGGGTTTACCAAGAATATAGGACAGCTATTATCGAGAGGTTTTTGGCTAAAAAAAATGTGATGTAAATGCTTCATTGTGAAATCCTCATAATCGTCGAAGTGCAACATATTCAACCAAATGGTTTTTCCCTTTGCGTAGAATGAGATTAGACCGTGGTCGTGTTGGCAATATATTTTCTTGTAAATTTTTCAAATTAATTGTTTGCCAGATATTTTCAGCAATTTTTAAGGATTCCTCTTCACGCAGGAGTGCATAACGATGAAAATAAGATTCAGAATTTTGAAAAGCTGTTTTACGCAAACGTTTAAAACGTTCTAAATACCAGTGTCGAATGACTTCTGTTTCAGCATCTACATAAATTGAGAAATCAAAAAAGTCTGAAACAAAAGGAATAATTTTGCCATCTTTAGGAAGATCACTGACTTGCAGGACATTAATACCTTCAATGATTAATATATCAGGGTGGTCAATAGTAATAGTTTGATTTTCTAAAACATCATAAGCCATATGCGAATAAAGTGGAGCACTAACATTGCCAATACCAGCTTTTATAGCAGAAAGAAAACTTAGCAATTTTTTGATATCATAAGAATCTGGGAAACCTTTACGATTCATACGATTTTTTTTCTGTAAAACAGCATTAGGATAGAGAAAACCATCCGTTGTAATTAAATCAACTTTCAAGCTAGATGTCCAACGTTTTAAAAGTTCTTGAAGAATACGAGCGGTAGTTGATTTTCCCACCGCAACAGAGCCAGCAATCCCAATGATAAAAGGCGTTTTTCGCATTCCTTCTTGATGTAAAAATTGTTGACGCTTGTGAAAAAGTCCTTGTACTGCTTCAACATGACATGAGAGTAGACGCGATAAAGAAAGATAAATACGTTGCACTTCTTCAAGATCAATTGGATCATCGATTGAGCGTAAACGTTTAATTTCATCAAAGGTCAAAGTAAGTGGTGTATCTGCACGAAACTCTGACCATTCTTGTGCAGTAAAGATACGATAGGGTGAGTATCGATCAGAAATAGATTTGACCAAATTATCTCTTTGATCAATTTTTGAGAGAATCATATCAATCATTTGTTTTCAATTGAGACCTTTTTGCCGAAGCAATTGATTAAGAATAGAGACATGCAAGCTGTTTTACATGTTTTTATTCTTTGAGATAATAAATAATCTTTCGTTAGCTTATAGTCCATTCATCCCAGTGAGCCTTGATTTGTGTCAATGAGTATCCTTGTGCCAAAAAAGCCCATAAAAGTAAACGCGCTTTTACTGCTGATAAATAACCAGACATAAGAGCACCAGAAGCAATCAAATCGACTTCTGAGCCTTTATAACCATAAGTTGTGCGAGTTGTTGAGCCAGTACAAATACGGCTAGCAATAATAATGGGCATTTTTTGTGTATATTGTCGCACAATATCTGCTTTTTCAAAACTACAATGTCCTGATCCAAAACCAGCAATGACAAGCCCAGCATACTGCCCACTCTCAAGGCAGAATTTAATTAATTCTGTATCAGATGATAAAGAGGAGTATAGGAGAGCAACTTGGTGTTCATAATTTTGGGGAAGATCAAATGTTTTTGGAAAAAAAATTCGATCATTAAAATAAATGAGTTTTCCTTCCAAAAGAGCACCTAAAATACCTGTCATCCCTGATTGAAATGTTTCAATTTTAACAGTATGATTTTTCTGAACCCAATAAGGTGAGTGAATGCTATCGTTAATCACTACGAGAACGCCTCTGTTACGACTTTGTGGATGAGCAGCAACACGTGTTGCTGCTAAAACATTGGCTGGTCCATCAGCACCTGCTTCATGAGGCATACGCATAGCACCAGTTATAACAAGGGGTTCTGCTTTATCCCAATAAAGAGAAAGAAAAAATGCTGTCTCTTCTAGAGTATCAGTCCCTTGAGTTAAAACAATACCTTGTGCACCAGTTTCTATTTGTTTTTTTGCCCATTTTATGATTTCAAAAAGAATTTTAAAAGATAAAGATCCACTAGGCAATTGTGTGAGTGTTTGGGCATGAATATCAGCAACGTTATTTAAGCCAGGAACACTTTTGATAAGGATATCTGAGGTTAATGTCGGTTGCATTTGGTCAAAATCATCAGCAGCCATTGCAATTGTTCCTCCCAATGTCCCGATTGCTATTTTTTTCATCATTTTTCTCTTAGAAGACGCAAATTGTTTAAAAAGCTATTTAACAATAATTTGCATCGATAACAATGCACTCATTTTTTTATTTTAACAAATTGAATTGTGCTAAATCATTGTGTTTTGCAATATATGTTCTTAAATAGGGACAATAATGATTAGATTTTACATTTAATGGAAAGAAATCAATATTAAGAAAAGAAATTAATATTCAAGGAGTTTCCTTATGGCAGAACATAAGCCAGATATAATGTATGGTACTACTATTATTACTGTACGAAAAGGTGGCAAAGTCGTAATAGCCGGTGATGGTCAGGTTTCACTGGGGCAGACGATTATGAAAGGCAATGCACGTAAAGTTCGTCGTCTTGGGAAAGGTGGAGCAGTTATTGCTGGTTTTGCAGGTGCCACAGCAGATGCTTTTACTTTGCTGGAAAGATTAGAAACTAAGCTTGAACAATATCCTGATCAACTTATGCGTGCTTGTGTAGAGCTTGCAAAAGACTGGCGAACAGATCGCTATTTACGTCGTCTTGAGGCAATGATGCTTGTTGCGGATAAAAAAGTAACTTTAGCTTTAACAGGACTTGGTGATGTTTTAGAACCAGAAGATGGGGTTATGGCAATAGGTTCTGGAGGCAATTTTGCTCTTTCAGCTGCGCGGGCACTCATGGATATGGATATTGATGCTGAAACGATTGCCCGTAAAGCTATGGATATTGCCGCTAAAATTTGTGTTTACACCAATGATCATTTTACAATTGAAACATTGGATGCAGAATTATCTTCTTTAGAGAAAGCTATTTGAATGTGTGTTGTATTTTCCCCTCGTGAGACTGTTTCTGAACTTGATCGTTTTATTATTGGTCAAAATGATGCCAAACGTTCTGTTGCTATTGCATTGCGTAATCGTTGGCGTAGACAACAGCTTGATGGCCCTATGCGTGAAGAGGTCATGCCAAAGAATATTTTGATGATAGGACCAACAGGTGTTGGTAAAACAGGTATAGCGCGTCGGTTAGCAAAACTTGCTGGAGCCCCTTTTGTTAAAGTAGAAGCGACTAAATTTACTGAAGTTGGTTACGTGGGGCGCGATGTTGAACAAATTATTCGTGATCTTGTTGAGATTGCCATTTCTCTTGTGCGTGAAAAAAAACGCGAGGAAGTTAAAGTAAAGGCTCACATGAATGCTGAAGAGCGTGTTTTAGATGCGCTTGTTGGCAAGACAGCAAGTCCCGCTACCCGTGATAGTTTTCGCAAAAAATTGCGCGAAGGTGAATTGGATGAAAAAGAGATTGAAATTGAAGTAGCCGATAATAATAGCAATAGTGCTTCAACCTTTGAAATTCCTGGAATGCCTGGTGCACAAATGGGAATTATGAATTTGTCGGATATTTTTGGTAAAATGGGAAGTCGTACAAAGGTCCGCAAAACAACAGTAAAGGATGCTTTTAAGCCTCTTATTGATGATGAATCCGAAAAACTTCTTGACCAAGATCAAATTATTCAAGAAGCACTTCGTGTTACTGAAAATGATGGAATTGTTTTTATCGATGAAATTGATAAAATTGCAACGAGGGATGGTGGGGGAAGCGTTGCTGTTTCGCGTGAAGGTGTCCAACGCGATCTTTTACCATTAGTTGAAGGAACAACAATTGCTACAAAATATGGGCAAATCAAAACAGATCATATTCTTTTTATTGCATCGGGTGCATTTCATGTTGCCAAACCATCTGATTTGTTGCCAGAACTTCAGGGACGTTTGCCCATCCGCGTAGAACTCAATGCTCTTACAAGGGAAGATTTACGTCGTATTCTTACCGAACCTGAAGCAAGTCTCATCAAGCAATATGTTGCTTTAATGGCAACGGAGGAAGTTCATTTAGAAATTACCGATGATGCAATTGATGCTTTGGCAGATATTGCTGTGGATTTAAATGCAAGGATTGAAAATATAGGGGCACGTCGTTTGCAAACGGTAATGGAGCGTGTTTTGGATGAAATTTCTTTTACAGCACCTGATAAAGCTGGCACATCATTTAAAGTTGACGCTGCTTATGTCAGAAAATCAATAGGTGATCTCGCTGCTGATATTGATCTTTCGCGCTTCATTCTTTAAAGTATCATTTGTTTTATCTGCGTGCTTGGATAACTTTGAAACCATGGGCTTTTTCATGTATCAAGACTGTGTGAAAAATGTCTTTTAACAATGTTTCATAAGGCAGGTGGCTATTGGCGACAAGAAGCAGATGTCCACCTAGCTTTAGGCATTTTGCAGCATTTATAATAAAATGTTGTCCTAATGAGACGTCTGTCGTTTGTTGTGTATGAAATGGCGGGTTTGAAATGATTGTATCATAGAGTTCTGTGATTGGTTCATGCATCAGATCATACCAATAAAAATGAATGGGGCAAGAAGTTGTTACGTGTTCAAGGTGTTTTTTGGCTGCTTTCAAAGCATTATAATCGGCTTCATAGAGGTCAAGAGTTGTTAGTTTTTCACTTTTTTCAAGTGCAGTGTAAGAAAGAAAACCCCAACCAGCGCCAAAATCAGCAGTTTTTCCAGAAATAATTTCACACATATGCTGAGCAAGTGCGGCAGATCCAGGATCAATACGACCATGCGAAAACATGCCAGAAGTTGTTTGAAATTTATTTTCAAAAGAGAGTGCTGGTGAGCGTAACTGTGCAATCTTCTGTATGTCTATTTGTTGTGGAACTTGAAGCCAGAATACCAGTCCATGATTTTTAGATAATTTATCGGTGATGGGAATAAATGTTTTGACCCATTTCATCATTGAAGCAGCACCAACAGTTTTATCTCCACCAATAATAATCCATCCACCAGGCTTCACACATTCTAATAAATCAAGGAAACAATTTTGGTTAAAACCACGATATTTGCTCAAGTGTAAAAGTGCACCATCATAGATAAAATTTTTATCTATTTGAGGTGCACAATGAAACTGAGCATTGGCAAATTTTAAAAAATTTGATCGCCACGGCGTTATAACTTTTAAGTTTTTCCTCCACTCTGATCTAGGAATTTCAGTTAACCCAAAACTCAACCATGATTGGCTTGGATTAGGAAAAGGAAGGTTGTGGTTTTCAAAAGGTAAAAACAATAACACATATAGCTCTTTCAAAGAAAAAATGCCATTCTCATATGAGAATGGCATTGTATAACAAGAGAAAAGATTACTCTTCTTTTTTCTTACGACGGCGCTTATTTTCAGATTTGTTTTTTTCATCCATGCACTTGTCTTGTTCTTCTTTTATTGGCCTGTCATTCGTAATTTCTTCACCGGTTTGCTGATCGACAATTTTCATTGATAAGCGAACTTTACCACGTTCATCAAAACCCATGAGTTTTACCCAAACTTTATCACCCTCTTTAACAACATCTGTTGTTTTTGTGACGCGTTCTGAGGCAAGTTGAGAGATATGAACAAGCCCATCACGTGAACCAAAGAAATTTACAAATGCACCGAATTCTGCAGTTTTTACAACTGTCCCTTGGTAGATAGCACCAATTTCAGGCTCATCGACAATAGAGTGGATCCAGCGCTTTGCTGCTTCAATGGTTTTAGCATCAGCGGAAGCAATTTTAATTGTTCCATCATCTTCAATATTGATTTTTGCTCCAGTTTGTTCAACGATTTCTCGAATAACCTTACCACCAGAGCCGATGACATCACGAATTTTATCAACAGCAATATTCATCACTTCAATACGTGGAGAAAACTCGCTGAGTTCAGCTCGTGCACTGGTTAAAGCTTTGCTCATTTCGTGAAGGATATGAATTCGACCACTTTTAGCTTGTTCAAGTGCAATTTTCATAATTTCTTCGGTAATACCATCAATTTTAATATCCATTTGCAAGGCAGTAATACCATTTTCTGTTCCTGCCACTTTAAAATCCATATCCCCAAGATGATCTTCATCTCCTAAAATATCAGATAAAACAGCAAAGCGCTCACCTTCCTTAATTAATCCCATAGCAATACCTGCGATGGGACGTGTCAGAGGAACACCGGCATCCATGAGTGCAAGTGAAGTTCCGCAAACCGTTGCCATGGAAGAGGACCCATTGGATTCAGTAATTTCTGAAACAGCGCGAATAGTATAAGGAAAAGATTCTTTTGTTGGCAGCATAGGGTGGAGAGCACGCCATGCCAATTTTCCATGTCCAATTTCACGGCGACCAGGAGAACCAAGACGCCCTGTTTCACCTACTGAAAATGGTGGGAAATTGTAATGAAGGAGAAATGTTTCTTTATACATACCTGTCAAGGAATCCACATACTGTTCATCTTCACTTGTTCCCAGTGTTGCAATAACCATTGCTTGTGTTTCTCCACGGGTAAAAAGTGCAGATCCATGGGTTCGTGGTAAGAGACCAACTTCTGATTGGATGGGACGTACTGTTGAAAGATCACGTCCATCAATACGTTTTCCTGTATCAAGAATATTTCCGCGAACAATTTTTGCTTGCAACTGTTTAAAAACGTTTGCAATTTGGTCAGCACTAAACTTACAGTTCTCTTCTGTTTCTGATGTAAATTTATTGATGACTTCTGTTTTAAGAGCATCAATTGCAGCGTAACGCTCTTGTTTATCGGTAATTGTATAAGCCTCTCTTATATCCTGTTCGGCCATTTCCAGCATAGTTTTTTCGAGATCAGAGAGATCTTCAGGGACGAAATCACGTGGATCTTTTGCGGCGACTTCAGCAAGTTTTATAATGGCATCAAGAACAGGCTGCAAACCTTTGTGCCCAAACATAACGGCACCCAACATGATATCTTCCGGTAACTCTTGTGCTTCTGATTCAACCATCAACACAGCACTCTCTGTTCCGGCAACAACAAGATCAAGTTTTGATTCAGGCATCTCATCGATATGAGGGTTGAGAACATATTGTCCGTTACAGTAGCCAACACGAGCACCAGCAATAGGGCCCATGAAAGGAACGCCTGAGAGAGTCAATGCAGCAGAAGCTGCAATCATTGCAAGGATATCGGGATTATTTTCAAGATCATGCTGTATAACGGAAACGATAACTTGTGTATCATTTTTATAGCCGTCAGCAAAAAGGGGACGAATTGGACGATCAATCAAACGTGAAATCAAAGTTTCATTTTCAGTTGGTCGGCTTTCACGTTTTAAATAACCCCCTGGTATTCTACCAACAGCATATGATTTTTCTTGATAATTAACTGTAAGCGGAAAAAAATCTTGGTCTGGTTTTGAATTTTTTGCCGATACAACGGTTGCTAAGACAATGGTTTCTCCATAGGTGGCGATAACTGCACCATCAGCTTGACGTGCTATTTTTCCTGTTTCAATTGTGAGTGGCCGACCAGCCCATTCAATTTCTATCTTGTGCGTTTTGAACATTTTTTATCCTTAATAACCAGTGTTCACATCTTTGAGTGCTTACATTCTGGTTTTGCATAGCAGATTTTAAAACCATGGGCAGGATAACAAGACATTACAGTTTTTTCGCGAGAAGAGAAAAATAAATTACAATTTAAACGCGAACCAACTAGCAATCCTGCTTCATACTAGCAATCCTGCTTCATAATGGTTCCTCATCAGTTTTTAACAACAGTAAAAAATGGGTGGATTTCGTAGAAAAACCACCCACCTATTTTTTCTAGCGACGCAAACCTAATTTCTTGATAAGTGTTTGATAACGGTTTTGATCAACTCCTTTAAGATAATCAAGAAGACGACGGCGTTGAGAGACCATCTTTAAAAGACCACGACGGGAATGGTTATCCTTTTTGTGTGATTTAAAATGGTTCGTTAAATTAGAAATACGTTCAGAAAGTACAGCAACCTGTACTTCTGGTGATCCTGTATCACCAACTTTATTTGCATATTCTGCGATAAGAGCTTGTTTACGTTCAGCTGTAATCGACATCGTATTATCCTTTCAAAAAACAAAACACCAAAAGCCACCCATAGCCGAGATGTCGTTCAGCAAGGGCCTTTGAAAAAACAAGAAGAGTTTAAAACTCTTACCTATATTGACATTTATATAGGAAAGGAGGTTAAAATGCTAGCCCTTAAAAGCACTTTGAAGACCTTCTTTAAAAAGATGATTTTGTTTTGAAATATTGCTTGTTAACTGAGAGAGATAAAAAGTTTTTAAAGGATTATGCATTTTTTTGATACAAAGATTACTGCGTCACAGAGTTTGTGTATGACAATAAACGCGATAAATACCGATTTGGAGGCAAAAGGTGCAAAGCATTTCAACATTCAAACTTTTTCGTAATTCGGTATTTCGAAATTTGTGGTCATCCACTCTGATTTCTAATTTAGGAGGACTCATACAGGCTGTTGGAGCAGGGTGGTTAATGGCGTTGATTAGTTCTTCGCATTCCATGGTTGGACTTGTTCAAAGTGCGACAACTTTACCACTTGTTGTATTCTCTCTCATGGCAGGAGCATTAGCTGACAATTTTAATCGCCGCCAAATTATGTTGTGCGCGCAGATTATGATGATGGTTATATCCATGAGTTTGGCTATTTTATCCTATATGAGCTTTCTAACACCTTCACTGTTATTATGCTTCACATTTTTAATTGGCTGTGGAACAGCCTTTTATAATCCTTCTTGGCAGGCGACAATAGGAGATATTGTGAGCAGAGAAAATATTCCTGCTGCTGTGAGTTTGAACAGTGTTGGTTTTAATCTGATGCGTAGTGTAGGACCTGCTATTGGTGGTGCTGTCATTGCAACGTTAGGTGCAGCCGCTGCTTTTTTGTTTAATGCGATAAGTTACATTCCCTTAATTGGTGCTTTGTTTTTTTGGAAACCAAACTATGAAAACAACACTTTGCCACGAGAAAGACTTTTAGGAGCTGTCTCAGATGGTTTGCGTTATGTTGCGATGTCACCTAATCTTATCAGTATTATGGTAAGAGCGTTTATTTTTGGTATTGGAGCGATTTCAATTTTGGCTCTTTTGCCAATTGTTGTGCATAATATCCTTAGAGGAAGTGCGCTTCTTTACGGTACATTACTCGGTTGTTTTGGTTTTGGAGCCATGATAGCAGGTATAATTAATTCATCCGTACGAAGTTATTTTCGTTTAGAGACAATTATTGCAAGCGCATTTATTGGCTTTGCTGTTTCTTGCTTTTGTTTGGCAATGAGCCGCTCACTTATTATAAGCCATATTGCCTTATTTCCTGCCGGCTTATGTTGGGTTTTAGCATTATCGCTGTTTAATACATCTGTACAGCTTTCTACACCACGTTGGGTTGTGGCACGTGCTTTAGCGCTTTATCAAACGGCCTCATATGGAGGGATGGCTGTTGGAAGTGCAATTTGGGGTGCTTTAGCTGATGGTTATTCTCCGACTGTTGCTTTGAGTATTTGTTCTCTCTTCTTGGTTTTTGGAGCCTTGGCGGGGATAAAGTTTAGAATTCAAGAAATTCCCCAGATAGATTTGGATCCGCTTGATCATTTCAGAGAACCAGAACTTTTACTAGACCTAAAAGCAAGGAGTGGCCCGATCATGATTATGATCGATTATCAAATTCATGAAAATGATCTTGAAGAATTTCTCAAAGTCATGACACGTCGTCGCCATATTCGTTTACGTGATGGAGCTCGCCAATGGGTTCTCTTACGCGATCTTGAAAGACCCCAATATTGGACAGAAGCATATCATATGCCAACATGGATCGATTATTTACGCCATAATCACCGTCGCATAAAAGCAGATGCAGAGGTAAATAAACTTCTGCGTCACTTAAATTGTGCGCCTAACGGTATAAGAGTACACCGCATGATTGAACGACAAACAATACCACAAGCAGATGAAATGATTTTAAAGTCTTCTGCTGATCAATTACCTTGATTATAAGGGGACGAAAACAGTTTTCTCACAGTCTATTCAATGTATGCAATATCATTATTTTATGGATAAATTTGTTTATATGAACAAAATAATAGCAATTATAGAGATTAATGAACACTTTATACTACTGGTAAATTGTGGGCAGATTTATTTTAAACAAATAATGAAAAATTACAAATATTGCAATTTGTTTAAGCTAAAGCCTGTTTTTCTATTCCACAACAATTTCTTAACATGATAGTATGTATCCATATATCCAATAATGATTAAAGAGACAATTTAAAATAAAAAAGTAGTCTTTATTCTTTATTATGCAAGCAAGAATTAGACTTTCGAACACATAACAGATTTCAGATTTTCGATACAAATTATTGTAAAAGGCTAAGTATAAGATAATGAAAAGGGTTATCTTCTTTTTATTGATATGAGAAAAACCTTTTTACAAAAGATTGTTATAAGAAAGAATAAATCAAATTGTGAAAATCCGTTTTGGTTTGAATAGGCTTTTGTTAAGGCTACCTATAGAAAGAAGTTGCCCTTTATAAAAAACACAGACCTCATCTTCATAAAGAGATGCATTGTGATTACAAAGAGGCACTGGAGTGCCCATCATAATCCGCTGTGCTTGGGGTTCACTAAGAGTGTAATGAGGGAGACAATTCAGAGCAGCCCCTGTCTCCATTAAAAGTGCATCGAGGGTTGAAAAGTTTCTTTTGGAAGAAGTATTATTTTCATTTTTTATATTTTTACTCAATTCTGCTGCTTTTAGCATGTTCCATGTGATGAGATCATTTTCACAAAACGGTGCTACTGCAATACGTCTTAAATCAGCTATATGCCCATAGCACTTAAGATCACGTCCCATATCACGTGCCAGGGAGCGCACATAGGTCCCCTTTCCGCAGGTTATTTCAAAGACAGAATATTCTCTGGTCGGATTTTCTATTAATTTAAAGGTTTCTATTTCCACTTGACGCGGTGGAATTTCAACAATTTCACCTTCACGGGCTAAATCATAGGCACGATTACCAGAAATTTTAATTGCCGAAAACTGCGGAGGTGTTTGCAGAATAACACCTGTATATTGAGGGAGAAGGGCAAGAATCTCTTCTTTTGTTGGACGTTTGGGAGATGTCTTAATTACTTCTCCTTCTAGATCATCTGTTGATCGTTCTTCACCCCACGCTATGTGAAAACGATAGGTTTTTGTACCTTGCATCACGTAAGAAACGGTTTTAGTTGCCTCACCCAATGCAATGGGGAGGAGACCAGAAGCAAGAGGATCCAGTGTACCCGCATGCCCTGCTTTTTGTGCATGAAAGAGCCATTTGATTTTTGAAACAGCTTCTGTCGATCTCATTCCCTTTGGTTTATCAAATATAACCCAGCCAGAAACAGAACGGCCTTTTTTTTTACATTGCCGTACCATGCTTTTAATCCTCAAATTCATCATTATCATTCTGTTGAAGATCACGTGCTACCTCAGGTAAGCGGAGCAGGGCATCAATTTTTGAAAAATTATCAAAACTGCTATCAAGTCGAAAACGCAGTTCAGGCATATATTTCATCTGACGCAACGCATGACTGATTTCTCTACGGATAAAACGGCTATGTTTATTGAGGATGTCAACGATATCAACATGAGATGCATTCTCAACAGTGCTGAGAGGAGAAATAAAGCAGGTAGCAATTTTTAAATCTGGTGACATGCGTACTTCAGAAACTGAAACCACCATATTTTTCAAGAGATCTTCAAGGAGAACACCGCGCTGTAATATATGTGCTACTGCATGGCGCACTTGTTCTCCTACTCTGAGTTGCCGTTGTGATGGCCCTGCATTTTTCATCAAAATCTTTATCCTTATTACACTCTCTTTTTTGACCATCTTAAAAGATTAAGGAAAAACAGAGGCGTTTCATAGAAATCCAATAACGTTCCTCATTTTTTGATTGAGCAAAGTCATTGGATGATTTCATAATGTGCGATTAATATGTTCGATACGGAAGGTTTCAATCATATCTCCTGCGCGTATATCTTCATAGTTTTCGAAGGCTATACCGCATTCTTGACCACTTTGTACTTCATTGACTTCATCTTTGAAGCGTTTGAGTGTTTTCAGTTTTCCTTCATGAATGACAATATTATCACGGATAAGGCGAACACCAGCTCCCCGTTCTATTTTACCTTCTGTAACGCGACAACCCGCAACTTTTCCGATTTTTGTAATGTTAAAGACTTCTAAAATTTCAGCATTACCAAGGAAAGTTTCGCGCTGTTCTGGTGAAAGCAATCCTGACATGGCAGCTTTTATATCGTCAACAAGATCATAAATGATATTATAATAGCGAATTTCAATGCCTTGCGTTTTAGCAGAATCACGTGCCTGTTTGTTAGCACGAACATTAAAGCCAATCACAGCTGAGTTAGAAGCTTCCGCAAGAGAAATATCACTTTCAGTGATACCTCCAGCACCAGAATGCACAATGCGTGCACGCACCTCTTCATTTCCGAGTTTTTCTAATGCTGAAGCGATTGCTTCGATTGATCCCTGTACATCTCCTTTAATAATAAGAGGAAATTCTTTAATGCCAGTGGTTTGCAATTTTGTCATCATTTGTTCAAGAGAACCACGAGAACCAGTTTGTCGAGCGACAGCTTTATCACGTGCTAATCGCTGGCGATATTCAGCAATCTCGCGTGCTTTTGCTTCATGACTAACAACAGCAAAACGATCACCCGCTTGTGGTGTTCCCTGCATACCTAAAATTTCAATAGGTGTAGAAGGAACCGCTTCTTTGACGTGACGACCATAGTCATCGATCAAAGCACGCACGCGCCCCCATTCATTACCGGCAACAATAATATCAGAAGGATGCAATGTACCTTTTTGCACAAGAACTGTTGCAACAGAGCCACGACCACGATCCAATTTGGCCTCAATAACAACACCCTCTGCTGTTCGTTGAGGATCTGCTTTGAGATCGAGCATTTCAGCTTGAAGGAGAATAGCTTCGAGAAGTTTATCAAGATTTTGGCCAGTTTTAGCAGAAACTTCAACGTCCAAAGTCTCACCACCCATTGTTTCAACAAAGACTTCATGCTGTAAAAGTTCTGTACGCACTTTTTGAGCATTCGCAGCTGGTTTATCAATTTTATTAATAGCAACAATAATAGGTACGCCAGCAGCTTTGGCATGATTGATTGATTCAATCGTCTGCGGCATGACACTATCATCAGCTGCGACAACGAGGACGGCAATATCGGTAACACGAGCACCACGAGCACGCATAGCTGTGAAGGCAGCGTGTCCGGGTGTGTCAATAAAGGTAATTTTTTGACCATTTTGTTCTACTTGATAAGCGCCAATATGCTGCGTAATACCACCTGCTTCACCAGAAACAACATTGGCTTTTCGAATAGCATCAAGAAGAGAAGTTTTTCCATGGTCGACATGGCCCATAATCGTTACAACGGGTGGACGAGAACGCATTTTTTGAGGATTATCAGCAATATTAAAAATACCTTCTTCCACATCAGATTCTAAAATACGTTTGACAGTATGACCAAATTCAACAGCGATAAGTTCAGCAACATCTGCATCGATAACATCGCCAGGTTTCATCATTTGTCCCTGTTTCATTAAAAATTTAATAACATCAACGGAACGCTCAGTCATACGCTGTGCGAGTTCTTGAATTGTAATGGTTTCAGGAAGAACAACTTCGCGAGAAATTTTTTCTCTTGGTTCTTGGTTTTGTGCTCGTTTAAATTTCTCCTGCCTGCGACGCATCGCAGCCATTGAGCGTCCACGTGCACTCCCTTCTTCGTCTAAAGCACTATTGAGAGTGAGTTTTCCACGACGTCGTTCATCTGCTCCTTTTACGACCTTTGGTGCACGAACTTCTGATTTCACGGGGTTAGTACGTCGACTATGTCGATCTTCTTCTTTATTTTCATCTGCTTTACGTTTTTCAACCACAGTTGTATTTTTAGGCGCAATAGGAATGTCTATCGGTTCTATAATAGAGGGTGTGGAGTTAAGAGGTGGTGTCTCTACCGGCGGTTTTTCTTCTTCTTGATATATTTCTGTTTCTTGAATTGACTGCTGCAAACTTTCTTCACGCTCTTTTGCACGTCTTGCTTCTTCTTCAGCTTGTTCACGGATTATTTTTTCTTGGATATGTGCTTCTTCTAATGCACGAAGCCTCGCTTCCATTTCAGTAGATGAGAGATTACTCTTCGCGACAGGTTTGCTCGGTTTTTCTTCTTCATATCGCGGCTTAGAGCGTTGAGAAGCTACATGCGGTTTCGTAATCGGCTGTTGTATTTCAGTTTTTTCTTCAGGTCGTGTAATTTTACGCCGTTTGGTTTCGACAACCACAGCCTTTGTACGGCCATGGCTAAAATTTTGTTTAACCGTACTCATTTCTAGGACCGACCGCTTGAGGGTTAGGGTCCTTTTGACTGTTATTTTGTCGTTATTCTTTTCACTCATTGTACTTCCTTCACGGTTTGAACCGTCATCTCACCAGACTTGCTGTACTTTTCATCACGATAGACGAGTAGTTTATGTATCGTTTTGAGAAACACTTCGGCAGCTTTAATATCTAATAAGGCTGCATGCATAACAGGATTAGCACCAAAAGCCACCCGCATTTCATTACTTGTAAATAAAGATATGGTTTTTATATTCCGATTTGTTTGTTGTTGTACTGTATGAATAGCTTGTGCAATTTTTCGTTTCCCATCTTCTCTAGTTTCTTTAGCATGAAGTACGAGAATAACCTGACCAGAGCGGATAGCAGCATCAACTTTTGTTGCTCCCATAACAACGGCACCTGCTTTTTTCGCCATAGAAAGGCTTGCAAGAGCAGATTTTATTAAAAGTGTATCAACAATATGTGCAAGATTTGGTGCAACCTCAACTTCTTTTTTAAAACTTTTATGAAAAGCTTTCTGTTTAATGGCTTTCTCAATGATAGAATGATGAGCAGAAACCCAAACACCACGTCCTGGTAAGTTGGCTTTAAGATCGGGGACAATTTGATTATTGGGACCAATAACAAAACGGATCAGCGTTTTTGCTGAAGCGTTTTTTCTGGTCACAATGCAAGTCCGTTCATTCATTTAAAGTTCATCCACGTTCAAATTATCGATGTTTTCATCTTTTGCAAAGTTTTCATTCTCAGCGAGAATTTCTTTTTTAACAAGATCAGCTTCGTTTATCCAGCCTGCTTGCACACGTGCCGCTAAAACCATCGCTTCTGCATCAGCACGTGTAATATCAAATGGAGTTAGGATGCCAGCAAAATTTTGTGTTTGACCTTCTTTACGTTCTCTCCAACCAGCCAAATCATCGACTGCGTAGCCAGCAAAGTCTTCTATTGTCTTTACACCATCTTCGCCAATCGCAACTAACATAGCACTTGTCATACCAGGCAGTGCTCGCAATTCGTCGCTAACACCGAGTTTTTTGCGCTTTTCATCAAGTTCTTTTTCTTTATGTTCGAGATATTCGCGCGCACGGTTTTGGATTTCAGCAGCAGTTTCCTGATCAAAACCATCAATAGAGGCAATTTCTTCAAGATCAATATAGGCAATTTCTTCAATAGAAGAAAAACCCTCTGATGCCATAACCTGCCCAATCATTTCGTCAACATCTAAAGATTCCATAAAAAGTTTACTACGTTCAGTAAATTCTTTTTGACGATTTTCAGATTCTTCCTTTTCCGTTAAAATATCAATATTCCATCCTGTTAATTGCGAGGCTAAACGAACATTTTGTCCACGCCGTCCAATAGCAAGGCTAAGTTGGTCATCAGGCACAATGACTTCAATGCGTTCTGCATCTTCGTCAAGTACAACTTTTGAAACTTCAGCAGGTTGTAGCGCATTAACGATAAACGTTGCTGCATCAGGGGACCAAGGAATAATATCAATTTTTTCACCTTGTAGTTCTGCGACCACAGCTTGTACACGGCTTCCTCGCATTCCCACACACGCTCCAACAGGATCAATGGAACCATCGCGTGAGATAACAGCAATTTTAGCACGTGAACCTGGATCACGGGCAACGGATTTAATTTCTATAATACCATCATAGATTTCCGGTACTTCCATGGTAAACAATTTTACCATAAATTGAGGATGTGTGCGCGAAAGGAAAATTTGCGGACCACGCGATTCACGGTGCACATCGTTGACAAAGGCACGGATACGATCTCCATAACGGAAAGATTCACGGGGAATTAATTCATCACGACGCACGATAGCTTCACCCCGTCCTAGATCAACAATAACATTGCCATATTCCACACGTTTCACGGTACCAGAAATAATTTCACCAATTTTATTTTTAAATTCCTCATATTGTTGTTCACGTTCTGCATCGCGTACCTTTTGTACTATAACCTGTTTAGCAGATTGTGCTGCGATACGCCCAAAATCCATAGGAGGTAAAAGATCAGCAAAAAAATCACCAATTTTTGCATCTGTTTGACGTTTAAGTGCATCGGACAAAGCTATTTCACTTGTATAATCTTCAACGACATCAACAATTTTGAGTAGGCGTTGTAGTTTAATTTCACCTGTTTTGGAATTGATTTCAGCACGGATATTGGTTTCTTGACCATAACGAGAACGTGCTGCTTTCTGAATAGCATCAGCCATTGCAGAAATAACAATTTCACGGTCAATTGACTTTTCACGTGCAACAGCTTCTGCAATTTGCAGAATTTCAAGCCTGTTAGCGCTTGTAGCCATCAATTTTCTCCTTCTTTGTGCCACACAAGGGGCATTTCCCAGTGATATTAATTTTTGTAATTTTACGTCTGTTTTGAGATATGAGGATGATCTTCGGGAATGAATTGTGGATTTAAATCTTTATTTTTTTTCAATGCATCGCGAATAAGTTCATCTGTTAGCACCAAATGCGCATTTATGATATCACAAAAGGGGATAGAGATATACATAGCTTCTCCATAAGCAGCTTTATCAGTGTTTAAAGTAAATCCATTTTGCGTGATATTTTTAAGTATTCCACGAAATTTACGGCGGCCATCAATTGTTATTTTGGTTTCAATCTTTGCAAGATGTCCTTGCCAGTGAAAAAAGTCAGATTTCCTTACCAGAGGACGATCAATCCCAGGTGATGAAATTTCTAAATGATATTTGCGTTCGATAACATTTTGCACATCAAGAAGAGGCGAAACAGTTCTACTAATGGTTTCGCAATCTTCTACGGTCATAGAGCCATCAGCACGTTCTACCATAATTTGAAGTGTTAAACCATTTAAACCAAGCAACTTTACGCGAACCAAACGAAAACCTAAAGGCTTAAGCAATGGTGTGATAAGAACCCCAATGCGCGCTTCGATACCATCTTCTTCAAACAGACGTGGTTCATCAAGATCGCTTATTTTTTCAGTTTCGTTCATACATTTTATCCAAGTCATTTTCACTAGTTTATGACATTAAAAAAGAGCGGGTCCAATGTCCCACTCTTCATCATAAGACCAAGAATTTCAATATTACTACTCTTAAATTCAAAATTTTTCAAGTTGTTTATAAGAAAAGCATTTCACCATTTATTTCTTTATAAAGCTAAGATAGGCAGGTATTCGTCCCTCACGTAGAGCTTTTGCTTCATAGCGCGTACTTATCCATAGCGGATAAGGCGTTTTCCAATCCTTAGGGTTTTCTGCCTCCCACTCAAAATGATGATGTTGTGCACAATGATAGAGGGTCCAGTTTACATAACTGTCTATATCGCTGGTAAAACGAAATTTTTTTCCTGTTTTAAGAACACGAGCAAAACGGTTCAGATTTTTTATATTGATGAAACGTCGTTTCCAATGTTTTTTTTTGGGCCATGGATCAGGATAGAAAAGATCTATACCATCAAGTGAAGCATCTGGAAGCCAATCAAGAAGGATTGTTGCATCATTATCATAAAGGCGAAGTTGGTTTTGATATTGTTTATGTTGTTCAAGAGACAGTAATATTTTTGCCATACCATTGGTAAAGGGCTCAATGCCAATAAAACCAGTTTGTGGAAGATATTCCATTTCATGCAATAAATGTTCACCACCACCAAAACCAATTTCAAGTCGAACTTCTTTTACTGTACTAGGAAATAAGGATATGAAATCTAAGGGGGCAGGATTATTTAAATCAATATGAAGAGTTGGAAGCAGCATTTTCATACGTGCAAGCTGACTGTCTCGCAGTCGTTTTCCTTGTCGGCGACCAAAAAAAGCTTCACACCTACATGTATTATAGTCATTCATGGCATTTTAATCATTGTTTGAAGTGTTGGAACAAGATCCGTTTTTTCCCATGAAAATGAACCGTCAGGTTTTGGTGTGCGTCCAAAATGACCATAAGCAGCTGTTTTTGTATAAATAGGTTTATTGAGGTTAAGATGTTTTCGAATGCCAGTCGGTGAAAGATCCATGATTTTGCGGATAGTTTTTTCAAGAATTTTTTCATCAACCTTTCCTGTTCCATGGAGATTCAAATAAATGGATAAGGGTTGTGCAATACCAATTGCATAGGAGATTTGAATGGTGCATCGTTCTGCTAAATCAGCTGCAACAATATTCTTAGCTAGATAACGTGCAGCATAGGCTGCGGAACGATCAACTTTTGTTGTATCTTTTCCTGAAAAGGCTCCTCCGCCATGAGGTGCAGCGCCTCCATAAGTGTCAACGATAATTTTACGTCCTGTCAATCCAGCATCGCTTTGAGGACCACCGATGACAAATTTTCCTGTTGGGTTAATATACCAACGACATTGGGTAGAAATGGGAATATCATGTAAAGCTTGACGAATATAAGGCTCAACCACTGTACGGACTTTATCCGAATTCCAATTTTCATCTAAATGTTGTGTTGAAAGAACGATGGACGTTACCTCTATAGGTTTTCCATCTTTATACCGTATTGTTATTTGGCTTTTTGCATCCGGTCCCAATTTTCCAGTTTCTCCTTCTCCTTTATGGCGGGCTGCAGCAAGAAGTTTGAGAATTTTATGAGCATAATAAATAGGAGCTGGCATAAGATCTGGTGTTTCACGACAAGCATATCCAAACATGATTCCCTGATCACCTGCTCCTTCTTCACCATGTCGATCCGTAGCATTATCAACACCGCGTGCAATATCTGTTGATTGAGGACGTAAAAGAACATCAATTTTAACAGTTTTCCAATGGAAGCCTACCTGTTCATAACCAATTGCGCGAATAGCATGACGCGCTACTGCACGAAAACGCGCAGGATTAATGAGTAAACAGCCAGTTTCATCGTAGATAAATTCTTTATTTTTATCTCTTTTTAAGAGTGTATCAGGAACACGTACTTCACCAGCAATAACAACACGATTCACACTCACAAGAGTTTCACATGCGACCCGTACCAACCATGGATCTGTACCTGTTTTTTGTGCTTCTTTATAGACCATATCAACGATTTCATCGGAAATACGATCGCAAATCTTATCAGGATGTCCCTCAGATACCGACTCACTCGTAAAAAAATAATCTTGATGAGGCATAGGAACTCCTTCAAAAAGAAAACCAATAGGTTATTAATTGTCTGTTAAAGCTGGTCCTATTTGCCAACCTCATGACAAATCGTCAATGCTCAATTTATAAACTTCATGGAGAGAAAATACGTAACCTTTATTTTACATTTTGTTTGTCATATTCTTCTTCAGACAATGCTTTTGCCAAGTCAATGATTTTTCTACGCACTTTAGCATCAGAGATATTTGTAAAAGCACGCATTAATTGTATACCTTCATTACTGGAGCAAAAGTCTATAAAATCATTATCGCTTTCAGTAAATCCTTCTACGTGCTGTGTCTGGAGACCTTTATCAAAAAAATAAGAAACAGGAACATCCATAATTTCTGCAATTGCTTGAAGACGGCTTGCTCCAATACGATTTGTACCTTTTTCATATTTTTGAATTTGCTGGAAGGTAACACCTAATTTTTCACCTAGTTTTTCTTGGGTCAATCCTAAAATATTACGACGTAAACGAATACGGGTTCCAACATAGATGTCTATAGGATCGGGTTTTTTTCTAGTCTCGGCCATAATGCAACTCTTTAATTTCCAGCACTTTGCTTCTAAACCAACAAAAGATTTCTCTAAGGCTGGTTTATCATATAATTAAAATAATATGTAACAATTTTTCCCAATATTACTGGCATACACAATGTAATACCGTATATGGGCATTTGAATCATTTAAGATGTTTTGTAGAACCAAAACCGATGCGGCACAATAGCATAAGAATAAATAAGATGAAAGTAGAGAATATTCTATATTCATTGCTTCCTATAGGGGGAATGGGTGATGGAATTGGTGAATCAATAATGCCAATAGCATTTTGCTGGAGAGCTACAATGATTCGCCCATAAGAATCAATAACAGCTGATATCCCATTATTGGCGGCTCGTATGAGGGGGATTCCCAGTTCAACGGCACGAAGCTGTGCTTGTTGAAGATGTTGATATGGACCAGGGGTTATACCAAACCATGCATCATTTGTAATATTAATGATTGCTTGAGGAAAGGAACCTTTAAAAGTCATTTCATTGGGAAATATGATTTCATAACAAATCAATGGAAGATAAGAAAATCCATTTGGCATTGTGACAATTTTGCGCACACTTGCAGCACTATATCCACCTATATTATCGGCAAGGATATGTAATCCAATTTTTTCCAATAAATTTTGATAAGGGAGATATTCACCAAAAGGAACCAAGTGTAGTTTATCAGAGGTGTTTAAAATATTACCTTTATTGTTAATGACGGCAATTGTATTAAAATATTGTACTTGTTCATGAAAGGGATCACCACTGGTACGTATAGCACCAAGAATAGCCCATTGTTTGGGTTTTAGAAGAGAAGCAATACGCATTGTGGTTGTAGAGTTATCATAGAGAAGATAAGGAATGGATGCTTCTGGCCATATGATAAAGTCAGGCTCTCTATTGTGGTCTGCTGTTGGCGTTGCACTCAAACGCATATGAGTCTCAAATATAGCTTCTCGTGTTGTATTATTAAGTTTTATATTTTGCTGTATAGAAGGTTGAACAATACGCACCCAATAACGACTTTTTTGATCATCAGTTATGTTTTCTGCAGTATTGAGACGGTAAAATCCAAAACCACTGTGAATAAGTATAAGCGATAAGCAAAGAACAAGTGCGCTTTTCTTTTTTTCATTCGTTAATAAAACAGCGGGTAAACTATAGGCTAAGACAGTAAGAATATTCATTCCATAAAGCCCCACGATTGCATCCGATTGCATAAGCATAGGGGTTGGCATAGCTGTATAGCCAAGGGCATTCCATGGAAAGCCTGTGAAAAGGTGGGCGCGCAACCATTCTGCTAATCCTAGTGCAAAGGCTAGAACAAAAAAGCGTGCTATTCCTTTAGTCCATAGCAAACCAACAAGAAATCCAGCAAAAAACCAATAAAGAGCAAGGTAGAGAGGAGGCCCCAAAATAGCAAAGGGCACTGCCCAACCAAAAGAAATAGGATTTGCGAATAGAGCTTTGCATAGCCACCAAAGACTACAAATAAAATAACTGAAACCAAAATTTCCACAGCTAAAAGCGTAAGTCAGAAAGCGCTTTTTAATGTTTTGGATGGTACTTATTGTGTCAAGCAAAACAACAAAGATGGGGAAAGTTAAAAAGCACAGAGGTGTCAAATAGAAGGGTGGAAGTGCAAAAGACGTAAATGCACCACATAAAAATACCCATGCTTGCCGTTTCCAACTGGTAAGAGAAGATAAGAAAATTATGAAATTGCTTAAAAACATTTGACTATTTTTCAGAAAGAGCATTTTTCTCAAAATTCTCATTTTTTGGAATACGAAAAATACGCAA
The DNA here is from genome assembly GCF_039543025.1 of Bartonella acomydis. Taxonomy (NCBI): domain Bacteria; kingdom Pseudomonadati; phylum Pseudomonadota; class Alphaproteobacteria; order Hyphomicrobiales; family Bartonellaceae; genus Bartonella; species Bartonella acomydis. Next base: position 89,289 of record NZ_BAABIY010000020.1, on the reverse strand, counting down.
TCGCTTAATCCGGCGTTTATCAGCTTCTAAAATACGAAATTGATAACCAGGAACTGCTTCAACAACTTCACCTTTTGCAGGAATGCGGTCAAGGATGGAGACAATCAAGCCACCAATGGTATCAACTTCGTCACCATATTCTCCGATGATAAAATCAGGACCAAGAGCTTTTTCCACATCTTCTAGTTCGGTTCTTGCGTCCACAAGCCATTTATTATTGGGTTCGCGCACGATAGCATTATCGACATGATCATGTTCATCTTCGATATCACCAACGACTAATTCGACAATATCTTCCATTGAAACGAGACCGTCTGTACCTCCATGTTCATCGATAACCAAAGCCATTTGTGTTCGTGTGATTTGCATACGGGTTAATAATTTGCTTGCCGGCATGGAACTAGGAACAAAAAGAACAGCACGAATCAAATCTAATTCACCGATTGGAGTGTGTAAATACGTATGGTTTAACTGAAGAAAATCAGATTTTTGCTCAGTTTTGGTTGAGTTGATAATAAAGCGAGTCATATAGTTAAGGATATCTCGGATATGGATCATACCCCGTGGATCATCTAGAGTTTCAGCATAAACAGGTACGCGAGAATGGCCAATTTTTGCAAAACATTGAAGAGCTTCCCCAAGTGGGGTGTTTATTTCCAACGCTTCGATTTCAGAACGTGGAATCATAACATCATCAACGCGTGCTTCACGCAAGCGTAAGATATTATGCAGCATCGTGCGTTCTTCAGGTGAGAAGGGAGCCGTATCCTTTTCGTTGTCAATTTTAAGGGCAACGGTAAGATCATCGCGCAGAGATGTAGAATTACGACCACGTAAAAACGAAAATAAATGATTCATTAGAGAATATTTTTCCGTATGATTTGCTTGTTGTAAGGAATGTTCTTCAATATGAGAAGATGTTTGACGGTTATTTGGTGCATTTATTTTGTTTGCCATGATTTTGAAATCTTCAAACTTTCTTTTTAGAGGCATAAGAGATTTTAAATTGTATGATGTTGATTTTCATTTAAAAAGTTGATTTTTATCATTTTCAAATTCACTATAAGGGTCTTTTATAGAAAGCTTTTGAAGAATTTCTTTTTCAAGTTTTTCCATTTGGTAAGCTTCATTATCTGTTTCATGATTATAGCCAAGAAGGTGAAGAACACCATGAACAATCATATGTGTCAAATGATCCTGAAATAATTTTCCCTCACTCTTTGCTTCAAGTAAAACAGTTTCTCGCGCAATAATAATATCACCAAGCATAGGTCCTGGAGTCTGCCCAACTTTAAGTGAAAAAGCAGGAAAGGACAATACATTGGTGGGTTTGTTTTTACCACGCCATTGCGCATTAATTTGTGCCATATATTTGTCATTGGTAAAAAGCAGGCTAATTTCACTGACAACATTTTCGAATGAAAGGTGATGCATTGTCGTTTTTAATGCTTTTTCAGTGATATTATACAGTATTTGTTCATCATCCCACCCAGAACTGTCGATATTTATATCAATAGTAATCATGACAAATTGAACTCACTTTTTTGACGAAGTACTTGAAGATGGCATTTCTTTAATTTGTGGAGCAGAATCCTCATCATAAGCACGGACGATAGCAGCCACAAGAGGATGGCGCACAACATCTTTTTCATCAAAACGAATAATTGCAACATTTTCTATGTGTGAGAGAATGCGAATTGCTTCGTTTAAACCTGATTTTTGTCCGCTCGGTAAATCAATTTGGCTTACATCCCCTGTGATGATCATACGTGCTCCTTCGCCAAGACGGGTGAGGAACATTTTCATTTGCATAGGCGTGGTATTTTGTGCCTCATCAAGAATAACAGCTGCATGGGTAAGGGTTCGCCCGCGCATAAAAGCAAGGGGAGCAATTTCTATGACACCAGAAGCCAAGATACGCTCTATTTTTTCGACAGGGATCATATCATAAAGGGCGTCATAAAGTGGACGTAAATAGGGGTCGACTTTTTCTTTTAGATCTCCTGGAAGAAAGCCAAGATGCTCTCCAGCCTCAACGGCAGGACGTGAAAGGATAATGCGCTCAATAATTCCACGCTCTAGAAGCACGACAGCATGCGCAACAGCAAGATATGTTTTGCCTGTTCCTGCGGGGCCTACACAAAAAACAAGTTCACTATGGTCCATTGCACATATATAAGCATCTTGTGTTGGTGTCCTAGCATGGATGACTTTTTGATGGGTATTTAATCGTGCGGGGATACGTTTTTTTGCAGGTTGGGTTGTTGTTAGGCCTTCTTGCTGTTCTTGTAGTAAATTCGCCATGGCAATTGCTCCTTTTGTATCTGATAAAGTGAGCTCTTGATGTGTTTTAGCGCGTTCATAAAGCTGCTGTAAAACGTATTGTGCTTGTTGTATAGCAGCAATATTTCCACGGATTAAAACCTCATTACCGCGCGGATGAATGCTAAGTCCGAGTTTTTGTTCGATATAGATAAGATTTTCATCAAGTTTACCAAAAACGGCTTTAGCATATTTATTATTTTCAAAAATGAAAACAACTTGATGATCATCTGATGCCCTTGCTTTTCCCAAGGTACGAGTATTTTCAGGGGAAGCATTTATTTTTTCTTTAACGCGTTTTACTTTTTCGGTTGAAGCTTTCAACCTATTCTCCCATATCTATTATAAATTTGTATACTTTCTTCAATAAACTTTATAAAAGATGATTTATCTTTCATAGAGTATAAGTTTTAGATGTAATCATTTTCTTCAAAAATAAAAGAGCTTTCCTAAATCTTTGTTGTAAATAAGGCATTCAAGATATTAAACATTTGCTATTTCACCAACAAAACTATTTGAACTTGCATTTTTAATATAAGTTGTCACCATACAGCCTGTAGAAGCATCTGTATCCATGACAACAGGTAAAAGCCAAGGTGAGCGCCCTACCATTTGTCCTGAGTGACGTCCGGCCTTTTCAATAAGAACATCGGTTGTTTGTCCAATTTTAGAACGCAAAAATGCATTTTGTTGTTCAAGGAGAAGAACTTGTAAATGTTGGAGCCTAGCATCTTTTACAGTTTCATCAACATGATTTTTCATTGTTGCCCCCACTGTTCCAGGGCGAGGTGAATATTTAAAAGAATAGGCAGAACTGTATTGCACTTGTTTAATAAGTTTAATGGTTTTTTCAAAGTCTTCATCTGTTTCTCCCGGAAATCCTACAATAAAATCGCCTGAAAAAGCAATGTCTGGACGTGCATTGCGGATTTTTTCGATAAGCTGAAGATAATGAATAGTTTTATGTTGGCGATTCATGGCTTTTAAAATGCGATCTGAACCAGATTGAACAGGCAAATGTAGGTAAGGCATCAATATGTCCAGATCTCGATGTGCAGCAATAAGGCTTGCATCCATATCTCGTGGGTGACTCGTTGTGTAACGCAGACGCTTTAAACCATCCAGTTTGGCAAGATGGTAGAGAAGATCACCAAGACGCCAGATTTTACCATCCGCACTTTGTCCATGCCAACCATTTACATTTTGTCCAAGCAACGTAATTTCTTTGACACCCGCTTCAATAAGTTGACGCGCTTCTTCAGTAATTTGCTCGACAGATCGTGATATTTCTGCACCGCGTGTGTAAGGGACAACACAAAAAGTACAAAATTTATCACAGCCTTCTTGCACTGTTAGAAATGCACTCACTCCCCTTTTTCTTACAGCACGTTTATTATGAGGTGGTAAATGAGCAAATTTATCTTCGACAGCATAGTCTGTTTCGATAATTTTTTTTCCTTTTTTCGCTTTTTCTAACAAATCTGGTAAGCGATGATACATTTGCGGACCAATGACAAAATCTACTATTGGAGCACGGCGTAAGATTTCATTCCCCTCAGCTTGCGCAACGCAACCAGTTACACCGACCATCAAGGGTTTATCGGGAGTCCGTTCTTGACGCATCACGCGCAAGCGACCAAGATCAGAATAAAGTTTTTCTGCTGCTTTTTCACGAATATGACAGGTATTAACAAGAATAAGGTCTGCGTCATTTGGTGTTTGTGTCGTAATATAACCTTGTGTACTGAGACTATCAGTCATTCGTTGGCTATCATAAACGTTCATTTGACATCCATAGGTTTTAATAAAAACCTTTTTAAGATTAACAGGGGGGGTATTTTTAGGATTTGCTTTATTCATAGCCTATGTCTAAATGTTTTTGATATAAATCTCAATCTGTTTGCTTAAAAGTTTTTTGCATAATGATTGCATCTCCTCGGCTATTATTTGATTGGTAATAAGCAAGGCGTTTAGCAATTTTTTGAAATTCAAAACGATGATAAAGCTTCAAAGCAGAAAGATTTGTTTCTTCTACTTCTAGGAAAAGTTTAAGAGCACGTTTATGGTGTAGATGGTGAAGTGTGCTATTGATAAGTAAGGTGCCAATTCCTTGTCGATGAAAATGCGGGTGAACAGCAATTGTAATAATTTCTGCTTCATCAAGAATGAGACGGCAGAGGCAAAAACCTAAAATTTGCTCAGGTTGAGCAATGAGGGAAGTTTTGTATCCGAAAATAGAGTGATCTGTTAAGAAATTATCAAAGGTTTGTTTTTCCCAAGCAGAAACAAAGCAGTGTTGATGAATTTGATGAAGAGAAGCACTATCATCAATTTGTAGCGGAGCAATCTCAAAATGATTTTTTTTCAATGAAAATTCGGACATACTTTTTTTCGTGGTAAAGCAAAATCAGTTTGTTGTTTTGCATCAGCATTACGTAAATAGAGTGGGCAGGGAGGGCTTTGGGATTGTTTTTTTGCTGCAAGATAGGCATAATTCACAATGTCTGCCGTCTCACAAAGAAGTTTGTCTAGGATAATTTTTTTGTTTATCTGATTATTTTTTACATGTAGCGCTATGATATCAGCTGCTGGACCGGTCAATTTTGTTTGTTGCGGTAAATCTTCGATAATATCTTCAATTGTTTTTAATCCTGGTACTCCCAAAGGTGTGAGATCTTTATTAAAGTTTTGATAGTAAAACATGCCTTTTCCTGCTTCAATGACAACGGTGATTGTTGATGCAGTATTTTTATTGGTTGTTGTCTGTGCTGCTAAAGCTTCGAGGGCACTTACTCCAACAGCGGGTATTTCAAGTGCTAATGCTAAAGCGCGTGCTGTTGAAACTCCCACGCGCAGACCAGTAAATGATCCTGGCCCAATATTAACAGCAATACGATCAACTTGATTAAGGGTCATATTGGCCTGTGTCATTATTTGTGCAATGTGCCCAATAAGTTTTTCAGCATGTCCTTTGTTCATGCGTTCGCTTATGCGTGCAAGGACAGATTTATGATGAATGAGTGCAACGGCACAATAAATTGAAGCAGTATCTATGGCAAGGATAAGCATAAAAATATTTTAGTTAAATAAGATGATAAACAAAAGGTCTGCTGTGTTTTTTATTTTGTTAGTTTTTTTGCAAAATTTTAAAAAAATTATGAATACCAATAAGCAACAATATCTTTTTTTGATATAGTCGATACTGATTTGATCGTCAATTGCATCTATCGTAGCATATCCTAAGCAAAAGCTAATAGAAAGAGAAAAGCTATAAAATCATTTATTATTCCTAATAAAAACATATTTTGTAAAAATTCGATTTTCTATCTAAAAGGATAGGCCAGTTTTGGGTATTTTTAACTTGGTTTCATAAAAAAACCCCAATACTGATGAGCTTTTGGGATAATTTATATGATATTAAGAAAAGTCAAAATATTTGAGAACGCATATTTTAAAATGTTATATGATTTAAATCATTCAATTGTATCATGATAAGGCTACAAACACTGAGGATAAATATGGAGCAAATTGAAGCCAGAATGACGCGCCATCCCGCTTTCTTTAATGATCGGATATCAACACCTAAACCTAATGCTGCCATTGAAATGACAGTGAACAACTGAGCAATAAATTTGATAGGGACAAGGGTTGTTTCAGGAATAAGTCCACTTGAGCGCATTAACATCATAAAAATAAAGGCAATAATAAACCATGGAATGAAAGTATGCAAGCGAAAGCGTGTTTGTGCTGATCGATGATAAATGAGTGATAGAGCAAAAATAACAGGACCCAACATGAGAACGCGGACCAATTTAACAACAGTTGCAATTTGAGTACTTACAAAAGAAATAGATGCGGTTGCTGCTAAAACCTGTGGTACGGCATAAACCATCATACCGGCAAGTATACCGTATTGGCTAAATGACAAATTCAAAAAGAGGTATAAAAAAGGGAGAAGTAAAATAATCATGACTCCTAAAAGAGCAGTAAAAGCAATTGAAGCAGCGACTTCTTCGTGTTTTGCTTTAATGATGGGAGCAACAGCAACGATAGCGGAATTGCCACAAATAGCGTTTCCGCAAGCAACCAGCATTGCCAAATGTGAAGAAAGTCCTAAAATTCGGCCGATAAAAAAGCTCATAAGAATTGTTATGAATATAACGAATACAATGCTAGCAAGCAAATACCAACCGGCTGAAAAAACCGCATGTACGCTAATGCTCGCTCCTAGAAGCATGATAGCAAATTCAAGAAGTGTTTTTGCACAAAAAGCTATACCTTTTTGAAAATATGTTGGTAAAGTAAAACAACTACGGGTGATGGATCCTAAGAGAATTGCCAAAACAAGACTTTCAAGCCATGCTTGCCCAAAAAGCTGCTGTTCTAAGACTTCTAAACCGTATGCTAAGATTGATATGAGTAAACATGCAATGATACCAGGACCAAAGTCGTTTAAAAGTGAGAGATTTTTTTTTATCATTTTAATATTTCCTCCATAACAAAGAAATGATAGAAAACAAAAAGGGTTAACAGAAAAAAGAAAAAAGTTTTAAAGATTTGTTCTCGCCTGTAACGCTGCGGCTAAAGTTCCATCATCAAGATAATCAAGTTCACCTCCTACAGGCACTCCGTGAGCGAGTCGGGTAACTTTAACTGAGAAATTGGCAAGTTGATCGGTGATATAATGCGCTGTTGTTTGTCCCTCAACAGTAGCATTGACAGCGAGAATAATTTCCGTGATAGAATTTTGTACAACACGCTGTATTAAGGGGGCGATATTGAGTTCATCAGGACCTATTCCATCTAAGGGAGAGAGTCGTCCACCCAATACATGGTAATGTGCGGCTAAAGTTTTTGCGCGCTCAAGTGCCCACAGATCAGCAATATCTTCGACAACAATAATTGTTGTATTATCGCGGCGTGGATCAGTACAGATCGAACAAGGATCAATTGTATCTACATTCCCACAAACAGAACAAATGCAAACTTTGTCTATAGCAACTTGTATTGCCGCTCCTAAAGGCTCCAGCAATGTTTCTTTTTTTTTGATAAGGTGAAGTGCAGCACGACGAGCAGAACGTGGACCAAGACCTGGTAACCGTGCCAGAAGCTGAATGAGATGCTCAATCTCAGGTCCTGCAATGTATTTAGACATATTCTCATCCCACAAGATTAAATAAAATCTGCCTCATTAGAATGGGAGTTTAAAACCTGAGGGGAGTGGTAATCCTGCTGTTATGCTTTTGGTTTTTTCTTCTATAGCGATGTCAATTTTTGCTCTGGCATCATTATAAGCTGCCATGATTAAATCTTCAAGGATTTCAGTCTCCTCAGGTGTGAGTAATGAAGGATCAATGTGAAGCGCTGTAATAATATTTTTTCCGTTTAAGGTGACACTAACAAGACCACCACCTGCCGTACCAATGACTTCTAATTTCGCCAGTTCTTCTTGAACTTTCTGCATTTTTTCTTGCATTTCTTTGGCTTTTTTCATCATGCTCATCATATCACGCATAGAAATAGGTATCCTTATTCATCATGAGTTTCACTTTCATTTTTAAAAGTTTCTGTACTTTTAAAACTATTGGGGAGTAAATCAAGTTCGTTTTCTTGTTTATTTAGGCGAATGTCGACAATTTTTGCTTCTGGAAAATGGTTGAGTATTTTTGCGATATCCGGATCTGTTTCGGCATTGGAAAAAAGTGTTTTTTGAATAGCTATACTTTCTTCCTGCAGGGTTGGTCCCCCTCCCTCATTAACAAAGGTGATAGTCCAGCGTTTTTTAGTCCATTGAAAAAGCATTTTTTCTATGTCACGAGCAAGAGAATGTGGAGCATCTTTAGAAAGTCTTAAGGTAATATGCTCAGGTTTAAAAGAAACAGGATGAACAAATTCTTTAACAAGTATTTTAAAATGGAGATCGTTATGCTGTTCAGCTAGTTTAACAATATCGTGTAAGGAATTGATAACGGTGGTTTGCAATTCATTAATTTCTGTTGCGCTTTTTGTGGAGGGATGTGATGAATTTGCAAGTTTTTCAGAAATTTCAACGGGTACAGAATTTTCAAGAATTTGAATTTCAGCTGAATTTTTTTCTTGCAAGGAGTGGTTAAATTGTGTTCCAAGTGTCTTTAAATCTGATTGGTTGGCTGGTGTGTTTAGAGTAGTTGAGGAAGAATGGGCATATACACCTGTTGTTGTATTATGTGCATTTGTAGATTCTTGACGAGAAGAATTTGGAACGATTGTGAGAGGCGTTTTTTCTTGGATAAGTTTTTTTAAAGCTTCATCAAGAGTGGGGAGATCAGCTGTGTGTGCAAGACGAATGAGTAACATTTCTGCGGCTTGCAGTGGATGGGCTGTCTGATTCACTTCCTGTAAACCTTTGAGTAACATTTGCCAGCTTCGGGATAAAACAGGGACGGAAAGTTTTTGTGAAAAATTTAAGCTTCTTAAACGTTCATCTTCAGTAAGCGAAAGGTCTTCGGCTATTTCTGGAGTAAAACGCAGACGTGTTACCAGATGATTGAAATCGGCTAATTCTGTTAATATAGTAAGAGGATCAGCGCCAGCATCATATTGGCTGCGCAATTCATGTAAGGCATTTACAACATTACCTTTCATGATAAATTCAAAAAGATCAATGATACGTGCTTGATCAGCCAATCCTAGCATGTCGCGCACTGTAATGGCACTGACATTTCCATTGCTGTGAGCAATTGCTTGATCAAAGATAGATAAAGCATCACGTACAGAGCCTTCTGCAGCACGGGCAATCAGAGAGAGCGCTTGATCTTCCACTTCTACTTTTTCATATTTTGCAATTTGGCGCAGATGTGTGCTCAAAACTTTTGATTCAATACGGTGCAAATCAAAACGCTGACAACGTGAAAGAATTGTAATAGGAACTTTGCGGATTTCTGTCGTTGCAAAAATAAATTTTACATGTGCGGGTGGTTCTTCAAGTGTTTTCAAGAGACCGTTAAATGCTTGCGTTGAGAGCATATGTACTTCATCAATAATATAAACTTTATAGCGAGCAGAAACAGGACGGTAACGTATTTTTTCAATAATTTCACGAATATCATCAATACCTGTATGTGAAGCTGCATCCATTTCTATAACATCGATATGGCGTCCCTCAATGATTTGAGTGCAATGTTCACCAAGTGTTTTCAATACGGTTGTTGGTTGGTCAATATCCTTTGTTTTGTAGTTGAGTGCACGTGCTAAAATACGTGCTGTTGTGGTTTTACCTACTCCACGAATTCCTGTTAGCATCCACGCTTGAGCAATACGACCTGTTTCAAAGGCGTTTGTGAGAGTACGTACCATGGCCTCTTGACCAATGAGGTCAGAGAAATTTTGAGGCCGATATTTGCGAGCAAGAACACGATAGGCTGTCTCTACCGGCATATTTTCTATTAATGATTCCACTTTGGAGCTCTTATGCGTACAGTTCGATAACACGAAGGCACAAATTAACACCTTAATCTATTATAAAAGGATCTTTTCTCAATCAAATTATTTTTTAAAAATAAGAGGACAATTTTCTTAAAAACAGCAAAAAATCTCTTATTTCTTTATACACAATGCTGCTTTGAAAATTGTAGACACTTCACGGAAAAATAACCAAAATGTAATCTATACAGCAACATAGGAGGTTGGCAAAATGACCCGTACAAAAACCCGTTGGGGCTGCTTCTTTCCAGACCTGACCCAGTTGGCGAGCAGTTCGTCCACAACCAACCTCCCAAATTCATATTGTAGATTTAAAATGAAAAATCAAGCTAAGAAACAAAAAATATGACACGAACAACCAAGAATTTTTCCTTTGAGTTTAATTTTTGTATGATAAACAGCAAAAAGTAATGGAGATTTAAATTTTCAGGAACAGCTCCTGTTATTGATTTACCATGAACAAAACTTTTTTATTACGTAAGCATAAAACTCAACTTCTCAAAAACCGAGCGTTAATAATTTATGACGCTCGATTTCGAAAAAAGCTTATTTCAGTATTTCCATACATTAACGCAAAGCCAAGATATTGTTTGAAATATTATTAATAATCCCCTGTATCACAGTCTATCCCAGTAATTTTTTTCTTAGTAATATTTTTAAAAGTATAATGTCCCGATGAAGGGAAACTTATATGGAGGGATTTTACATCTTTGAGCGTAAAGATCTTATGTTCTTTATCATGTGTTATTTTCTTTTCATCATCTGCAACAATTTTTAATTTTTCTAAGTCAGCAGGAGACGAGTATGATAAAGTAAAAGATGCTTTTTTGGGTTTAAATGCTTTACAAGCATATTCAACACCTTGCTGTACTGTATCGGACGTACCAATTATAGCAGTTTCATTTGGTGCAAAATTCCATTTTTTCTCGCCAAATCCAGCAAATGCAGCACTGGAGTAAACAAGAATATTGGCAACGAGTAATCCTTGAGTGCAGATTTTTTTCATTGTTTTTCCCTTTATCCTAAAAATAATATTGATCATAAATCAGTTTTCATAAATATAAAAGATCAAATTTCATTGTAAAAAGCAGGGTTAAACTATATTTTAACTTTATAAAATCATTTTACGCGCTGCTTAAAGCTAAAATAATTGAAAGCATTATTATTGGCTATACTCTGATAATAATTTTAAACCATTATATATATGCTTTTCTTTTGTAGATTGACAGTCATACCTTTAAAATAAGCTGTTATAAGTAGTATATCTTCTCAAAGAGCTTTTTATATCAAAAAATAGAATGATAAAAGAAATTTCACTTTGGTGCTGATATGTTTTGTCTGTATTGAATTTATGTCCTTGTATATGTAATTCGTAGAAGAATATTATCTGGGTAATTGAAATTGTTTTATTAAATCAATTTATTTTTTTCAGCATTCACTATGAAGCTTGTTAGCAAAAGAGGACTCTTTTTTCAAGGCAAGTTGCACTATGGAATTTTCAGAATATTCTTCAATATTTATAAAAATGATATAATTTAATGGTTTTTTTATACAGGTGTTCGATCGTTTTGAGCTGGATAAATGCCGATAATGCGAAGTTCAGCAGAAAAAAAAGAGAGTTCTTCTAGAGCAAGCTTCATCATGGGATCTTCAGGATGCCCTTCGATATCAACAAAAAATTGTGTTGCATTAAAATTTCCACCAATTTGGTAGCTTTCTAACTTTGTCATATTGATACCGTTTGTAGCAAATCCTCCTAAAGCTTTATAAAGAGCAGCTGGCACATTACGCACGCGAAAAAGAAGGCTTGTGATGATTTTTTCGCCATTTTGAGGGATAGGCACGTGCCGTTGAGAACGCGAGAGAATGACAAAACGTGTGATGTTATGAGGGTTATCTTCAACATTTTTTTCAAGAATATCAAGGCCATAGAGTTCTGCTGCGATCAGAGGAGCTAAAGCTGCTTGTGAACGTTTTGCATTTTCTTTAATAAATTTTGCAGCTCCAGCGGTATCAGGTGAAATCACAGGAATCCAGCCATTGTTTCGGATGATTTTTCGGCATTGTGCAAGGGCATGCGTGTGGCTGTGAACAGTTTTAATTTCATCATGCCTAACGCCGGGTAAAACCATGAGTTGAAAATGAATAGGTAAAAAATATTCATCAATAATGTAAAGGGATGATTGCGGTAAAAGATGATGAATATCCGCAACGCGGCCAGCAAGAGTATTTTCAATAGGAATCATAGCAAGATCAGCTTGCCCACTTTCCACTAAATTCAGTGCCTCTTCAAAAGTTACAGAAGGAACAGCTTCCATATTGGGAAACATATGAGTACAAGCAATATGGGAATTGGCGCCATATTCTCCTTGAAAAGAAATTTTATTGGTTTTTTTAAGTGTTTTCATGCTAAAATCTTGCGAACTCTTTCAAGATCACGTTGTGTATCTACTCCTAAGGGAATTGTATCGATTATCTCTACATCGATACGCATATTATGCTCTAATGCACGTAATTGTTCAAGTTTTTCACGTTGTTCGAGGGAAGAGGGTTTGAATGCCACAAATTGTTCAAGTGCTTTGCGTCGATAGGCATATATTCCAACATGATGGTAAAGAGGACCATCTCCATAGGGCGCTGTTGTGCGGGTAAAATAAAGGGCACGAAAACGATTTTGAGAAAGTGGTGTACCAATAATTTTGACGACATTGGGATCTCTCTTTTCTTTTTCATCAATGATTTTGGCACCCAAAGTTGCAATATCAGTAGAGTTATTTTCCAAAGGGCGTAAAGCACTGATAATTTCATGAGGTGTTATTGTTGGCAGATCACCTTGTACATTTAAAATGGTATTGTAGCGTTGTTCAGGATCAATACGCGTTAAAGCTTCATAAATCCGATCAGAACCAGATTTATGATCGCCACATGTTATGATACACTCATGCCCATAAGTTGTAACGGCTTTGGCGATTTCATGGTGATCTGTTGCCACGAGAACGCGTCCTATCACGGTTTTTTTTGCTTGTTCAGCAACATGAACAATCATTGGCTTTCCAGCAATCTGAGCGAGAGCTTTTTGAGGCAGACGCGTTGAGTCCATACGAGCGGGAATCAGAATAATCGGTTCAAGAGTCATAGCAAAGTTCCAAATGCCGTGTGTAAAGCATTTATCATGTTGTATGTTATAAAGAAAAAGCTTAAATTAAAAGTGATAATGAAAAGATAATAAACGTTTAAGTTTTTATGAAACGCTCAACAGTTGTCTATTTTGCTTTTTCTTGTATATGTGTGTTGATGAGTGTAGTGGGAATTTCTACACTCAGTGATATAATTTATGATCATTCTCCATCGGTTCAACATTCTCATACAGTTATAAGGAATGATGCATTCAGGGAAAAACAGAAAGCATCTGATATTTCTTTGTCCTTAAACGATCGTCTTCAACAAGGCAATCTTGAAAAGGGACGTAAACTCTTTCGCCAATGTGCCATATGCCATACCTCTGGACGCAATGAATCCGGTCGTGTTGGTCCAGTACTTTGGGATATAGTGAACCGTCCTTTGGCAGCGGCACCAGACTTTGCTTATTCACGGGTGTTACGTGCAAATTCTGATCAAAAATGGGATTTTATAAATTTGGATCGCTATCTGCAATCACCACGTAAAGCATTTCCAGGGACAATTATGTCATTCCGTGGGATAAAGAATGATCAAGATCGTGCTGATCTTTTACTTTATTTACGCAGTTTATCTGATCATCCTGTTCCTTTGCTAATAGATAATAAAGAAGGCGAACTAAACTAAATTATACCATAGATGTTTTTTTTAGAAAAAGATGTGATTGGTTTTGAGATTTTTATTTGTAATTTGGGTTTAAATGTATTTTTTAATCTATCCATTATCTTTTTGCATAATTGAATCTGCTACATAACACAAAATCCTGTAAGTATTTATCCCGAGCGTGTTGGTTTATCATTGGGAGAGGGGCGTTTTTTATTATAAGAAATATTCCAATAAAGCTTTAAGATTTATGCAGTTAGTTATGCTTAGAGAAGCGATTTAATTTTTTCATAAGCATAGTTTTCATTTTCAAGAGTAGGAGTGTCTTACTAAAAATTTATTCTGTAAAGAGCGTAAGATATATTGAATTCAATGTCATTTAAAGATTGTGCATTGTTAAGAAAAGTTTCATCTGTATTTCTTATTTTCTCTTGTTGGTAATTTAGTAATCAAGCAAAACATGCCTATGCTAGCATTAAATTAAAATTATCTGATCAAAATTGAAAAATACAAATATCAGGCAAAGTTTCATTTGAAAATCAAATTGATGTTATTTCCATATAGTAAGCAATATCAAAGAGGTAGAGAGACAGAATAAATACTTTTCTGGCACACCATTTGAATTTTGTTAAAGTTAGCTAAATAAGCACTATAGAAAATAAAGCTTAACAAGAACAAGCTTCATTTATTTTCTGAATGCAAAAGAGAATTCTCATATGTATGAGATATTTTCTAAGAGGTTTCATGAATATTGTATAAAAATATATTGAAAATAATAATTCTTGACATATCCCTCCCGCTGTCATATCCCTCCCGCTGTCATATCCCTCCCGCTGTCATATGATTGGCAAGTAACAGAAACGATAGAAATAAAGGGGAGAGGGTATTATGGATCATATCTTTTGTAACTAATAAATAATTTGTAGAATACTCTTCCCTGAGATGATTTTTCAGGGAAGAGTTTATTTTTGTGAATAAATGTGGGGGAGGGAGAGCGTATGAAACAGCAATATGTTTTGGGAAAATACACCCGTGTTATTGTTCGTGAAGAAGATGCCATTTTTGGGGCAGGCTCAAAACAATTTGTTATCAATGAGAGAAAATACTGGGAAAATTTGGTACTTCTCGCAGCACAGTGGATTGAGAAAAAGACGCTAGAAGAAGCTTACAATTCTCTATCGTCAATCATGTTAAGAGAAGACTTTAATTACGCATTTGACTTTCTTTTTTCTAACCACTTTCTTGTTTTGGCTGAGACATCGGACAACATCTTCAAGAATCGATATTCAAGAAATCATCTCCACTATCAAAGTTATGGTGTGAATCCAGAATCCGTTCAATATACCCTTTCTCAAAAAAGAGTGGTCATTTTAGGGTGTGGCGGGATTGGTAATCATGTATCAGCAATACTCGCGTCCTCTGGTGTGGGAAAATTAATTCTTGTCGACAATGATGTGATCGAAATGAGTAACCTTACCAGACAAATTCTTTTTACTGAACAAGACGTTGGACTTCCCAAAACAACTGTTCTTCGGCGTGAGTTGTTACAGAGAAACAGTGAGAGTAAAGTGACAGAGTTACAAATGTCAATTATGGACAAAACGGATATAAACAAATTGCCCAAAGCTGATTTATGGGTCATTTCTGCGGATACACCTGATCAGTTGATGCTCTGGGTAAATGAATGGTGTGTAAAAAATCAACAAGCTTATATAAATTCCGGCTATGTCAATGATATAGCTGCGTTTGGACCTTTTTACATACCGGGAAAAACTGGCTGCTATGCATGTGGTTCATCCATAGGAAATCTTCCCCCAAAAAGCAATAGTTTAATCTATGAGGCTTGCATTGCTATTAATAATAATTTTAAAGTTGCAACATTTCCTCCCGTGAATGCTCTTTCCGCTGCCATGTGTGCTAACGATGCTCTTAAATTTTTGGGTAATTATGGTGATCTTCTTTCCACGGATCGTCGTGTGGGAATATGGAGTAGCAAGCTTTTCACAGAAGAGCGTTCTCTAAAAAAGAATCCTCATTGCAAAGTCTGTGGAACAAAATAATGAACAGGTCTCGAATACTTGCTGTAACCTACGGATCTTATCACGCGGTACGGATGTTAATTGGTGTTTATCATGCCATTTTTCTCATGTCTATGGGGGTTACTCTATCTCAATTAGCTTTACTTCAAGTCGCCTTTTCAGTAACCGTTTTGCTTCTTGATTTTCCTTGTGCTGTTTTAGCTGACAGATATCGGCGTAAAAATTCAGTCATGGTTGGAGTTTTTATGACGGAATTGTTTTATCTTCTCTGTCTTCACGCTCCTAATATGATAGCGCTTATCATTGCACAAATCCTCTATGCAGCAGGAATTTGCCTCATTGCCAGTGCCATTGATGGATGGATTTATCATTCTCTCGGTCATCAACAAGATCGTTTTTCGCATTATGCACATCTCGCTCACCAGATAAACTCTTTCGGTAGTATTATCAGTGGTATCATAGGAATTGCAACGATCTATTATTCTGGGCAATATTTCATGGGCTATATTATCTCAGGTACCATGATGGGAATAATTTTCTTTATATTCCTTATTGTTCCTGAAGAAAAAACATCTATAGGTGAAGGGCTAAAAACAAAAAATATTCTGCAAAATGCTAAGGAAACGCTTTGGGTATTTAAAAACACTGTAGGTGGAGCATGGTTTATTTTGCTGATGTGCCTTTTTAGCGCTGGCATTCAAGTTATTTATCACTTCTGGCAGCCAATAATACTCTCTGGAGGAAAGATTGGTCACCTCAACACTTCGCAAATGTTGGCACTCATGTTCTGTCATATAGGAGCTTTCTCAGCTCAATATTTTTCTAATTTACTCATGTCGAAATATCACGTACTTGATAAAAAATATAAGGATTATATGAAATATTTTTCATTTTTCTCTGCTTTTATGTGTATTGCTCTTTATTTTTTTGTCCATAACAATCAAACTGCTATAGCAATTATTGCATTTTCTTTAATTCATGGATTTATTTGCACTGTACCGATAGGAGCAAAAAGTCTCTTTTTTTCAGAGCTTACTCAAAAACAAACAGGGCATATTTCCGGCATTATCGGTGCTGTATCTTTTAGTGGAAGAATATTTTCGATTGCGGTATTAAGCATCATTTCTTTTTTGCCTGCAAAAGTTTCACCGTCTTACTATCTTGTACTACCCACTTTAACTTTTTTCATGTGTGGCTTGGTTACTATCAGGTGGATGTCGCTCTCTGGTAAATCTGTTTTGAAAAAAACTATATAACAAATATATTTGATAAAACGATTGCTTTTGAAGTTTTATAGATCATGAAAATGAGCAGGGCTTGTTTTACTAATAAAGTAGGAAAATCTGCTTTCAGAAAGCTTTTCTATCTTATAAATTACTGCATTAAGCGCATTGAAATAATACAGAACTTTGTACGACTAAATCTGGTTTATTGCACCAAACACAGTTTTTAAGATTTTTTTGAAAAACTGCAACTTTGTTTTTATTTGGGCGTGTAGAAAAAAGAGTTTTATCAGAAGTCATAAGGATTATGAAAAAGATAAAATCATTGATATATTGAAACTTTACATGGGCTGATAGTTTTTTCTCGCTACGTTATTCCCATGATTTTTCTGATGGACAAAGACAATGAATTGCTCTTGGCACGTGCAATCATTCTTAAGCTGCACTTTAATGGTGTTTGATGAAACAACGCTTTCTTTTGATGTAAGTATACAGGCACAAATTATTAATCTTTTGTATCGTCTACAATAAAAATATCATTTAGGTTATCTTTTTATGAGTCATCATTTGGAAGTTGTTAAAGCAATTTCACATGAAGTGATTATTATACGCAAGGGAGAAATATTTGAACATGATTCTGCTGTCGTTTTTTTCTTCTCCGCTAAATTCCTACACATAAAGCTTGATGTTTGCAGACTTTGCATTAAAATCCACGTGCTTATAGATCATAAGCTTAAGTTATACCGGCTCTTCCTTATAAGAAATTTTCTCCACTAACAGTTTTACGCTTTTTGTGATCAGTTTAAATGTTTCATTACTTATAATATTGTGATGTAATTTGCACTGTCATACCGATAATTTTGATTTCAGCGTATCTCGAGAGTATGTTACAAGTTGGCAGAGGAAAGCATTATCACGCTTTCTTCAAATTTTTAAGTAGCTTCTGTATTTATAATGGAATTTGATCGTTTATAAGTAATAACATTAAATTGTGCGGATAATCCGTTATAGAGAAGGATTTTTCCCACGAGTGGTTCGCCAATATTTGTGATGAGTTTAATAGCTTCCATTGCTTGGAGTGTTCCGATAACTCCCGGTACAACACCAATGATTCCGGTTTCAGCACATGTTGAGAGAATGCCAGGAGCTGGCGGATTGGGAAATAAGTCACGATAATGAGGATTATTGTCTTTATAAGGCATGAGCACGGTCAATGAACCGTTAAAACGTTCTACAGCACCGCTTATTAAAGGTTTTTTGCATTGAGCGGCATGATCAGCAAGCAAATAACGCGTGGTAAAATTATCACATCCATCAACAATGATGTGGTAGGCGTTGAGGAGTCTATCCACATTACTTTTATCCAAACGTATGTTATGTTTTTTAACTGTAACATGGGGGTTTATGGCTTTTATAAAAGCTTTAGCGCTATCCGTTTTGCAGTGATGAATTGTGCTGGTTTTATGAATAACTTGGCGTTGTAAATTAGAAAGCGAAACGATATCATCATCAACAATTCCAAGGAAACCAACACCTGCGGCAGCTAAATAGGTTAAGATAGGAGCACCAAGTCCACCAGCGCCAACAACAAGAACACGGGCAGCTTTAAGCTTTTGTTGTCCCGCTCCACCAATTTCAGGTAAAATAATGTGACGTGCATAGCGTTCGATTTCTTCACTACTTAATTTTATATCAGCATCTTGTCTCATGAGCTTTCTCTTGTCATAGTTTTTTTATTATTTACTGAGTTTATGGCGCATAGACCAGTCCGCTTTTACTATAGGGAGGTTTTATTCATGAAAATTGCCATTCAGATGGATCATATTTCAACCATTCAGATTCAAGGTGATACGACATTTGCACTTGCTTTAGCAGCGCAAGAACGCGGTCACTCTCTTTTTCATTATACACCAGAGCGTTTATCTATGCGCGATGGTTGTGTGATTGCATGGCTGGAATCATTAACGGTACGTGATGAAGAAGAAAACCATTATCAATTAGGCAAGCCTTGTCGTACACAATTGATAGATATGGATGTGATTCTTTTACGCCAAGATCCTCCCTTTGATCTCAATTATATTACCACAACACATTTGTTAGAACGCATTCATTCTCAAACGCTTATTGTGAATAATCCAGCATGGGTGCGCAATAGTCCAGAAAAAATTTTTGTAACAGAATTTCCTGATTTGATGCCAGAGACTTTAGTTACCAAAGATATTGAAGAAATTATGGCTTTTAGAGACACATTTGGTGATATTATTGTGAAACCACTTTATGGCAATGGGGGGGCTGGTGTTTTCCATTTGAAACAGGATGATCGTAATTTAGCAGCACTTTTAGAAATGTTTGGACAAATTTATCGCGAACCTTTTGTTGTTCAGCGCTATTTAGAGGCAGTACGAAAAGGGGATAAACGCATTATTTTGCTTGATGGTACACCTGTAGGGGCAATTAATAGGATTGCCGCAGAAACGGATGTTCGCTCAAACATGCATGTTGGAGGTCGTGCAGAAAATGTTGAGTTAACAAAACGTGATTATGAAATTTGTAAACGTATTGGTTCGACTTTAAAGGAACGCGGACTTCTTTTTGTGGGCATTGATGTGATTGGAAATTATATAACAGAAATCAATGTGACATCTCCTACTGGAATTCGTGAAATTAAACGTTTTGGTGGTACAGATGTTGCGCATCTTTTCTGGGATGTTGTTGAGTGCAAACGTTCAAATTAAACTTATTTGGACAAAGAGTTCAAACATGCTTTTTTTAAATGAACAATGTTACTTTTTTATATGTTATACTGCAAATATAGACTAGAATTGAAATTATCATTAAAGGCAAGAGAATTTGATTCATATTTTTAAGGAGTTTATAAATGAGTAGATTTTTATCAGTTGGGGTGGGGCTGATTTTCATGGTATTGTTCTCAATGAATGTGAGCAATGCACGTGATCAAATTCAGATGACTGGTTCATCTACAGTTTTGCCTTATCAGAAGATTGTTGCGGAAGCATTTGGAGAAATGTATCCCCAATTTAAGGTGCCGGTTATCGAATCCGGTGGAACAGGAGCTGGTATCAAAGAATTTTGCCGTGGCATTGGGGAGAACGCCATTGATATCGTTAATGCTTCGCGGGCAATGAAGCTTAGTGAACTACAATCTTGTTTTAATGCTGGTGTAAAAGATGTTGAAGAGATTCGCATAGGGTATGATGGTATTGTTTTTGCAACAGATATAAATGGTCCTGATTGGAAATTGCAACCAGTAGATGTTTATAGGGCGCTTGCTGCTCAGATTATGAGAGACGGAAAATTGCAGACTAATAATGTTTCGAAATGGAGTGAAGTCAACAGTGCTCTTCCTGATTGGACGATAGCAGCTTATATTCCTGGAGAGAAGCATGGAACGCGTGAAGTTTTTGAAGAGAAATTGTTAGCTGCAGGCTGTAAGGAGAGTGGAGCAGTGGATGCGATGAAATCTTTAGGGATGGATGATAAGGCAATACATGCAGCGTGCATTGCTGTGCGTAAGGATGGTAAAGCCATTGATATTGATGGTGATTATTCTGAAACATTTGCGCGTCTTACTTCTAATAAAACAGGAGTTGGTGTTTTTGGTTTATCTTTTTATCAAAATAATGCCGATAAGCTAAAGGTTGCGAATGTTAATGGTGTTGCACCAACTGTTGAAACAATCTCTAATGGTCAATATCCAGTTTCTCGTCCACTATTTTTCTATATTAAAAAAGTGCATTTAGGAATTACTCCGGGGTTACGAGAATATGTTGATTTTTTTCTTTCTGAACAAATGATGAGTCCAGATAGCCCTTTGGCTGAATATGGTTTGATTATTGCTTCTGAAAAAGAGCGCCAAGCGCAGCGTTCCGCTTTTTCTACTGGTCGTGTTATGACGTTGAAATAATTTTCTAGATTTGTCAGTATAGATATTTCTTTACTGCTTTTTTATAAACATTGAAAGAAAATATGCACATTTCCTTCATTATTTTTCTATTATTGATTCTTGGATTTGTTGGCTTTTGTTTTTCTTATATACGTGCCCGCACTCTTGAATATGCACAATATAAGATGCATTCTCGTGCGTGTTATTATGGGTGGTGGACATTTTTAATGACGGTTATTCCACCTCTTGTTTTTTTAATTTTTTGGGATGGTGGAAGTGCAATTTATTTAGAGTATTATGCTTCTCGAGAAGTTGAGGCATATAGTGCACAGATAACAGAGCTTATGAATCATGACCTACTTTGGGGAACACTTCGAAGTTTGGTTAAAACGCTGCATCGCTTTGAGGAGGAACTTGCTAGCGCTTCGTATGAAGAAGTGCGGGCACAGTTATTCGCAAAAGGATTGATTTTACCTTATGAAGCATCAGATGATATGTTAAGGATAGCACAATCGTGGATATCTTCTTCTAAAAAGCTTCAACTTATTGGTCATATTTTTCTTTTTGTTATTGCATCCTTTGGCTTAATTTGTGGAATGATGCAAATTGCTCCACATCATCGCGCGCGCAATAAGGTTGAATGTTTGATTGTTATTGGGTTGGCTTGTGCATCTATTATTGCAGTTTTGACAACAATAGCCATTGCACTTTCCATGTTCTTTCAGACGGTGAGTTTTTTTCAGTCTGTATCCTTTTCAAATTTCTTTTTTGGAACAGTTTGGGATCCGCGTTTTTCAGCGGGAAGTTCGGGGGATGGTGTGGGACAATTTGGTTTAATTCCACTGCTTGCTGGCACACTTTACATTGCATTTGTCGCAATGGTTTTTGCTGTGCCAATAGGATTATTTTCTGCTCTTTATATGGCGGAATATGCTTCGTCTCGATTGCGCTCAATAATAAAACCATTATTGGAAGTTCTTGCTGGTATTCCAACCATTGTTTATGGTTTTTTTGCTTTGAAGGTTGTTGGGCCATTTTTACGTGATCTTTCTGTTTCTCTTTCTGGTGATGCTGGTTTTATTATGGCTCAGAGTGTTTTAACCGCTGGAGTTGTGATGGGAATTATGTTGATACCTTTTGTTTCCTCTTTGTCGGATGACGTTATTACAGCTGTTCCACGCATTTTACGCGAAGGTTCTTATGGTTTAGGAGCAACGCAATCGGAAACGATTAAAAAAGTGGTTATACCAGCAGCGCTTCCAGGGATTATGGGAGCAATTTTATTGACAGCCTCACGTGCAATTGGAGAAACGATGATTGTAGTTTTGGCAGCAGGTGTTGCAGCGAACTTAACGCTTAGTCCATTTGAAGCGATGACCACGATGACAGTTAAGATTGTGAATCAATTGACCGGTGATCTTGAATTTAATTCTCCCCAAACTCTTGTTGCTTTTGCTTTAGGGATGACACTCTTTATTATGACTCTTTTGATGAATATTTTTGCTCTTTATATCGTGCGTAAATACCGGGAACAATATGAATGAATGAAGATTTTCTTTTTCTCCGTCGCAATATTGGACTCAAACGTCGATATTGGGCTGAACGTCGTTTCCGCGCTTATGGTATCATTGCTATTTTTATTGGTTTGTTTTTTTTATTTGCGCTTTTGTGGTCTATTATTAGTCAAGGTTATACGGCGTTTTTTCAAAGTGAAATGACCTTATCGATTTATTTGGATGAGAAAATTATTGATCCAAGTGGTCAGCGTTTGACAAAACCACAAATACTTATAACGGCCAATTATTCTCTTCTTGTACGCAATGCTTTAGTGAAAAAGCTTGGTATAGATCAAAATGATCGGGCAGTACTACGGGATATTAGCCGTATGTTTTCAAATAGTGTACGTGTTCAACTGCGTGAAATGGTGACAAAAAATCCACAGTTGATTGGTACAATACAAAAAATCAAAGTCTTGATGGCAGCGGACATTGATTCTGCTTATAAGGGACAAATTGATTTGCATGTAGCAGAAAAAAATCGCAAAGTTTCTAATCGCCAAATAGAATGGATGAAACGCTTAGCCGGTGATGGCACGCTTTATAAAACATTTAATTTTGGTTTTTTTACATTTGGTGGCTCAAGTCGACCTGAGACTGCGGGATTAGGTGTTGCAATCATTGGTTCTTTTTACATGATAGCTATAGTTCTATTGCTTTCACTTCCCATAGGAATAGCAACTGCAGTTTATTTAGAAGAATATGCACGCAAAAATAAATTTACAGATTTTATAGAGGTGAATATCAATAATCTTGCCGCGGTTCCTTCGATTGTTTTTGGTCTATTAGGGCTTTCTGTTTTTATTAATTTTTTGGGGTTACCACGTTCCGCCTCTTGTGTTGGTGGACTTGTTCTAGCTCTTATGACGCTGCCAACAATTATTATTGCCACCCGTTCTGCTTTGCGGGCTGTTCCTCTTTCTATTCGCTCAGCTGCTTTAGGTTTAGGGGCATCAAAAACACAAATGGTTTTTCACCATGTTATTCCTTTAGCGGCTCCTGGTATTTTGACTGGTACAATTATTGGTATGGCGCAGGCTTTGGGTGAAACGGCTCCTTTGCTTTTAATTGGAATGGTTGCTTTTGTTGTCAATATTCCTACCACTCCCATGGATCCAGCAACAGCTTTGCCTGTTCAAATTTTTATGTGGGCTGGTGAAGCAGAGCGTGCCTTTGTTGAAAAGACATCAGGTGCTATTATCGTATTAATGACTTTTCTTGCGATTATGAATATTTCTGCGGTTTTTTTACGTCGACGATTTGAACGACGCCAATAATTTCAATAAAACAGTCATTTCGATAAATATTTATTTCTGTAAGATTTATGTTTTAAAATAAAGTGAGTTTTTGTCATGAAAATTAAAATGCGTGGTCAGGATGTAAGGGTTTTTTATGGGGGGAAAGAAGCACTTCATGGTATTACTCTTGATATTCCTGAACATCAGGTCACGGCTTTGATAGGTCCTTCAGGATGCGGAAAGTCGACTTTTTTACGTTGTTTTAATCGTATGAATGATATCATTGATGACGCTAAAATAACGGGTCTTATTACCTTGGATGGGAACAATATTTATGATCAGAGGATTGATGTTGTAGAGTTACGCGCCCGGGTAGGGATGGTTTTTCAAAAGCCCAATCCTTTTCCAAAATCTATATTTGAGAATGTTGCCTATGGTCCACGCATTCATGGTTTAGTAAAATCACGTGCTGAATTGCATGATGTGGTTGAAAAGAGTTTGAGGCAGGCAGGTTTATTTGAGGAAGTAAAAGATCGTCTTCATGAGGCGGGCACAAGTTTATCAGGAGGGCAGCAACAACGTTTATGTATTGCGCGTGCGATCGCCATTAGTCCTGAAGTTATTTTGATGGATGAGCCCTGTTCAGCTCTTGACCCAATTGCGACGGCACGGATTGAAGAGCTTATCGATGCATTACGACAAAATTATACAATTGTTATTGTGACACACTCCATGCAACAGGCAGCGCGTGTTTCTCAATATACAGCTATGTTTCATTTAGGGCATTTGGTAGAAGTTGGCGCGACTGAGATGATTTTCACTTCACCAAAAGAACAACGTACGCAAGATTATATTACGGGGCGTTTTGGATAGGTGAATTGAGGAGTATAAAATATGTCTATGAACCATATTGTTCGTTCTTATGATACAGAATTAAAATATTTGAAAGCAAGGATTACAGAAATGGGTAATCACGCGCAAGGCATGATTGAACGTTCTGTTGCATCGATTGTCTGTAGTGATCTTCAACTTGCAACAGAAGTTATTGCTGATGATTTGTTTTTAGATGAAGCAGAACGTGATATTGATGAGAAGGCCATTACGATTATTTGTAAACGTCAACCTATGGCTGTTGATCTGCGTGAAATTATTGGAGCTATTCGTATTTCTTCTGATCTTGAGCGGATTGGTGACATGGCCAAAAACATTGCAAAGCGAACGGTCGCACTTTCACAAACACATCAATCTGCTGCGTTTTACCATGGGCTTGAAACAATGACCGCTTTAGCACTTAGTCAGTTAAAGGAAGTGTTGAGTGCTTATACAAGCCGTTTATTGGAGCGTGTTGATGCCGTACGTGAGCGTGATGGTAAAATTGATGCTCTTTATACTTCTCTTTTTCGTGAGCTTTTAACCTATATGATGGAGGATATGCGCAATATTACGGTCTGTACACATTTACTTTTTTGTTTAAAAAATATTGAACGAATTGGTGATCATGTTACCAACATTGCGGAAATGTTACATTATATCATAACGGGTTATCATATGTCTTTTGAGCGTCCTCGTGATGATCTTACCTATAAGGTTGGGGTAGGTGAGAAGAAAATAGATTAACATTTTTCTTTTCAATTTATAAAATTCTTTTTAGCTTTTAGATTAAGTAAATATAATTGATGTTGGTTATAAGAGAAATATTATAGCACGTGTAAAGAAGCAGAGAGATCAGCTTTTCAAGCTGATATGACGGATTTTAATTCTTAATTTGACAGATTTGGATATTGGGTGGTATTGTTGTGCTATTTTAACCGGAGGGGAAAGTTTTCTCTTCATTATGTTTAAATGTTTATGAGGGGATATTTGTGTTGGTTTCACCAATATTGATATAAACAGTTTTAATACTTCAATTTTTTCGTCTGTAGAATTATTATTGGAGGTTTTTTGAAGATGTGTTATTTTTTGCTTTTTAGAGTGTAAAAGTTGATATTGTTTGGCTGTATTTAGCCATTAAAAATAACAGTATTTATCTGTAAATTAAGGCTTTTTTTATTTTTTATTGAGTATAAATGCCTTTTAATTACTCCTTGTATTAAAATTTTACTAAGTTGTAACAATTAACCGTGTACTTTCTTTAAGGATACATTTAAAACGCGTTCAAGTTCTGAGTACTTCAAAGATATGGGGATGTATTATATAAAATGAAAAAAAAATTCTGGACTGTTTTTGTAACTTGTTTTTTAGCACCATTTGTTATTGTGGGATGTGTTTCGGATCATTTTAGTGTTGAGAACGTGAATGAGAAGAAGAAGGCAAAAACAGTAATCTATCCACTGACCGAACGTCAATGCCTTATGCGTGCAATGTATTTTGAATCAAATCGTTCCAGTCGTGAAGGAATGATTGCCGTTGGCACTGTTGTTATGAATCGTGTTAATTCAAGTGCTTACCCAAAAACGATTTGCGGTGTTGTTGGTCAGTATAAGCAGTTTGCTCCTGGTGTTTTAACGCGTCCTATGACAGAGTCTGCATCTGTTGATCGTGTTAAAGAAGCTGCAGATGCTGTTTTACGCGGCGAACGGGATAAGAAACTTAAAAACGCTAAGTTTTTTCATACTGCGGGTTTATCTTTCCCTTATAAAAACATGTACTATGTTCGTATTGCAGGAGGAAATGCGTTTTATGAAAAACGTTCACGTGATGGATCTCTTCAAGTTCCCACGAATGATCGCCCCTATGATGTTGCTTATGCTTTTGTTCAAGAACGTTCTGGAAATGCGCCAAGTTTTATCGATATTGGCTTGTCAAGCACACGCATAAAAGCAGAGAAAAAACAAAATACATCTTCTTCGATAGAGGTGGCGCAAGCAGACATGGTGCGCCCTCAGTCTTTTTTTACAGTACAACTTGATAAAGTTCCCATTCCCACATCAGCACCTCATCGTATAGAGAAAGAAGGGGAAAGCAGAGCGATTATCGCCTATGCTACGCCTTCATCAGAGCAGTTAAGTGCAATTGTTACAGTATTAGAAAAACGGTACAGAAGCCGGTAATTTTCACAACCAAAGTAAAGGATATTGGTAATGTACTTTGATATTCATGAGTCAATTTCGCCTGAAATGCTTAATCGTCTTGCAGAAATTACGGTAAAAGTCGGGTTGAATTTACAAGAGGGACAAGATCTTGTTCTGACTTCTCCAGTTTCAGCATTACCTTTTGTTCGGCGTATTGCCTATCATGCTTATAAGGTTGGTGCTGGTGTGATTACACCACTTTTTAGTGATGATATGTTATCGCTTACACGTTTTGAGAATGCTCATACTGCTAGTTTTGATTGTGCACCTGCTTGGTTGTATGAGGGAATGGCGAAGGCTTTTGAAAATGGAGCTGCGCGTTTAGCGATTGTTGGTGATAATCCTTTGCTCCTTTCTCATCAAGATTTTGATAAAGTTTCACGTTTAAATAAAGCTACTTCAATAGCTTACCAGCCAGCTCTTAAGCAAATATCAAATTTTGCTATGAATTGGTCGATTGTTTCTTATCCAACAACAGGGTGGGCTGAAGCAATGTTTTCTGCTTTACCACTTCATGAAGCAATTAAAAAATTAGCTGATGCAATTTTTTCTGCTTCCCGTGTTACAGAAGAGGACCCAATAGATGCGTGGGCTATTCATAACGCAACTTTGAAACAACGGTCATCTTGGCTTAATGAGCAGCGTTTTTCAGCTTTACATTTTACAGGACCAGGTACTGATTTAAGAGTTGGGTTAGCGGATGATCATGAATGGCATGGTGGTGCATCAGTTGCAAAAAATGGTGTTGTCTGCAATCCTAATATTCCAACAGAAGAAGTATTTACCACGCCTCATGCTCATAAAGTTGAAGGGTTTGTTCGTTCTACAAAGCCTCTTTCCTATCAAGGAGCACTCATTGATAATATTGAGATGCGGTTTGAAGCTGGGCGTATTGTTGATGCACGTGCTTCAACAGGGCAGGAAGTTTTACAACAGGTTTTGCAAAGTGATGAGGGTGCAAGTCGTTTGGGTGAAGTTGCACTTGTCCCACATTCTTCACCGATTTCTGAAAGTGGTTTACTTTTTTATAACACATTATTTGATGAAAATGCTGCATGTCATATTGCTTTAGGGCAGTGTTATTCCAAATGTTTTTTGGATGGAGCCTCATTAACGGCAGAGGAAATTGCAGCACGGGGTGGTAATAAAAGTGTTATTCATATTGACTGGATGATTGGGTCTGGTGAAATTGATATAGATGGCATTACGCAAGATGGTATGAGAGTTCCTGTGTTTCGTAAAGGTGAGTGGGCTTAAATTTTATTTTTTCAAGAGTAGTTGTTGGATAGCGTATAGTAATTTAAGAAAATAGATGCCTGAACTTCCTGAAGTAGAAACAGTTCGTCGTGGACTAGAGCCTGTTGTAACGGGAGCAAAGATATTATCTCTCACGCTTAATCGTAGAGATTTGCGTTTTCCTTTTCCCGAGGCATTTTCTGAGCGACTTACGGGGCACACAATTGTAGAGCTTGGTCGGCGCGCAAAATATTTATTGTTTCATCTTTCACAAGATGAAACGGTTTTAAGTCATTTAGGAATGTCCGGATCATGGCGTGTAGAAGATGCTTTTTTAAGAAAAGCATCTTCTGCTACAGGGAAATTTGTAAAACATGATCACGTTATTATGAATATTCAGGCAAAGGATGGCAAAGTTTATCATCTTATTTATAATGATGTGCGTCGTTTTGGGTTTATGCTTTTAGTAGATACCAGCAAGTTTCATAAGCATCCGCTTTTAAAAAAGCTAGGGATCGAGCCCATGAGTAATGCATTTTCTGGTCGTTATTTACAAAAGGCTTTCACTAATAAAAAAATATCTCTTAAGGGTGTTTTGCTTGATCAGTCTATTGTTGCGGGGCTTGGAAATATTTATGTTTGCGAAGCTCTTTGGCGTAGTCGTTTGTCTCCACAACGCAGTGCATTTACATTGGCATCGGAAACTATGCATGCACGTAAATTTTCAGATTCTTTAGCGCAGAATATACGCGATGTAATTTCTGAAGCTATTTTATCTGGCGGGTCTTCTTTACGTGATTATATGCATGTAGACGGTTCTCTTGGTTATTTTCAACATGCTTTTTCAGTTTATGGACGAGAAGGCAAGGAATGCTTGCAATGTGGAACGCCTATTGTACGTATTTTACAGTCGGGACGTTCAAGTTTTTACTGTTCACAGTGCCAAAAATGAATAAGTTCTCTTGCAAAATCTTATGAGAGGCTTAAAGTCACGTTTATAATTATATAAAGATTGGGTGGCTTTTTTATGCTGAATAAAGTATTAACACATCTTGATGAGAATATAGAAAAAAGCCTTGAACGTCTTTTTTCTCTTTTACGTTTTCAATCGATTTCTACAGACTCGGCTTATAAGGTTGCATGTCGCCAAGCAGCTGATTGGTTAGTAGAGGATTTAAAAACTATTGGATTTGAGGCTTCACGGCGCGATACACCTGGTCATCCAATGG
The DNA here is from genome assembly GCF_039543025.1 of Bartonella acomydis. Taxonomy (NCBI): domain Bacteria; kingdom Pseudomonadati; phylum Pseudomonadota; class Alphaproteobacteria; order Hyphomicrobiales; family Bartonellaceae; genus Bartonella; species Bartonella acomydis. The sequence continues at coordinate 60,230 of NZ_BAABIY010000020.1, read as the reverse complement.
TTGTTGGTCATCACCCCGGTCCTTCGGATGATTGTTTACATGTTTTGTTTTACGGACATTATGATGTTCAACCTGTTGATCCATTGAGTTTATGGGAAGATAATCCATTTACGCCTTCTTTAAAAGAGAGAGATGGAGAAAAAGTTATTTGTGCTCGTGGTGCTTCAGATGACAAAGGTCAGTTGATGACTTTTATTGAAGCGTGTCGTGCATTTAAGAAAGAAACAGGGCAGCTTCCTGTTAAAGTTACTATTTTATGTGAAGGTGAGGAAGAATGTGCTTCTCCTTCTCTTGTTCCTTTTTTGAAAGCAAATAAGGAGGAGCTTAAGGCAGATTGTGCACTGGTTTGTGATACATCTATGTGGGATGCTGACACACCATCTATTGCTCTTTCTCTTCGAGGCATTATGGCAGAAGAGATTATTATTACTGCAGCGAATCGTGATTTGCATTCTGGTTGTTTTGGGGGGGTAGCAGCCAATCCCATTCGTATTTTAGCTAAAGTTTTGGCAGGGCTTCACGACGAAAATAATAAAGTGACGCTTCCTGGTTTTTATGATGGAGTAGAAGAAACACCTCCACATATTTTACAATCATGGAATGCGCTTAATTGTACTGCTGAACATTTGCTTGGTCCTATAGGTCTTTCCGTTTCAGCTGGCGAAAAAGGGCGAAGTATTTTAGAGCTTGTATGGGCACGTCCTACCATGGAAATTAATGGTATTAGTGGAGGTTACGAAGGGGAAGGGATGAAAACGGTTATTGCGTCTCAAGCAAGTGCAAAAGTATCGTGCCGTCTCGTACATAAGCAAGATCCAGAGAAAATACGCCAAGCATTGCGTGATTATGTACGTAGCTCAATTCCCGTTGACTGTACGGTTGAATTTAAGGACCATGGTTCTTCTCCAGCACTTCAGCTTTCCCATGATTCATCTTTTATTAAGACGGCGAAGGATGCTTTATCACAAGAGTGGGGAGTTCCTACTGTATTGACCGCCATGGGGGGCTCGATTCCAATTGTTGCAGATTTTCAGTCAATTCTTAATATGGAAACTGTTTTGGTTGGTTTTGCATTAGCTGATGATTGCATTCATTCGCCTAATGAAAAATATAATTTAAAATCATTTCATAAAGGACAACGGTCTTGGGCCCGTATTCTTGCAGCCTTAGCAAAAAAGGAGGATAGATGACAGAAATCCGCGTTCATCAAGGTGATTTACCAAATTTAGATAATTATAAAACTGATGCCGTTGCGATTGATACTGAAACTTTAGGGCTACAACCATATCGTGATCGTTTATGTGTTGTTCAGCTTTCTTCTGGAGATGGTACTGCTGACATTATACAGATTGCTAAAGGACAAAAGAATGCTCCTAATTTGGTTAAGCTGCTTGAAGATAAGGCAATCACTAAAATATTTCATTTTGGACGTTTTGATCTTGCTATTTTAGCGCATACATTTGGCATTATGCCAGATGTGGTTTTTTGTACGAAAATTGCCTCAAGACTCACGCGTACCTATACGGATCGTCATGGATTAAAGGAAATTTGTGGTGAATTGCTGAATGTGAATATTTCTAAACAACAGCAATCTTCCGATTGGGCTGCTGAGACTTTATCGCGTGCGCAAGTTGAATATGCGGCATCGGATGTTTTATATTTGCATCGTTTAAAAGATATATTTGAAAAACGCTTAAAACGTGAAGAGCGTGAACATGTTGCAAAGGCATGTTTTCAATTTTTGCCCATGAGGGCAAAACTTGATCTTTTGGGATGGGGAGAGGTTGATATTTTTGCGCATCATAGCTGACTTTAAATTCTTTTTAAAAATCAGATTAAGAAGAATTGTTTGATGCAATAAAACATAATACCCATATGTTATGGGTATTATGCTCTTTCGTCTATTTTGATGAGACGTGTTTTTAACATAACTCTTAAGTTTAATGAATGCTATTGCCTTTCAAGATCGCATAATTAGGAATATTTTATAAAAATGTGTTTTTTTGTGTTTATAACAGCCAGTGTGTTTGAAAAAACGAACAATTTTACAGGAAGTCTTTGGTAATGCGAGGGCGATAGGTTAATTAAAGAATGTGTATATTATTACATTTCAACATACTAATTTGTAATAATTTAGCATTTTTATATTGAATAACAATACCGAATAACCTAAGATTTTTTTATTTCAAAATCATTTACTTATACGTCATAAGCGCGGAATTGGTATGTGTAACAACTATTGAGGAAAAGAATAAAATATACCTCTTATGAACCATTTCATGTAAAAGTTATTACAACATTTTGTGTTGGCAAATAGAAGAAGAATACCAGTATTCTAACACTACAATGCATTGACCATTAGAGGATAAGAATAGTCTTTGCTAGAGAAATGAATGAATAAATTGTGTCGTTGATTTTACATCTAACGCTGTATTGTGTTCATTTATTACAAAATTAAGTGATTTTTATGTCAGTATAGCTTGGTAATTCTCATTTATTTAAAAATCAAAGTACTAAAAATTCTCCTTTTATAAGTAAAAAGATCATCTTTCTATGGAAATTTGCAATGAAAGCACTACCATAAAACTCATTATGGATATTATAAAAGGAGAAAGATCTATGAATTTGAAATATATTATTACAGCTTTTGCTACTTTTTTTTCAATCTCTGTAGCACAGGGAGCAAGTTTTTTGAGTGCCCAAAAATTGGGACAGGGAATATCTTCCACTGTTTCTTCTGAGAGTTTTTTTTCTAAGAAACAGTTTAGCGATACTTTATCTGAAGTTTTGCAAACGGAATTTTCTTGTGTTGCTGATAGCCAACAAAAAGCAGCTGTTGAATTGGTACCTGTATCATATTTAGGTAAAAGAAGAGGTTATAGGCCTAAACACCCAAGACCACGGCCAAATCTATTTAATAGAGATCCGATGAGTTATAAATAAGTGAAGAGATAATATCTTAAGAGATATATTTGACTAGCTTTAGAAGGGGCTAGGTGAAGTAGTGTTAAAGCAGTTTTTATTATATTTGTCATGATAATGCTGATTTTTAACAGAACAAATCATTGTATGTAGCATCAAGGGAGCTTTTTTAAGAGGAGCGAATTTTTTGTTTTTTTATGAGTGTATCATTTTTACTACAGATATCTAAAATTGGGGCTCTATATGAAACCAAGTGTTCAAATATTCAGCTATGGAGAGAAATTATGAATATGAAATGGTTAATAACAGCTTCTGCTTTCGCTTTTGTTTCAGCTTCAGCAGCGCATGCAGCAGATGTTATTGTTCCCCCTAGTCCTTCACCTGTTGCACCGGTTGTTATTAATCCAACTTTTTCTTGGACTGGTTTTTACATTGGGGGACAGATTGGCGGTTTTTCGAGTAAAACAAAGATGGATATCCTCACGAACGGAAAAAATGTTCCGGTGAATAATGATTATTTACCTAAACTATCCGGTTTCATGGGGGGACTTTATGCAGGTTCTAATATTGATCTTGGCAATGGTCTTATTTTGGGTGTTGATACAGATATCATTTGGACGGATAAAAATGATACGAAAACAACTCCAGCAGACGAGATTGCTCAAAATCATGTGAATTATGTGAGTAAGATGCTAAAAGACGCTGGTATCGGTATTGGTGATAATGGACTTGAAGCTAATAAGTATACACGATCCCATAGTTTCACTTTTAAAGAGAAGTGGGCTGGCGCTACGCGTGTACGGATTGGTTTTGCTGCTGAACGCATCATGCCTTATGTTGCTGGTGGTATTGCCTATACACAGCTTCAAGATATAGCATCGATATCAATAACACAAAAAGATACGGGTAAAGTTATAGCTTCTGGTAACCTATCTGATGAAACAAAGACATTTGTTGGTTACACCCTTGGCGCTGGTGTTGATTTTGCAATGACCAATCATGTTATCGTTCGTGCGGAATATCGTTACTCGGATTTTGGTAAAAAGAAATTCTCAAACGATAAGTATGAAACTTCTTACAAAACCAATGATTTTCGTGTTGGAGTCGCTTACAAATTTTAACCTATTGATAAACTAAATCCTAAAGGATTCCATTTTTGATGATTCTTTAGTGATTTTACTGTGGTTATATTGTCACATTCCACATATTATTATGTATGTGGAATGGTCCTGTATAATAATTTTAGTAAAAAGAAATTCATAAACGACAGATGATAATTTAGTCATCATATCAATGTCTTACATCATATATAGCTGACAATATTTCCTATAAAATGGAGGTATTAAGGGGTTCTATCTCTCAACGGGACCTTTATTTTGTATAGCTGTGTTATTTTTACTACAGATTTTCTTTGTGTAAGTGTTTAGCATTGTCCTATAAATGAATTAGGAGCAAAATTTATGAATATAAAATCTTTAATAACAACTTCTGTTATCGCTTTGATTTCAGCTTCTGGGGTACAGGCTGCTGATATTGTCGTTCCTCATGAAGCTGCGCCTGTTATCAGTGCCTCTAACTTTTCTTGGACAGGTTTCTATGTTGGAGGTCAAATTGGTGGTTTTTCAAGTAAAATTGACCTAAAAGATAAAGATAAAGACACTTCAGTTTTTAAAAACTTATCACCGAAACTTTCAGGTTTGATTGGTGGTTTTTATGCAGGATCTAACTTTGATCTTGGCAATGGTATTATCTTAGGTGTTGAAACAGATATGATCTGGTCTGGCAAAAAGGATATACAAGTAGCTGCTGGAACTGAAACTAACAAACCTGGAACTGAAACTAAAGCTGATGGAAAGAAAGTAAGTGCTAGAAATTCAGATAACCAAGATGTTACTTCTGTAGCAGAAGCTGTTGGTTTTAAACAGAAATGGGCAGGTGCTACGCGAGTACGTGTTGGTTTTGCTGCTGCTGACCGTATTATGCCTTATGTTGCTGGGGGGGTTGCTTATACACAGCTAGAAGCCGCTTATGGACAAGCAAAGATAGGTGATAAATCTTTTAGTTCAACTTCATCTGATGAAACAGCAACGATGGTTGGTTTCACGATTGGTGGCGGTATTGATTTTGCGGTGACTGATAATGTTCTGTTGCGTGCAGAATACCGTTACTCTGATTATGGTAAAAAGAAGTTTTTTGCAAAAGAAAAAGAATATAATTTCAATACCAATGATTTCCGTGTTGGTGTAGCGTACAAATTCTAATTTTGTAAAAACGAAATTATTATTACAAGACTAATTATTAAAAAGCCCCGCCAAAAACGGGGCTTTTGCTGTTTTTCTATTGTTATATTGTCACATATCTGAATATTATTTTAATATTTCAAGATGTTGTGAAACATTCATTTTGGTAAAAATCATAAATAATAAGAGTAATTTAATCTTGATATCAATTTAATTTATCAGTTCTCATACTAGATAGAGTGATTAACAAGCTCTGTCTTTAACAATTTTTCTCTTTTTATCATTGTGTCATTTCTACTACAGATTTTCTTAGTGTAAGTGTTTAACATTATCCTATAAATGAATTAGGAGCAAAATATGAATATAAAATCTTTAATCATCACTTCTGTTATCGCCTTGATGTCAGCTTCTGTGGCACATGCTGCTGATGTGATCGTTCCTCACGAAGGAGCACCAGCTATTGCTGCTCCTACTTTTCTTGGACAGGTTTCTACATAGATGGTCAGATTGGTGTTTTTTCAAGTAAGGTTAAGGGAACAGATCCGGACACAAAAGAGAGGCTTTTCAAAAAAAAATGGAACACCTCAGCTTTCAGGTTTTGTAGGGGGCATTTATATTGGTTTCAATATAAATCTTAGTCATGGTTTTATTCTAGGGATTGAAACCAATGCCATTTGGGCTAATCGAGGAGATAAAAAAGCTTTGTTTCAAAGATTCTTGATGCTGCTGATGCTTTAGAATTTAATGAAGATCTTAAAGATTCCGGTATTCAATTAAAGGAAACGGAAGAATTTGTAGCAGGTGACACGGGAAAGTATGGTGCTACTTTAAAAGAAAAATGGTCCGGTGCTACGCGGGTGCGTATTGGTTTTGCGGTTATTGATCGCATTATGCCTTATATTACTGGTGGTGTTGCTTATGCACAGATGCAGGAGACCGATTGGTTTTCAGGAACAAAAAAACGATAAATAATAATCTAGGTAAAACAATATCTGGTAATACATTTGATAAAACAAAAATGTTTTTTGGTTTTATCCTTGGTGGCGGTATTGATTTTGCAGTGACTGATAATGTTCTGTTGCGTGCGGAATACCGTTACTCTGTTTATAGTAAAAAGAAGTTTAATAGAGATGGAAACGAAGTTAGCTATAAAACCAATGATCTTCGTGTTGGTATAGCTTACAAATTCTAATTGCTCTAAAGAAAAATCTCTCTAGATCAAAATTAAATTGTTAAAAGGCTTCTTCTTTGATGGAGTCTTTATTTTTTTGTGAATGTGATATTTTTACTACAGATCTTTACAAAGAGATACACTATAAACAACCCGTTTTGGATATTTGGAGATATTTTATGAATACAAAATGTTTAATAACGGTATCTATTTTTGCTTTGATTTCAGCTTCTACAGTGCAGGCAGCTGATGTGGTGATGTCTCATCAACCTCTTACATCATCTGCTCCGTCCAATTTTGTAGTACCTACTTTCACATGGACAGGTTTCTACATAGGTGGTCAAACAAGTGGTTTTTCAAGTAAAACCGATATGAGTATTGTTGGTGAACAGCAAAGCGTACCGCTGAGTAAAGATTTATCACCTAAGCTTTCAGGTTTTGAAGGTGGTTTGTATGCAGGCTCTAATATTGATCTTGGTGATAATTTTGTTTTAGGTATCGATACAGATTTTACTTGGTCTGGAAAAAAACACACAAAAAACATTATCATAGGTGCACCTGATGATACTACAGTGGACGCTTTAGTTGCAAGATCTCGCAGATCAGTGCGATCAGCATCGGGGAATGCGGCGACAAGTACTTTAAGCCTAACAGGTTCAGGGATAGAAACTTCGCCTACGACACCTACGACAGCAGCTCCAGCTCCAGCAAAACCAGTGCAATCAATGGGAGCAACGTCAGGAGGGGTTCCGGGAGTAGCCTCAAGGAGGTCAGGAGCAGCAGATCCAGCAGTATCAGCAAAAGCGCCAGCATCAACACCGGCGTCATCAGCAGCGAAGGCGCCATTAACACTGGCTAGATCATTGACACAAGAATCAGCAGTTGCATCGGGAGCGCATCCAACTAGTGGAGCAAGAGGTGCTAGTGGTAGTGGTGCATCCGGTAGCAGTGCACAGGGTAGTGCTGCACGTGGTGTTCATTCGCAGGGTGCTACATCTCGTGGAGTACAGCGCGGCTCTAGTGGGCATCCACATGGTACGGCTTCTTATCCGCATGCTATGGGTAATAGTCCACATGGCTCTCATTCTCATGGTGTTAACTCTCGTGATGCGCAGAGAGCGGTTGGGCATCGTACACGAGGTACACAAGAGGCAGCTGAGAACGGTTCTAATGTATATGGTATAGAAGAAATGGGAATGTTGGCTTCTGCACTTGGTCTTGAGAACGAGGGTGCAGTTGAAACTTTAAGTCATATTTTTAAACAAAATTGGGTGGGAGCCACACGGATACGTATTGGTTTTGCCGCTGATCGCTTTATGCCTTATGTTGCTGGCGGTATTGCTTATGGACAATTCCACGATACTGTGTCAATATCAGTTAAGAGAGAAGATGGGGGAGTTATTGTTTCTAAGAACTTATCCGATGAAACAAAGACGATGGTTGGTTATACTCTTGGTGGTGGCGTTGATTTTGCAATGCTTGACAATGTTATTTTGCGTGCAGAATATCGTTATTCCGATTTTGGTAAAAAGAAATTTGTAGAAGAAAGACTTGAGATTAAATATAAAACCAATGATTTCCGTGTTGGTGTAGCTTACAAATTTTAATTTGTTTTAAGAATAAATTTTATGAGGCTCCACCAAGAATGGGGCCTTTATTTTTTGAAAAGATCATTTTTGGCTTTTCTTTCTTGATAGTTTCATGATAAAGCCCATAGCATATGATGATACATCTTCTTGATCGCTGCTTTATACGAATGATAAGCTCGGCTTTCCCTATAGATAAAAAACCAGAGTTGCAGGGTTCAGGGAAGTTATGCAAAAATAAAATCGTAAAAGTGGACAGGGATATTTCACAATGACTGTGAAAAATGAAACAATAGATTATTCAAAAACGCTTCATCTACCACAAACAAATTTTCCTATGCGTGCGGGGCTGCCGCAAAAGGAGCTTGAATTAATGGGGCGGTGGGAAGATATGAGGCTTTACGCGCAATTGCGCCAACAAGCAAAAGACCGACCACTTTACATTCTCCATGATGGACCACCTTATGCAAATGGTCATATTCATATCGGTCATGCTTTGAATAAAGTATTAAAAGATGTGATTGTTCGTTCATTTCAAATGCGCGGTTTTAACGCAAATTATGTTCCTGGTTGGGATTGTCATGGGCTTCCGATTGAATGGAAAATTGAAGAAAAATATCGTGCACAAGGGAAAAATAAGGATGATGTACCCCTTAATGAATTTCGGCAAGAATGCCGTGAATTTGCACAGCATTGGATAGCTGTTCAAAGTGAAGAATTTAAACGCCTTGGCGTTATTGGAGATTTTAACACACCCTATACCACAATGGCTTTTCGTGCAGAAGCACGTATTGCTGGTGAACTGATGAAATTTGCTTTGTCAGATCAGATTTATCGTGGTTCAAAGCCTGTAATGTGGTCTGTTGTTGAACGTACAGCTTTAGCAGAAGCAGAGATTGAATATCATGATCATGAATCGGAGGTTATCTGGGTTAAGTTTCCTGTTTTTGAAACAGATTCTAGCGATTTATATGACGCTTATGTCGTGATTTGGACAACAACTCCGTGGACAATTCCAGGGAATCGTGCGGTGAGTTATTCTTCGCAGATTTCTTATGGTGTGTATGAAGTTGAAAGTGCAGAAAATGATTTTGGTCCTAAAGTGGGAGAAAAACTTATTTTTGCTGATGCGTTGGCCATAAATTGTGCAGAAAAAGCAAAACTTATTTTAAAGCGTTTGCGTGTTGTTTCTGCTGACGAGCTGAAAACGCTTGTTCTTTCTCATCCATTAAAAGGTTTTGCTGGAGGGTATAACTATAAGATTGCACTGCTTGATGGCTCGCATGTTACAGAGAGTGCTGGTACAGGCTTTGTTCACACAGCACCAAGCCATGGGCGTGAAGACTTTGAAATTTGGAATAATTATAAATCTTTCTTAGAGCAGATGGGTATTGATCCATCTATACCGTTTCCTGTTGATGATGCTGGTTTTTATACGAAGGATGTTCCTGGTTTTGGTCCAGATCGGGAAGGGGGACCAGCACGCGTGATTGATGATAATGGAAAAATGGGGGATGCCAATAAAGAGGTTATTAATGCTTTAATAAAAGGAGATAGGTTGTTTGCACGTGGTCGTTTAAAGCATTCTTATCCCCACAGTTGGCGTTCAAAAAAACCGGTTATTTTCCGTAATACACCACAATGGTTTATTGCAATGGATAAAGATTTGGGAGATGGTTCAACTTTACGCAGTCGTGCTTTGGAAGCTGTTTCGATGACGTGTTTTGTACCTTCTTCTGGTCAAAATCGTTTAGCTTCTATGATAGCAGAGCGTCCTGATTGGGTTCTTTCTCGTCAGCGTTCTTGGGGTGTTCCTATTTGTATTTTTGCTAATGAAGATGGTGTTGTCCTGAAAGATGAGGGCGTGAATGAGCGTATTTTACAGGCTTTTGAAGCAGAAGGGGCGGATGCATGGTTTGCTGAAGGAGCACGTGAGCGTTTTTTAGGTGATCGTGCGTATGAGCCTTGGGTTCAGGTTCATGATATTCTTGATGTTTGGTTTGATTCTGGAGCGAGCCATAGTTTTGTACTAGAAGATCGGGCTGATTTAAAATGGCCTGCTGATGTTTATTTTGAAGGGTCTGATCAACATCGTGGGTGGTTCCAATCTTCTCTTTTAGAAAGCTGTGGTACGCGCGCTTATCCTCCTTATAAGACGGTGATTACACACGGTTTTACTTTGGATGAAAATGGCAAGAAAATGTCTAAGTCTTTAGGCAATACAGTGGTCCCCCAAGAGATTATTAAGACATCTGGTGCTGATATTTTTCGTCTCTGGGTCATGACAACTGATTATTGGGAAGATCAGCGTTTAGGCAAAAAAATCCTTCAAACCAATGTGGATTCCTATCGTAAACTACGCAATGCAATTCGTTGGATGCTTGGAACTTTAGCGCATGATGATGGAGAAGAAATACCTTATTGTGCACTTCCAGATCTTGAGAAACTTATCTTACATCGACTTTTTGAACTTGATCGATTGGTTAATCGAGCCTATGATGCATTTGATTTTAAAAAGATTATGCGCGCATTATTAGATTTTTCAATCATTGAGTTATCAGCATTTTATTTTGATATACGCAAAGATTCTCTTTATTGTGATGCGCCTTCATCACAAAAACGTAAAGCTTCCTTGCAGGTTGTTCGGGAGATTTTTGAACGAATGGTAACATGGCTTGCTCCAATGTTACCTTTTACGATGGAAGAAGCGTGGTTAGAGCGTTACCCAGAAAGCCAGTCGGTGCATTTAGAACAATTTCATCCAGCACAAGAGGAATGGCAGAATGAAGCTTTGGCTGAACGTTGGAAAAAAATTCGGCAGGTTCGTAAAGTTGTGACAGGTGCTTTAGAGCTCGAACGAGCAGATAAACGTATTGGATCATCTTTAGAAGCCGCACCTGTTGTTTTTATTTCTAATCCCACTTTACTGGAGGCATTAGAAAATTTAGATATGGCGGAAATTTGTATTACCAGTGCCCTAACAATTAAACAGGATCCACCACCAGCAGATGCTTTTACTCTGAGTGATGTGGAAGGTGTAGGTGTGTATTCGGAAAAGGCATTAGGAAAAAAATGTGCGAGGTCATGGCGTTATACACAAGATGTTGGGAGTGATCCGGCTTATCCTGATGTATCTGCTCGTGATGCAGCTGTCTTGCGGGAATTACAAATGCTTGGAAAGCTTTGACATTTTACATTAAAAGGGAAAATATAGTTTTATAAGGAGCATTGTTGCGGTTTAAATTCTGTCATTGATGCTTATAATCTTTTATGATAGTGAGGAAGTTTGTTGTTTTCCGTGGGGGTGAGTTTGTGTGTGGAACAGATCTCCAATAAATACAGGAAGATCGATGAGCCATATACTGAGGAAAATGGGATGAGCAATGAAAAGGTGTGAAGTAAAAATATTTCCGGCAAGCATTTTGGGTATATGCTTTATGTTAACAGGATGCGGCATGTCCGCTCCTACCTATGGTACAGATAAATCAGTTTCATTACAGTTTTTTGAAGATGTTGCTAATCTTGCTTCGTTTACATCGACAAATAATAATAGTCAGCTTGTTATGAAACCTCATCCAAAACTTGTGATACCGAAGTCTGGTTCACGCTTAGTTTTGCCATTGCCGCAGCAAGATGTAGCAGCATCAAAGCAACATTCTGATAGTAGCAGGGTTTCTAATTTGCCCAAAAAACAATCATCAGTTAATGCGTATACCAATGCTGATAGTTCAGACAATATTTCACGGTTGCATGCAAAGCAACGGCAGGAATATTTACGTCGCCAGAGTGCACGAGTGGGGAGTGCAAAGTATCGTCGCTATCTTACTGAGCCACCTTTGAGTTACCGTCAACCAGCAAAGATTGCACCTGCCGGTAAGTAAGAAGAAAAACATTAAAAGAATGTTAGAAAAAATGCTCTGAAAACGCGTTTAGATAAAAAGAGGAGCTCTTAATTTTTAAAGGATTTCTCATATTGTTAAAAGATAGGTGTTAGAGGTAAGAAAAGGAATTTTTTAATACCGTTTTTGTGCAAAAAAATCTTTAAGCAATTGGGCTGCTTCTTTTTCTTTAAAACCAGCATAGATTTCAGGTTTGTGATGACAGGTTGATTGCTGATAAAAGCGTGAGCCATATTCAATAGCACCTCCTTTGGGATCGCTTGCTGCATAATAGAGGCGCCGTATACGTGCAAATGAAATCGCTGCGGCACACATTGCACAAGGTTCAAGGGTAACATATAAGTCGCAATCAGGAAGTCTTTCACTTTGAAGTGCCTCGCAAGCTCTACGGATAACACGCATTTCTGCGTGTCCTGTAGGATCATATGCGGCTTTTATATAATTACCAGCGCGCGCAATGATTGTTTTGCCGCGAGTAATAACGGCACCTACAGGGACTTCATCTTTTTCCTTTGCCCATTGTGCTTCTAAGAGGGCTGTTTCCATGGGAGTCAAAATCATAGAATTCTTTCTACTAAAGTGTAGGGGAGGTGACAAGCTTCTCCACACATAGGAGTATTATAAGGGGAGTATTATAAGGAGCATAGTTTTTTTGAATGTTGCAATAACCTTGTAAGGAAACAGGTATATAATTACTGTTAAAGGATAGAAAATGATAAATGATTGTGTTACTCCTCCTTTTCAGGATAAGCGGTATGGTATGGGGTGATGATTTTTTAAAAGTATTGGCAGAGATTGGTGTAAAGAGCAAATGAGTGAAAACAATGAGAGTGAGCGAATTGCTAAAAGATTAGCACGTTCAGGTGTTGCTTCGCGTCGCGATGCAGAAATGATGATTGTTGCAGGTCGGGTTGTGGTTAATAGTAAAGTTGTGACGACACCTGCTTTGAATGTTACTCTCTCTGATGTTATTAAAGTTGATGGCAAACTTTTGCCTCCCATAGAACGAACACGGCTATGGCTTTACCATAAGCCAGCAGGGTTTGTCACCACCAACCGTGATCCTGAAGGTAGACCGACAGTATTTAGCAATTTACCAAAAGGCATGCCTCGTGTTCTTTCTGTAGGCAGACTTGATATGAATACAGAAGGGCTTTTGCTGTTAACCAATGATGGTGGTTTAGCGCGTGTATTAGAGTTGCCTTTAACAGGATGGGTGCGCAAATATCGGGTTCGTGCGCATGGAAAAGTAAAACAGAGTGCACTTGATAACCTTAAAAATGGCATTGCGGTTGATGGTATTTTCTATGGTTCGATTGAAGCATCGATTGAACGTGAGCAGGGAACAAATATGTGGCTTTCTGTCGCTTTACGTGAAGGAAAAAATCGTGAAATAAAGAAGGTTCTTGGAGCATTAGGATTATCAGTTAATCGTTTAATTCGTATTTCTTATGGTCCATTTCAGCTCTCTGATTTAGCAGAAGGAGCTATTCGTGAGATAAAAGGGCGCATGTTACGTGAACAATTAGGGGAGCGTTTAATTATACAAGCCAATGCAAATTTTGATGCTCCTATTCTGAAACCTTTTTCACATTCTACGGTTGTTGTGGAAAAACAAAGTGGTAAAAATTTTGCTATCAATGATGGTTGGTTTTTTTCAAGTGGGAGTGGTGTACAGCGTAGACAGCAAGGCGGATCTGCAAAACGCAATCAATCGCAATTGGGTACAAAGTCTGATGAAAAATTTATGCGTAAAGATAAGAGTGAGGATGGAAAAGCAGAGCGTTTATTGCCGCGTTCACGCCGTTCTAATGTTTGGATGGCTCCTGGTGCCCGTCCACAAAGTGCGCGTAAGAAGTCTGCTTATAGTGAAAAGTTCTCTCATGAACATAAGAGCAATTTAGCAGATCAAAGATCTTTCTATAAAGCGAAGGAAAAGCCTTCAGATGTTCCGTTGCGGCAAGAAAGGGATACTCGTTTTGATCCAAAACGTGGTAAAAAGTCTTTTGCTGAGACGCGTTTTGATGGCAAAAAAGAGCGTTTTTTAAAGAAAGAAGAAAAGGTTATGAAAGATGGTCATGATGAGCGTTCTTTTAAGAATAAAAAAAGAGGGAAATCATTTGATGGGGGTATAAAAAAATCTAAAGCGTATGGTGGTGAGGCAAAAATAGTGAAGAGATTTGGAGGATCGCGTGCGGATCGTCGGCGGTAAATTTGCTGGGCGTGTTTTGTTTGCACCCGTAGGACAGACTATTCGTCCAACGAGTGATCGTACACGCGAGAGCCTTTTCAATATTCTTGCGAGCCGAGAAGAACAATTTTGGACCAATAAACGTGTTCTTGACCTGTTTGCTGGCACTGGTGCTGTAGGTATAGAGGCTCTGTCACGTGGTGCAAAAGCCGCTGTTTTTGTTGAAAACTCTGTTGAGGGACGTGGACTGATACAAAAAAATATTGAAGCTTTTGACTTGCAATCAAGGGGGCGTATTTTGCGTCGCGATGCAACAAAACTTGGCAATATTGGCACAATGCTTCCATTTGATGTTATTTGTGCAGATCCTCCCTATGGCCATTGTTTAGGAGAGCGTGCTTTTGTGGAAGCGTTGCAAGGAGGGTGGGCAAAAGTTGATACACTTTTTGTACTTGAAGAAAAGAAAGGTGCCATGATTCATTTGCCTGAGATATTTTGTCTCGATGATGAGCGTTTTTATGGTGAGACAGCAATCCTTCTTTATAAATTGCGTTCATAACGCCAGGCTTAAGGAAGTTCTTGTTTTTATCTGGGGTAACAGAAATTATCTTATACCAGTTTTTTATAGAATATTTGCTATATTAGTTTATAGTAGTTTCTTACCAATATAGTATTTCTTATCTGTATGTATATTTTTTTACGTAATTCCTCTAATGAGGCATGGAGAATATTTACGACTTATCCTACTGTCCACGCTTGTTATGGTCATGCGGATAAAGCCTGTAGATCTTCTTATGGAGATTCTTTATAAGCATTGCCGAGAAATATCTTCAATTAAATCAGGGGGGGAATGAAATACATCTTAAAACTATTAAGCGAGCTCGTTTTGTTGAACATAGCTTGATGTGGTATTGAAAACATCGATAAGCCTCCTCCAGGGTATATATACATGTGGGAGAAGCCAAGAGCTGATTTTACTGAAGTAGGAAAAGCCCTATTGGAATGTGGAATGCCAACTCCTTATGGTGAAGATTCAGAAAACAGAGAGCTTAGTGTTAATGAGGATGCAACAATTTATGCTTGCATGATTCAATCAGGATTCGACTATAAAGATGAACATGAAGGGGGATGGTGTTATACGTTTAAAGAAGAAAACCTTCCGATTTGTTGTCCAGATGCTGTCATCCCACAGAGAAGTGTCAAGAAGCGCTTAAACAGCCCGTTTTGTAAAAAGTACAAAAATAGCCGTAAATATCAACCTTAAGTCTTGCTGTTGATGGAAAGTACGATCCTCACATTCATGTGTACCCATGTCAGTGCGGGATTGTTCCCTTAATTAACCATCTCAATTTAGTCCTACATGTTGGATAAAATATCAACAGGCTTTTGAGCCTTCTTATAGTCAATAAATCCATTGAGCACCTCCATCTTTACGTTTGTGAAGAAGCAAGCAGGCACCATCATTATATTTACCAGCCTCCAATGTTGCGACAGCTCTAGCATTAAGATAGTTCATAAGAGCCATTTTTAGTTCTTTCTTATATAATTTTACCCACACACTCATCCTGCTTGTTATGTGCAAGCGAGTAATTTTGATTGATTCAAGATAAGCAGACTTGAAATGAGAGAATCTTACGTTATTCGGGGCTCTCATTCAATATGAATAACGATAAATTATCATTATAATCAATATCTTGTTTCTTTGAGAACAATAGCAAAATTACTCATGGAACAGAATATTGTTTGTAAATTTGTATCATTAGGAATACAAGATGAGCCAATCTGTAATGGAAGCCAATAGGATATTTTGGCAAATTATGGAATAAGTCGAGAAAGTATAACGAAAACTATGTTAGCATTGATATAATGTATAAAAAATATGAAACTACCCTCTCATGCGTTTGCCTGTGCAAAATAATCATAACTCATTGACAATGCAAGAGAATAAAGCAGATAAGCATATTAAATTGCGTTATCTTGCTTTTAGTGAAAGCATTTTTTAAAAGATATTATATTGTATTTTTTCATTATTTAAAAATGTATTCTATAAAATATAATATTATATTCCATATAATATATTATTCAATAAAGTTAACATACATCTGTAGCTATTATATGGAATATATTTCGTTTTTTATTATGATTATAGATTAATAATATATCTTGATTATTTAAAATAAAATTAATTATGTACTATATAGATTTTGTATATTGAAGTGGAATTAAATGATAGTTATAAATTTACTTTTTTATTCTAATACGGAAGAAAATTAATTAACGTATTATATTTTAAACGTTTTTATAAATAGGAGGGGAAAATGCTCACAGCATTACTTATATCTATTTTTTCTATATAAACAATTTTTTGCTTTTAATATCAGCGCTTGTTCTTTTTTATCTTTAGAATACGCTTTTAACAAAGTAAATGAAAGCTGTCTGCAGTGTTATTTATGCTCTGTGTTCATGATTATTAAGTTTTTTTCTTTATTATTATTGTAGTTATAGGATATTTTCTATCGTTTTATGGAGAAAAATTTTGGCTTTTTCTATTGAAGGTTAACTGTCAAAATATCTGTGAAATATATAAATATGTATCTCTATAAAAAAGGATTTCTTTTTCTAAAAGCATTATAAAATTTCATTACTTAGAGCCATTTTTATTCACTAAACTTTCGCATGTAATTTCTTTAAGTATCTTGGCACCGGTCAGTGTCATGGCTACCCGCATTTCACTTGCGAAAAGATCAAGCAAGTGAGTAACGCCTTTCTCACCTGCTGCTGCAAGCGCATAAATAAAGGCACGACCAATCATAACAGCATCTGCACCTTGTGCTATCATACGTACAACATCAAGACCAGAACGCACACCAGAATCCCCTATAATAACCAAATCATTCTTTACGGCTTCGGCAATTGCTGGCAATGCCCGTGCCGTTGATAAGACACCATCAAGTTGGCGTCCACCATGATTAGAAACAACAATACCATCAGCACCAAACTGTACTGCTTCTCGTGCATCTTCTGGATCAAGAATGCCTTTCAGAATCATTTTTCCCTTCCAGAAATTTCGAATCCATTGCAAATCACGCCAACTAATTGATGGGTCAAAATTTGCTCCAATCCAACCAACATAATCATCTAATGCAATCTTCTTTTGCAAATAGGTAGAAACATTGCCAAGATCATGTGGACGCCCCATAATACCAACATTCCAAGCCCAATGAGGATGGGTCAAAGCTTGAAAAATACGGCGTAACCCAGCATAAGGCCCAGACATTCCTGAATGCGCATCACGGTAACGTGCACCGAGAATTGGCATGTCAACTGTAAAAACCAATGTGTGTATTCCAGATGCCCAAGCTCGCTCTAATGCATCACGCATGAATCCACGATCTTTGAGAACATAAAGTTGAAACCAAAATGCATCACCAACTGCTTTGTACACTTCTGCAATGGGACAAACTGAAACTGAGGAGAGGGTAAAAGGAATCCTTTTTGCAACGGCTGCACGTGCGGCTTGTACCTCACCACGGCGTGCATACATACCTGTTAGTCCAACAGGTGCAAGTATAATCGGCAAATCGAATTTTTGATCAAAAATCTTGGTTGAAAGATCAACTTCACCAATCTGCATCAGGATTCTTTGACGTAGTGCAAGTGCTTGAAGATCAGTACAATTACGTCGCATTGTTTCTTCAGCATAAGCTCCACCATCGATATAATGAAAAAGGAAAGGAGGAAGCCGATGTTTTGCTGCTTTACGGTAATCAAATGTTGAGGAAATAATCATGAAGTGCACCAAATATTTTTGAATGAAGAGCGGAAACGTCATACAATTTATAAAGAATTAATCACCTTTCTTTTTAGACATTTTCTCAAAATACTTCATTCAATATATGTAGAAAATGAAGATTGCGGCCCAAAAAAATATATTGATAATAGCAATAATTTTATTGTTCTTTTTCAGATTTAAGAACTGATAATTCTTAATTATTAATCAATAATTTACAAACGCATAGGTTATTTGTTATTAATAAAAATATATCTCAGAATAAAGAATTAAGCCGTAAATTTTTTCTGTAACCAACAGTCTTTGAGAGATTATTTAATTATTGTTTCTTATTTTAAAGCAACACCATACTATATAAACTATAAAGATATCTCACATGACACGTTATAAAAATCATAGGGCTAAATCTTGAATATAGCAATGAAAGTTCTCTAACAAGATGAAAAAGCGTATTAATAGAACGAACTCAAGATTGTTATACGTATCTAAAATGCTTTCTTTTGCAGGTTTTTTGCTCATCAAAATCTGCAGTTGCTGATTTACTTAGTTTTTTAAGAATTTTAAATTTGAATATATATGAACAGAAAAATTTCATTTTAACTTAAGCTATTTTCTAATCATAATTTTTATGATACATAAAAAGCATAATTACCATAATTATTGAAATAGCATTTAAATCGAAGATGCAATATATTAAGAAAATAAAGGATAATACTCCATAAGAAAGATATATTACTTTTAACAAAATTTTATATAAAATACAGGGAGATTTTATTTAAATAGGCTGTTTGCAAATATTTTACAAGAATCGCATTATAAATCATTTAAAATGCTTAGACAATTTTAATCCCTGTGCTTGATAATGTGATCCAGCATTCTGTCCATAAAGTGCTGATGGCCTATTGAGCATATGTTCATACATTAAACGACCGATCATTTGACCATGCTCTAAGATAAATGGAACTTCATGACTGCGTACTTCCAAAACCGCTTTTGCTCCTTTTCCATTTGCTTCCATATGCCCAAAACCTGGGTCAAAAAAGCCTGCATAATGCACCCTAAATTCACCAACTAAGGGATCAAAAGGGGTCATTTCAGCGGCATAAAGCGGAGGAACATGGACAGCTTCTCGTGAAACTAAAATATAAAATTCATCAGGATCAAGAATCAGTTCTCTTTGACCACGATCAAAAAGAGGTTCCCAAAAATTGAGAATGTCTGCAACAGCACGTTTATCGATATCAATAACACTTGTATGACGTTTACCACGATAGCCTATAAGCCCGTTTTCATCACCTTTCAAATTAATAGAAAGCCCAATGCCACCAGCACTAATATTAGGTAAATCATCAGATATCAGTGTTTCATTCCTATGGAGAGTATGCAGTTCAATCTCATTTAAATAACTATGCCCCTTGCAAAATCGGAGTTGAGATAAACAAGAACCGGTACGCACCAAAATTGGAAATGTTCGTGGGCTAATTTCAAGATAGAGTGGACCATGATAACCAGCACAAACTTTATCGAATTCCTGGGCATTATCTATAATGACACGGGTAAAAATATCTAATCGTCCAGTAGAGCTTTTAGGATTGGCAACCGCTGATAAAATTTCCGGTAAAACTAAGTTTTCCAAAAGAGGAACAATATAAACACAACCTGTTTCTAGAACGGCTCCGTCTCGCAAATCAAATTCGTGCAATTTTAACCGTTCGAGTTTATCCAAAACTTTGATATCAGCTCCTGGCATAAAGGAAGCGCGTATACGATAAGCTTTTTCCCCTAAACGAAGATCAAGACTTGCGGGTTGTATTTGCGCTACATTAAATGGCTGAAGAGCTTTGAGAATACCATGATCAATTAAAGCTTGTATATCATTATCTGCTAAAATACCACTTATACGCGCCATATATTTTGCCTTCCATTATTACGCCGTTTCTTTTTTTGTCTCAGATGATTGGTAAGTGCAAGATATTTTAGAGTAATAAAAATCATTCACTTGTTAATTTGCAGCTATAGTTAATGAGAGAATGCAACAAACAATGAAACATTATCTTGCTACAATATTTTGTGAAAGTTTACTGAAGAGTTATTTTGAGCATAAGGCCTTACACATATTCTCATTCTTGAATGTTGCACAAATAATGTTATCATAATTCAAATCTAGAATCCTTAGGAATCTTGTTAGAATTTATGATGACCATACGCCATCTTAGCGAGAATATTATTAATCAAATTGCTGCCGGTGAAGTTATTGAGCGGCCAGCGAATGTTGTCAAAGAACTTGTTGAAAATGCCATTGATGCTGGAGCAACACGAATTGAAATTATTACAGCAAATGGTGGGAAAAATTTTATAAAGGTGAGTGATAACGGCTATGGTATTCCAGCAGATCAGTTAATATTAGCTGTTTCTCGCCATTGTACTTCAAAAATTACTGATGATGTGCACAATATCTGCTTCTTAGGCTTTAGAGGAGAAGCTTTGCCTTCTATTGGTTCTGTTGCTAAACTGAAACTCATTTCACGAACGCAGGATGCTGAGAGCGCTGCTGAAATTATTGTTACAGCAGGAAAAATTGTTGGCCCCAAGCCGGCTGCTGCTAATCTTGGGACAATTGTTGAAGTTCGTGACCTTTTTTTTGTCACGCCAGCACGGCTAAAATTTATGAAAACGGATCGTGCTGAGACGAATGCTATTACCGATATGGTTAAGCGAATTGCTATCGCATTTCCGCATATTCGTTTTTCTCTTTCAGGTGCAGACAGAACTTCTATGGAACTTCCTGCTACAGAAAATAATACCCAAGGACAATTGCATCGTATTACACAAATTATAGGGAAAGAATTTGCTGCCAATAGTATCGCACTGAATGCTGAACGCGAATCTGTTCATTTGACTGGATTTACTTGTTTACCATCCTTCAACCGTAGTAATAGCCTTCATCAATTTGCTTATGTGAATGGGCGCCCAGTGCGTGATAAATTTCTCTTTGGAGCAATTCGAGGCGCCTATGCTGATGTTATGACACGGGATCGTTATCCTGTATCTATTCTTTTTATTGATCTGCCTCCCTCTGATGTAGATGTTAATGTCCACCCAACCAAAGCCGATGTACGTTTCCGTGATCAGGGATTAATTCGTGGGCTCATCATTGGAGCAATTCATGAAGCGTTGCATCAAGCTGGTGTTCGTCCTACATTAACGCGTTCTGAAGCAATGTTGGCTGCATTTCAAATACAACAGCCATTGAAAAAATTTAAAAATACAGACCTATCTTCTTCTTACAGTTTACAGCCGCATCATTTTGCTTCTCCATCAATGGTACATCAACCATTGGATATGAACAGCTCTTTTGGTTTAAAAGAAGATACTAATCCTCTTATGGAGGGGTTAAATACACCAAGCGGTGATACTTACATTCAAAGCTCAACATCTTCATCAGAAGAATTATCTTATCCATTAGGTGCTGCCAGAGCACAAATTCATAAGAACTACATTATCGCTCAAACCCAAGACAGTTTAATTATCGTAGATCAGCATGCTGCTCATGAACGCTTAATTTATGAAGCACTCAAGAATGCGCTGTATTCTAAACCACTTCCTTCACAGTTGTTACTTATCCCTGAGATTATTGAACTCTCTGAAGAAGATGCAACATGCCTTTTAGCACATAAAGATTCTTTACAGAAATTTGGTTTGGGAATAGAAGCATTTGGACCCGGCGCAATTGTTGTGCGTGAAACACCCTCTATATTAGGAGAGATCAACGTACAAGCTCTCATTAAAGATCTTGCAGATGAAGCTGCTGAATATGATACGACAGACAATTTAAAAGCAATGCTTGACTATGTTGCAGCGACGATGGCTTGTCATGGTTCAATACGTTCAGGGCGCCTTTTGCATCCTGAAGAAATGAATGCGCTGTTACGACAAATAGAAGCAACACCCAATACAGGAACGTGTAATCATGGGCGTCCCACTTATATTGAACTTAAATTGACGGATATAGAGAGGCTTTTTGGTAGAAAATAAATGACTCTTTAATACTTTAGCAAAAAAAATATTTTTTTAATTCATTCTCGACTTTATAAGGCATTTTATGGCACTTTAACTTGTATAATCTCTCATAAAAATGGAAAGGGAGTATAAAAAATGTTTTCTAGTGATGAACGCGAAGCAAAAATTCATTACACCAATAATGGATATAAAATCGTAGAATATGGGACTTATACTCTTTGTGCTGTCACTGGACAGAAAATCCCGATAGACGATTTAAAATATTGGAATCATCACCGCCAAGAAGCATATGCGAGTTGTGAAATTTCCTATCATCGTGAGCTTGAATGTAACCCATATCTCAGTGAATTGTTAAAAACACAAAAAAAGTAACCGATCAAAAATTATAAATTTGGTTTTTTAAAGAAGATGTTGGCGTTCTTTAAAGCGGGCCATGACTTCTTCAAGCAGCATGTGGCAAAAATCTTTTTGAACAAAATCGACTTTAACATCAAATACAATCAGATTTTTTAAGTCTTTTTGCAGGTGGCTTGTTTGTATACGTGTATAATCCTTAGCAGTTGTAGCGAGCCATAAATTTTGCCTTTCAGCTTTTTGGACAAGATTTTTTAAATCTGTATCGGAAAAAAAATAATGATCAGGATAAGAGTAAGTTTGTACGACATGACCAGAAAGATCTTTAATGGATTTAAAAAATTTATTTGGATTACCAATACCTGCAAATGCCAAAAATGATTTTTCTGCAATCTTATCAGATGCGAATGATTTAAGCTGTGCATGATGCAAAGTCTTTCCAGTATGCGTGATAAGAAAATCAATTTTATCACACGCATCCAGGTGACCAATCAATAAAACACTGTCTGTGAGAGAAAGCTGTGTTTTAAAGGGTGCGCGCAACGGTCCTGCTGGAAAAACAGCTCCATTACCAAGACCATGCATTGCATCCACAACAAGCAATGCATAGTCTATGTAAAGGCGGCGGCTTTGAAATCCGTCATCCATTAAAATCAGATTACATCCTTCTTGTTTAAGCTTTTGTGCTGCAGCATAACGATCAGCTGATATGGCAACAACAGCATGCTGTGCAAGTAAAAGTGCTTCATCTCCAACCTCGCGCGCATGATCATATTTCTCATTGACAATATGCACTTTTTTAATGGATCCGCCATATCCACGTGAGACAACACCAGGCACGAAACCAAGCTCTTTAGCCGTTTGGGCAAAAGCAATGACAACAGGCGTTTTACCAGCACCACCACATGTAAAATTGCCAATGCACAAAACAGGAAGATCAATAATGGGGGGGGGGGTTGTCATGCGGCGATGCGCAAAATAACCATAAACCCACGAAACTGGGGTTAACAGAATACGCAGAAAGCTGTTACTTTTCCACCAAAAATGCGGTGCACTCATGTGCATAGCTATCCTCGCTGCTGATTCAAACCTGTTTGTATGACAAGGGGTTGTAAAAATGGCTCAAGAATTTGTAATGTACGCTCGAGTGCACCCGTCATACTCGTTGCAACTTTATAGGCTTTATGAGTCATTTCTTGTCGTAATACTTCATCTGTTAAAAGCTTATACACCTGAATAGCAAGTTGTTTTGTATCTTGAATCATATATGCTGCTTCATGTGTTAAAAATTGTTCAAACATTTCTTGAAAATTTGAGACATAAGGTCCTGTCAAAATAGCAGAACCAAACAAAGCCAACTCCAATGGATTGTGTCCACCATCGCCACATAATGATTTCCCAATGAAAGAGGCTTTTGATAAGCGAAGAAAAAGCCCCATTTCCCCAATTGTATCGCCCCACAAAATGTCTGTATTTGTATCTGGAACAGCATTGCTGCTTCTACGAACAAAACGCAAATTCTTATTGTTGCACTTTTTGATAAGATCTTCTAAGCGTTCAGGATGACGGGGCACAATGATTGTCAATAAATCTGGCAAATAATCTTTAAGAATTCTATGGACTTCAAAAGCGATTTCTTCTTCTCCGTCATGAGTAGAAATAGCAGCCCAAACTGGACGGTTACCGATAGCATTACGGTAATGTGTAAGTAATGTTTGATCTTCAACTGGTACAACATCGGCTTTAAGATTACCAGAAAGCACAACAGATTTTACTCCAAGAGCATGGTAATAAGTGACATCTCTGTCGTTTTGACCAATAGCCAGATCAATATGCTTAAAAATATAATTGGCAAGAACAGGGTGTTTTTGCCAAGCTTTAAAAGAATGTTTAGACATATGAGCATTAACCAAAATTTGTGGAATATGCATTTTAGCAAGTTCTTTGATACGCAGAGGCCAAATCTCTGATTCACAAATCAATGCTAAGTCAGGTTTCCAATGATTAAGAAAACGGCGTACTGCCAAATCTAAATCCAATGGAGCATATTGATGAATTAACCGATTACCAAATTTTTTTCTCACAAGAGAAGAGGATGTTACAGTACAGGTTGTCAACAATACACTGATTTTCAAAGATAAAATGTAATCAATAAGCGGAATAAGAGCAAGTGTTTCTCCAACACTGGCTGCATGCAACCAAATGAGCGGTTTTTTAGGTCGTGCTATACGGCTCTTACCCAAACGTTCTTTTTGGCGTCCACGCTCTTCTTTTCCACGAATAGTACGAAAAAACAAATAAAAAGGTACAACAGGACGTAAACAAAAACCAATCATCCTATAGATTAAAAAAGCTGTTTGTGCCTTTAGTTCCATTATAAAACTACTCCATTCATCTATTGTGAGATGTTTGTAAACTTTTTCTATTAAATAATTCACCACCTCTGTTTATTGTATAGATTGTTTTTTATCGAATAAGTGAGATATCTCTCATATTTTATGGAATAAAAAGTGCCTCATTTATAGAGAATGATTTGGTAAGCAGAAACGCAGTTCTATATCATGTTTTTTCAAGAAGCTTCTCCGATGAAAATGCATGTATACAAAATATGATAGAGCAGATAAATAATTTGGCTAATAAAATAATTATTTCTCATTTTATACGCTTTTATATCCACAATGATAATATTTTAAAATCGCGTGCATTATGTGCTTTAAAAGCTCTCATATTCCATAGGGAAAGTATTTCACAAATCATAAACAAATTTAATTTTTAGCTTTTTTGCCAAAAAGCACGTCCATTTCTGAATGAATAAACAAAAAATAACGCAATAACCCTTTCATTTTGAGAATGAAGAAAGAATTTTATAGTATATCATTCCTATAAAAAAGTGACAAAAAAGAGATTATAAACGCTTTATTCCTTTAAACATTATTTAAGATTATCAATTGCCCCTTTATCTTATCAGCAAAATATAAATAAGCTATAAAAGCCATGTTTTTATGAGTGAATATTGATTTCTTCCCTAAACGCACATGAAAATACATATTTTTTTGCGAATATTTTCACTTAATTTTTACTATTGAAGTTAAAAAAATCAATCTTTCTATATATTTATCTGATTAAAAAAAATAATGATCGAATATTCAAATTTTATTACGCATTTTCAGAATCAAGAAGGCGATGCAAGTCTAAGATGTAGTAACGTTGTAATGCATTGTCTACACTGCTTTGTGCTTTTGCTTGCCATACTTCTTGAGCAGATTGGTAATCTGGAAAAATACCGACAACATCTAAATCATCAATATTTTTAAAATGGTTGCTATTGAGATTTTTTAATTCTCCACCAAATACAAGATACAAGCATTGTTTCTTCTCACTGTTTTCAATCATAGGGCCTCCATATTATTCAGAGATTTTAGTGTATTTTTTATGTGATTAAACGAACTTTGCTTGACGAACAATATCTATCATATCTTGGCAGCAATTATTTTTACCAGCAACTAAAATCCCATATTGATAAGTTTCACTTCCGTAAGAGGGTGAAGCTGTATCAAGCGATAAAAAACATCCTCCGCATTCCTGTAAAATAAGATCAGCAGCGGCAATATCCCATGCATGACAATTCGGACGAACCAATACGATATCGATCTCATTTTGAGCGACAAGAACAATACGATAAGCAAGGGAAGGAATGTAGCGATAAAAATTGACTTTATTACAAAAGTTTTTCGGCAATTTTTGTGCTAATGATTTATCAATTGAGATTTTATACTTATCATTAATATGAGATTCTAAAAGAGGAAGTTTTGTAGCATTTAATGTTGCACCTCTCCCAGTAACAGCTGCATAAACATTTCTATGAGCTGGACATTGTACAACACCTACAATAGGGCGCCCATTCTCAATAATAGCAATTGAAATACACCAATAATTGCTACCAGAAAGAAAACCACGCGTTCCATCAATAGGGTCAACAACAAAATAGCGTTCATAGATATCTTTTCCTCTATCATCTTTTGTTTCTTCTGAAATCCATCCATAATTGGGGCGTGCTTTAAGAAGCTTTTCCTTTAAGAAGTGATCAACTGCAAAATCTACTTCACTGACTGGTGAATTGCCTTCTTTAATCCAAACGTTCATTGCGCATCCAAAATACCTCATTGCTAGATTGCCTGCTTCTCGACAAACATTAAGCAAGAGATTTAAGTCAGAAGAGTGATGCATGTTATTTTCCTGCAAGTGTCATCCCTTCAATTAATAATGTTGGAGCTGTTATACCATAACGTCGATCAATATCATTAGCGGGTGTTAAATGCGCTAACATATGAAGCAAATTGGAACCTAGCGTCACTTCGCTTACTGGATAAGCGATTTCACCATTTTCGATCCAAAAACCAGAAGCACCACGACTATACTGCCCCGTAACAAAATCAATACCATGTCCAAATAACTCTGTGACATAAAATCCATTTTGCAAATCTCTTATCATATCATGAGGCGAAACTAAACCTGGTTCAATAGCAAAATTGGTACTGGATGGTTGTACTAACGATGCTGAACGTACACCGTGTCCATTGGTTTTAAGTCCCAATTCACGTGCTGAAGAGGATGAAAGAAGCCAGTTTTTTAAAATACCATTTTCAATGATATTTAATGCTTGTCCCTCTACTCCCTCTCCATCGAAAGGACGCGAAGCATTTCCACGCAATCGCAAAGGCTGATCTGTCACATTAACGTCTGGTTTCATTACTGCTTTTCCCAAAAGATTTTGTAAAAGACTTGTTTTGCGGGCCACAGAAGCTCCATTGACCATAGATGCAATATGTCCAGCGATTCCACGAGCCGTACGCGGGTCAAAAATAACATCTACAGTTCCTGTCGCTGCACGAACTGCTCCCAAACGTCGAACTGCTCCAACACCTGCGTTTCTTCCCACAGTTTCTGCTGCTTCCAAGTCAGAAAAATGTAAGGCAGTTGTATAATCATAATCCCGCTCCATAGCAGTGCCCTCACCAGCAAGGGCACTACAAGAGCGCGAAAAACCACTAGAGTGATAGGTACCACAAAAACCATCGCTGGTTACAAGAACAAATCCGCTACGACCGTAAGCCATTGCGGCACCACCAGAATTGCTCACTCCTTTAACATCAAGGGCTGCTGCTTCTATTTTTAAAGCATCTTCTGTTAGAAAGTGATTGTGCGGAACAAAATCATCAAAAAGATCAAGATCTTTGGGATGTTTAACCAAAAATTCTTTATCTGCTAAACCTTCAAATAAACTGTCAGGAGAAGCCTTTGCCATTGCAACAGCACGTTCTGCAAGTTCTTGCGGATAAGCTGCTAAATTAGCAGAAACACTTGCTACTTTTTTGCCAACAAAAACCCTTAATGTAAAATCATTGCTCTCTGAAGCTTCGGTCGATTCGACTTTTCCAAAACGCACCGATACACTCGTAGAATGGGTGTGAATAATAATAGCATCAGCAGCATTTGCCCCAGAACGCTTTGCCGATTCGACCAATGAAGCGGCTTTATCAATCTGGTTTTTGTTAGTCATTATGGACTCCCTTAAATATTAACCAATAAATTATGGGTAAGCAATTTGGCAAATTTATACAAAATGTAACTTTTAAATTGACGTATCAATGAAAAAATCTGCATCATAAACACCTCTTTTTCCCTTTGATAAATTTTTTGCTTCTTTTCAACAAGGTGCAATATGTTATTAATTTTTTGGACTTCAATCATTTCAATCCACTACATATCATTATACAAGTTAAACTTGCATTGTTTGTCAAACCAATGAAACATTACGCAATGACACTTGGTTTAACCTCAAATGTTCTAATAATTTTACTCCAATAAACACTTATAAATTCCTTTGACTCTATATGCAGGATGTTAGCACATATTTTTTGTGCATATTTATCGAAAATAAGTTTTCATCATGATATTTTTCTCAGGACTACAGAATATAAAGGAAAAGCACCTTTTTGGTATATCATAGTGTCTGCTACTTATGAGGCAAAAAAGCTTGATTGAATTCCTCTCTTTTCACTTTTTGGTCTAGTAGCTAGATTAGAAATCAGTACAATGAATTCTGGAAAAGTCATGGTTTATAATCTTTTTAACAGATTTTTCATGCGATAGGCATAACTATGATATAGTTTTATTTTCAGTAAGAGCATGCCGGCTCATTTCAAGCATCGCATCACGAATGTGCTGCTTAATTTTTGTACCAATAATCATCCCAAATAAGGCCAAGTTGTTACATCTTCCCACATAGCCCAAATTTGCTCAGCACTTGCTTCTGTTTAATTTCTTCGCTATGTGTCCATTTAAACATGAGGGGTTTCTTTATTTTAAACACATTTCATTTGAATGATTAAATATATAAATATTTAGATTAAAAGGAATTCTTAAATTTACAAGACTTTTTTCTTTTGCCATTTTGAGAGACTTGATCAAAAATACATGAGAAAATAAAATTTGGGGGGCAGTCTTCCTATGATTAAGGTGAAGCGATTAATAATTTTTACATTGTACAATAAGCTTCAATCATATATCAAAAGATAGATAATTGAGTATTTTAACTAAAGGATAACAACTTGTTATTTAACTGACTTTAATAATTAAACGGTGCCGCATGCCGGACTCGAACCAGCGACCCCATCATTACGAATGATGTGCTCTACCAACTGAGCTAATGCGGCATAGGCTTATATTTAATTAAACAAAAGTTAGTTTGAAGGTAATAGCCAAAAGTACGCACAAAAGCAAGTATACATTTTTTTCAATAATTTATAAGATGTGCTCATTATTAAGGAAGGAGGAGGGGTGAGCAAAGGTTAAGAGCAGAACAGTATTTTTGATCTTGATTTATAAAATACATTCCAATTTATCATCGCGTTCAAATTTAAAAGCTCGCATGATAAAGTACACTTTAGGGGGAAAGCGGCGCTAGGATATCTTTATCAAATAAAAATATCAGCTCCTTTTGTAGAAAAGAAGAAACTTATTTGGACGAGAAAGTGTAAGAATGAAAGAGATCATCAACTTTTATGATGTGCAGATAATATTTGGAGCATTAATAGAAAAGTTAGTTATCATTTTTATAAGAATGATTATAAATGAAGTGGCTTATAAATTTAAATAAGTCTTTTTATTTCAGAAGGCATAAGAACTATGTTGGATGAAAAACGGCTAATAGAACTCGAAGATAGCTTACCAAGAAAAGTTTATTGATGAACTTTTTTGTGAGGGAACTGATCAATAGAAAAATTTAAATGAGATATCTAAAAAGTTAGATATTTTAACGAAACGATTTTCGGATTTAGAAAAACGAGGAAGCTAGAACAACGATTTTAACAGCTCTCATTGGCATAGCCTTGCTCAAACCAATAAAAACCAAAATAAATAAATTGTTATGAACATATAGGATATAATAGAAAATATTCCACAGCAAGCAATTGAAAAGAAATATATCATAGCTGCGTTGAAGGTGCTAAAAAACATCTGCAATGGCTAGAAACTTTCTAAAAGCGCTTAATGGGCTGTTTAATTGGGCAATGAACAAAGTCTTTTGGAAGATAATCTGACTTTAGAGGTAAAGAGATTTCTTTTGAAAAACCAAGGAAGCCTTTCGTTTGTACAAAGAGGATACTGAGAAGTATTATCACCAATGGCCTCATAGTACGCATGAACAGATCTGAATTGATATTCTTCTGTATACGAGCTTGCGTTGTGGTGATGCCTTTCGTATTGGTTGGACAGATGATACTATGGCATCTCTCTATACAAAGAGCGCAGATCGTAAAAGATGAGTATTAGAAGCGATAAAACACTTCAAAAAAGTTAAAAATAAAAGAAAAAGCGTAAGAGAATTAGGATTCATAAATTCCCTTGTTGATACAATAATTTATTGTTTTTTTATGAGTCATGATAGATAATCATAGCGATTATATATATGCTCATAAATAAAGGACTTTTTAACGGTTTCTATGAAAAAATAGCTTTTAGCTATCTTAAAAAATACTGTTTTCTCAAGTGTATCGATTGTATATCGTAGAATAGATTTTAGAAAAATCTTCCCAAGATTAATATCAAATCTATCCTTCTTTTAAGTATATAATATTTTGTGAAAAGGTTTTTGTTTTTCGTGATTTAAGATACAAAATGTTATTGCTAAAGCGCCGAAAATAGACCACACTGGTAAACAAATAAGAGTAATGAGAACTGAAACAAAAAAAGCCGGTATAGTATTACTGATAGACTGTTTCAGGCCATAGATATCTGTTTGTAGAAGATTAGCTAATATTTTATTTAAGGGGGTTGTCGTCCAGTGTGATGTGCTTATAGAGTGTGCACTATCAATAACAAATGCTATAATTGTTAGTGTAACGAAAATGAAAGCCATGAATTTAAATAAAGGGCGCAGCATATTTCTTCCTGTAATTTTTATGGAACACTCGCATAATGCACAGAAAGACAAGGAGTTGCATTATGACAAAAAAAATAGATTTATGTTCTCTTTTATAATTTCTGTTGAAAAAAATATGCCGAAGATATTATCAGCCTTTCGTATAAAGATTAAAATCAATATCAAGGGGGGAGGAGTGACGAATAATGCTTAAGGATGCGGAAAATGAATTGAAGCGTAACCTCCAAAGTCGCCACATTCAAATGATTGCTTTGGGTGGTGTTATAGGGACAGGACTTTTTTATGGCTCAACAGAAGCAATTCAATTGGCTGGTCCTTCTGTTATTTTAGCTTATCTTTTTGGGGGGGGTATTATTTATTTCATTATGCGAATGCTTGGTGAAATGTCTGTAGAAGAACCATCTTCAGGAGCTTTTAGTTTTTTTGCTTATAAATATTGGGGGAGGTTGGCTGGCTTCATAACAGGTTGGAATTATTGGTTTTTATATATTCTTGTGAGCATGACTGAACTTACAGTGATTGGATTTTACCTCGATCATTGGATTTTTATTGATCATTGGAAGTCATCCTTCATTGTGCTTTTGTTTGTTACATTAGTTAATTTATCTCATGTTCGTCTTTATGGAGAGTTTGAATTTGGTTGTGCTTTAATCAAAGTTTCTGCTGTTATTGGTATGATTATTTTTGGGATTTTTCTCATTTTCACTGGAATAGGAGAAAATCCAGCAAGTGTTCATTATCTTTGGGATCACGGCGGTTTTTTTCCTTATGGAGCGATAGGGGTTATTTTGGCAACTTCTGTAGTCATATTTTCTTTTGGAGGGACTGAACTTATTGGTATTGCTGCTGGAGAGGCATCTAGTCCACAAAAAACAATCCCAGTGGCTATTCGTCAAGTTATGTGGAGAATTATAATTTTTTATGTTGGTTCTATCAGCGTTATTATGATAATCAGTCCGTGGAATATGATTGGGAAAAATGGTAGTCCTTTTGTAACAATTTTTGAAACTGTAGGAATTCCTGCTGCTGGTCATATTTTGAATTTTGTGGTCATTATGGCGGCTATTTCTGTTTACAATAGTGGCATTTATTCTAATGGTCGTATGCTTTATAACTTAGCTATACAAAAAAATGCACCACATATTTTCAGTAAACTGAATACTACGCGTATTCCTTATGTTGCTATCCTCTTTTCGTCGTTTTGTACGGCGATAATCGTTGTTATTAATGCTCTGGCTCCTGATAATAGTTTTATGCGAATTATGGCTCTTGCAACTGCAGCGGCGCTTATTACTTGGGCTATTATTATTATTGTTCATTTGAAATTTCGAAAAGCACATAAGAACAGGAAAGGCAACTTTATTTATGCGTTTGCTTTATATCCTTATGCTAACTATTTTTGCCTTTGTTTTCTTGTTTTCTTGTTTTGTATTATGTTTTTAAGTGGCTTTGGAAAAAATGGATTAATGATCGGACTTTTAGATATGCTAGGAATAAGATTTCCTTTTTTTGAAAAATATATCCCTGTACAGATGCCTGATATGAGTTTGGCAGTGGTTATTATTCCTCTATGGTGCTTATTTTTATTTTTAGCTTATAAGCTTAAGCGATAACAATAGAAGTATAATATTAAAAGGCTTGATTGGAATAAACCTTGGGAATTATAAAATTTGATAAGGTGACACAAATCTTCGGTGATTTGTGTGTTTTGAAAAATATTAATGTACAGCTTACCGAAAGGCGGATTGCCGTTATTGGTGCTAATGGTTCTGGAAAAAGTACATTTGTTCGTCTTATCAATGGACTACAATTGCCATCTCATGGTTTTGTAAGTGTTGATGAGCTTGATACAAAACGGGATGCAAAAGCGGTAAAGCGTAAAGTAGGATTTGTTTTTCAAAATCCTGATAATCAAATTGTTTTACCATTAGTGGAAGAAGATTTATCTTTTGGTCTTAAAAACCTAAAACTGAGTAAAGATGAAATTAAGGAGCGTGTAGATGAGATTTTACAGCGCTATGATCTTCAGGCTTTTAGAAATCATGCAGTTCATTTATTAAGTGGTGGGCAAAAACAGCTCGTTGCCATTTCCAGTGTAGTGGCAATGAAACCAGACTATATTATTTTTGATGAGCCGACAACATTACTTGATTTGCGAAACAAACGTCGTGTAACACAGGTTATAGAAGAATTGTCACAAACAGCGATTGTTGTATCACACGATTTGGAGTTTCTCAAAAAGTTTGATAGAATACTGTTTTTTGATAAGGGAGAGATAGCAATTGATGATATACCTTTTGTTGCTATCAAGGAGTATATAAGAAGGATGTCATGATCGGTTTATATATTCCAAGGGATACATTTATTCATAGGCTTAGCTCTGAGATTAAATTATTGTTCCTTACTGTATGTACAACCACGCTTTTTATAGTTTCATCAGTTCCCATTTTTGTATTCTTTTTATTGTTTGTAGTCTTATTGTATAGAGTAGCTAAAATTCCCTGTATTATTGTAATAAAGCAGTTTAAATCGATGGGATTTCTTTTAGTTCTTCTATTTGTATTTCAAACTCTTTTTGATAGTTGGCTTTCGGGGGTAGAGGTCATACTACGTCTTGTTATTCTTTTTTCTTTATCATCACTGATTTCCTTTACAACAAAAGTTTCAGATATGGTAGATACAATTGAAGCAGGACTTCAGCTTTTTCGTTGTTTTGGTATAAATCCATCAAAAGTAAGTATGGTTATCTCTATGGCAATTAGGTTTATTCCTCTTTTGAGTGAAAAGTTTAATGAAGTACGTGAAGCGCAACAAGCACGTGGACTTAATACCAACATTGTTGCTCTTGCAATACCTTTAATTATACGAACCATAAGAATGGCTTCAGAAGTGGCTGAAGCATTGGAAGCGCGTTCTTATGATGCTGATATTATTGATTAAAGTATCTCATAATGAAAGAATAAGCAAATGAATACAAAAGATCTATCCTATATTGCTCTGTTTGCTGCTATTTACGCTGTTTTGAGTCTTTTCCCACCTATTTATCTTCCTTTTTTTCTCGGAATACCTATTACGGCTCAATCTATGGCTCCAATGTTAGCAGGATCTATACTTGGAGCAAAGAGAGGAGCTTTAGCATCACTCCTTTTCCTTATTCTTATTGCAATTGGTTTGCCTCTATTGCCTGGTGGTCGTGGTGGAATCGGTGTTTTTTCAGGAGTTACGAGTGGTTATTTAATCAGTTTTCCCATTGCTGCATTTTTTATTGGTTTTATGGTTGAATTATTTTGGAAACGGTTAAATTTTATAATATTATTTTTGATAAATACTATAGGTGGTATTGGGATTGTCTATTCTTTTGGGATACCATGGGTGGCTTATATAACTCAAGTGCCTTTACTAACTGTTTTAATAAGTTCATTAGGTTTTTTAGTTGGTGGTTTTCTGAAAGTTCTAATTGCATCCTTTGTAGCGCTTATCATTAAAAAAACTGCTCCTCTTATTGCATCAAAGTAAAGGTGATTTATTTTAAGTGAGTTTTTTATTGTGCTGTGTACTAGGATAAAAAAAAGAATGAGTATGATAAAGTGTTCTGTTTATTTATTTCTGCTTTCATAAGAGAGAATTTATAGAAAAGAGAAAACTTATTTAGGTTATCTAAGCAATTAAAATCCATAATAAATTATTATTTAAAAGATATAAAAATATCGTTATATAAATAATATGAATTATTTTTTGACATGCCATTTAGTATCAATTTAGCTATATCTTTACATTATAATAGTATAGTTTACAAGGATATTTTATTCTTTTTTGTATTTATATTATTTTTTATGTATACATAAAATGAATATTATGATATAATCAATATGTATTTTTTAAAAACATAAGGATTAAAAATAAAGTTATGAATATGAAATATTGCTTTGTTGTATGCGCTGTTATTTTAATTTCTTCACCTGTTGTCAAAGCATCGGAGTATGTAGTTTTTCAAAAAGAAACATCTGTTACTATTGCTCCTACTGTTTTGGAAAAAAGTATATTTTTTAGTAAGAAGATTAATTCTTTGTCTTTATTAAATAAAGTTTTTATAACTACTCATCCAGGTGATCAGAAGGTTTTTGGGGAAATTGTAGTATCGGTCTTTCAGAAAGTGAAACGTGTATATACTGATTTATGGTCATATTTATATGCGTCTATATTTTCTATATTCAATTGGTAGAGTTTAAAAGAATATCCATGTATTTTTAGCTTAATTTATAAAATAAAATCATGAATTATGCTTAAAAAATATTTAAATTTTACTTAGAAAAGCACCTCATTTTCATTACTAAGGTAAGAGATTATAGATTGTATATGCATGATATATTGTTTATATTAGCAATGCATTGAATGATGATTTCCAGCGTAACTAATTTAAATGGAATGCTGCAGTTTTTTCTAATACATTGAGATTATTGAGATGGTTTTGTAAAAATAGAGTGCTTTTCTTCACAAAAATTTGTGACTTATGTATGTTGGTTTATAAGCTTGTCCAAGAGTGAAAAATAGCGCATTTTTTATGGTAAAAAGATTATAAATTTTTTTACGTTGGCAGAAAAAACTGTTCATTTTAATTCAGACAAACGTTCAGCCAGAATAAAACTCATTAAAGTAAAGTATTCTTAATGCGTCTATTTTAAGTTGTTTAGGAATGCATTATTGCGCTTTTTGTGTTTCAAGGAGTTTGTTTTTTGAATCACCATTATTTTATAGAAAAAGAACGTTGTAGCTCTGGTAATTTTGTTGAAAAAAACTATTATTTAAATAATAGTTCTTCTAAAAGATATTCAAGGCAAGTTTAAAAATCTTATTTTCTCAAAGGAATAGAGCCACTCTAACTAACCAATCCTTTTTTCCGTCTTTTATAGTTTACAGTGAGTATTTGCAGTACAAAAAATTGGAAATGCTCATTATTGCAATATTATTCTTAATTATAATTTTCAAACACATGAATGTGTATTATTTATAGTTTTAAAAACAAGTAGCAAGTTTTTCATTTTAGGAGATGGTTTAGAAAAATAATAAATTTTCTTGTAACATTTCTCAATAATTGAGCTTCATTTTTAGCTAATAATATTATCTAATATATTAATTGAGTTCAGGGTATTAATAATTTGCATTACTTGTAGATTGAATTTGCAACTCTTTAACAATCACTGTTTCCAGATGTGCAAAGACATTCTTTATTGTATCCACGAGACGGGCAAGATTAATAATGACTAAGAATAGAGTAAAGATCCCCTACTTTATAAAGCGAGATATTGATTATAATGATAATAAATTGTTTTGCATATTGAACTGCGATGCTCATAATATCATATGATTCATTTCAACTCTGTTTATATTGAATCAATCAAAACCATTTACTTACATATTATAAACAAGTTTAGGGTGTAGATAAAGCTGCACAAGAAAGGACTAAATTGCCTATAATAAACTGTTTTAGAAGCCAAGGGCTTTAATAGCTTAGGAGTTGACAAATATAATAATGGTGCTGGCTTGCTCCTTGATAAACATAAAGATGGTGCTAATCATTTATCATTATATTATTCACGGTAAGCACTATGCAATGGTTTATGGGGCGCTTTAAGAAGTATCTCTTTAAAACGAGCATATGAATTAGTAACACAAGGGTGTTCTGTATTAAAGGAGATATTATTCACACAGTTTTTAGGCAATAGTCCTTTCTAAAAGCATTGGCTTTTCTGTTCATGATGCTTTAGAATATTTTTACCCAATTTAGGTGAATTATATTGATATCTTGTTGACTTAAATAAACAGGTACTTATTAATGGCAATCTTTATTAAATTGCGCAATCATTCAGAGAGTTTAGTATATAGATTAGTTATCAATTTTCACATTGCTTTTATTTTCTATCTCAAGCTATATAGTTGTCATTTTAAAAGCTTCCTTTGTTTTCGTTTGCTAGATAGGCTTTTTTAGAAAGTTTAAATAAAGTCATAAAAAAGGCGACTAAAGCTGCTTTTTTGAGCAATAAATTTTTTCATTCATAAAATCAAAGACGCTGTTCATAAAAGCGTTTAACAATATACATTATAGCTGTAAAAGCAGCCAAAACCATAATAGCTGCAAATGCCCATTGAACAGGGCCATTGCCCACGAAAAGTCCTCCAAGTCCTGAAAAAGAGCCTATGATTGGTGCAAAAGCTTCTATTTTGCAAATATCGGTTACACCTTTTGATTCTACTTTTTGATAATTTGGAGACATATATGAGCCTTGAGCCCATAATCCTACCTCGGCAGCGCGACGGTTGACAAGTCCTTGAAGACGTTTTCCTCCTACTCTTGTCCATTTTAATAATTCAGCTGGCACAGCTTCATAATTTCCTTTATTGAGTTTTTTTAGGAGAGTAGAGTGGCAAAAAGCCTCTGTTCCAATATTATAGGAAAATGATACCAGTGCAGCAAATTGTTCATTGCTTAGAGAAACGGTAACAGTTTTTTCAACAACGTGTTCAAATTGCTTCAAATCTTGACGAAGAATTTTTTCTGCTTCCACTTCTGTAATTTTCATGTCCTTATGAATCTCTGGAGCACCATAAGCATTTGTATGCCCATAACCAATTATCCATTCACCAGTGGGATTTTTGTAGGCACTTAAATGCAACTCTTCCCATTTTTTAATCAATGCAAATCCTTCTTTTGATATTTTCCGCATTATCCTCATTCCATAATAATTCCCACAAAAGTAGGCATGAATTAAAAGCTCAAAACTTACATCTGTTTATTCTAAAAAACAGAACAGTAAAATGATTGAGTAAAATTAAAAAGCTTTCATAATAAGACTTACTAAGATTTAATTCACTTTGTTTACTGGCAAAAAAGATTCTACTAATTACGATCCATTCAATGTAGCAACCAGCCTCCTCCACCTTAAAAAACAATAATTTCCATGCAGTCTAAGTCGTCATTAGACAGAATTATTCCAATTTTTTATAACTGACCACTTGTGTA
This sequence comes from Bartonella acomydis, assembly GCF_039543025.1. Taxonomy (NCBI): domain Bacteria; kingdom Pseudomonadati; phylum Pseudomonadota; class Alphaproteobacteria; order Hyphomicrobiales; family Bartonellaceae; genus Bartonella; species Bartonella acomydis. The sequence goes on along the minus strand of NZ_BAABIY010000020.1, from coordinate 22,596 downwards.
GTTTACTTCATACATTCCATGGATAAATATCATTATGAATTTTTATTGTTTGAAAGAGAAATCATTCTGATAGCGATACACCACATAATACAAACCATACCTCTAAATTGAATGTAGTTTATATAATTCTCTAAAGAACAATCTTAAAAAATATCCAATAAATGAGAATTTATTGATGATATTAGTACATGAACCATTGATCTTATAGCTAATCACGAATCCGCTTTTTGCAAACTTTTTACAAAAACTTGAGAAACGAAATCTACTAGACATAGTAACATTGCTCATTATTGTAAAATAATAACCCACAAAAATAATCAATTATTATTTTTACTCCATCTTCTTTAACTAAGTTATATTACATCTTCACCAACATTCAGAATAAAACCAAAACTCACATTTTTTTCCTGTATTAGCATTTCTAAAATAGTTTCAAGTGGCTTTAATTCAAAATCTTTAATCAACCCAACAACCAATTTAGAAAAAAGTAAGAATTACAATGATCTAAAAAAATAATAGAAACTTATTCTTGAAAAATTGCAACACTCACTATATGCCTTAAATAAACACCAAAAACACACAATGCATTATACTATTATACAGATCTAATTTTAAAAAGCTACAGCTAATTTGATAATTCTTTATTCTGCTCTCTTTAAATATTCATTAAAAAGGCAAATCGCTATAAGCCAATTAAATAAGAAAACATAATGGACAGAATCTATCTATTACAATTTAATGTAGCTACATGTTGGTGTATATACTATTTGATAACAATCAACAAAACACTTGATATAAACTGGGCTCCAATGTGTCAAACATAGAATGTTTAAAAAAGAAATTGAGTATTTATACATCATTATTTGATCTCATTATAAAGCGTGATAAAAAAACATTAAAAAGAGTATTTCAGAGCTATAAGAAGAGACTCTAATGAAGGTGTATTTTTAAACTGTAACAATAAATGAACTGTTCATGCGTTTTGTTCACACGTATTGTATGTATCAAAAGGAAATTTACATTTTATAAAAATCTCTAAATTAAAACAAATTTTTCTTTTTTAGATAGATAAAACTAGAAAGTTTTGTTAATATGGCCTATCATCTCACAGATTACAATTAAACGGGTTTTAAGCCTATTCGTTTCAAATTTTTACCAAAAAAACTTCTATAAATACTCAATTACTTATGAAGGTCTTAAAAGAAGAAGGGAAAAATCAAGCTATCTCTTACACACGCTATGTTAGGCAATCTGATTGAATAAGATTTACAAAAAAGCTCCTGTGATGAATTAAGTTTTCGCTACAGAAGATCTTAAAAGAGGTGCGATAAAGTATGCGTATTCATCATTATTTATATTGTGTTAAGTCATACAAAGATTACGAATATATTGGTTAGAATATATTAAAATTGCTGATAATGCTGATGTTGGTTATATTAGCAGAAACCAACTTATTTTTCTGGTACAAGAAATACCTATCACGGGTTTTATCAAAGGAACAGAAGTTCATTTATTGACTACTCTTTTGAATACTTTCCCAAACACATCATTTGAAAAAGGTGGAGTTCCTATTTTTTTATCAAAGATAATAAACGGCTGAGTTTTGAAATTAAACATAGTGAATGGCGTGTTAGTTTTTTTACTTTCACGCCTTTGTGACCATGGTCTTGTTATAAAACGAGGTAGTGGATTAACTATAGGAGCTCCTGATCTTAATTTATGGGTTAAGGCTAGCAGTTGTAATAGAACATTATCTTTACAAGCTCTTGAAAAGAGACTTGATCCTTAGATACTAAGCTAATTATACAGAAGCGATATGTACCAATTTTACGTAGAAAAATAGTAAAACTAAGACACTGTTATATTCTCGATATGAGGAACAAAAAAATGCAAGCAATTTAGAAAGACAAGAGAAGTATCAAATATTACGGACGCAAAAATCTGCTTTTATAATCAACTATTTATTTGGTACAAACAACAAAGTTCTTTATTGCGACTTATTTAAAAGTTCACGTGCGGGATTACGAAATACGTTAAAATTACAAACATTATTATGTTAACAAGAATTAAGAAAAAAGCAGGCGATAGCTAAAAGAAAATTAGCAGAAACTAGATTTTCAAATTGGTTCGATTGGTTACATCAACAAGCAAATATTGGTGACAAGGATGCTATGGACGTTTTGCATTCAATGAATGAACGTTGTGCTATTTTGTCTGGTAATTTATTAACAGCTAAAACAGCTAGAAAAATAGGTGTACTTTTACGCAGGAATTAAAAACCTTCTTTTTTGAAGAATGGAAATATTTTGTATAAAAGCATTGATGGTGGAGTCATATTGATACTGGTGAAAAATTCATGCACAAAAATTTACTATGGAATCTGCGTATCTTGCTTTAAGTCTTGTTGTTGAAAAATTTAAAGATCAGCTGCTTGTATTAAAAGGCACAGAAGAATTTAAAAAAGAAGTTGCTCAATTGGCCAGTATTCACGATATGAATGTTGACTTTGATGATCCTATTTTAAACACTTTAAAGAATGAAGTGAAGCAATACAACAGAGATAACATTGATAATTCATTTCAAGAGTAGATAGAAGAGCGAAATAAATATACTGGAAATCTATCTCATGTTGTATGGAACGGTGAAGAATCCGTATTTAATTATGTGGGGCGTAGAAAAATTAGAAAAAAGAATTTTCTTCTTTTTGAAGAAAATCAGAGAGTTTTTGTCAAGGAAACTACAAAGAGAGGCTTTATTCAAGCTGGGTATTGGAAAAAAGGCACAAAAATCAAGATTACAAAAAATAGTGTAAAAAATATTTCAGATAAAGAAAGAGAGACTTAAAGTGTGTTTTTTTAGTTTAAAATTATATTTTTTTTGATTTGGGATAATTATTTTATGTATAAGTCAAAATTGTGTTCTTCACATTCAACAAAAAATGTTTCATAAGGAAGTTAATTTATCTTTTAGAAGAGCTGTTTAGTTTTACAATTAAGGGGGGGACTGTGAAGAGAAGCGAAGATTCTGTAAAAGACAAACTTTCTAATCCATATATTTTAGCGCGCAAAGAATGGATGGAAAGGTATGGAGATTATATTAAGTCAGCTAATAGTTGGCGCTTAGCAGCTTTTGGAATGATTATCATTACTGCAATGTCAGTAGGAGCATTCATCTGGAAAGTAAATGAACAAACCGTTGTTCCTTATATAGTGCAAACCAATTCAGTTGGTGAGGTAACACATTTGTCAAAGGCAAATGTGGCTGCTAAACCAAATGCAACTCATATTCGGGCGGCATTACGTAATTGGTTGATTGGGGCGCGTACGGTTTATGTTGATATGAGAGCAGAAGAAAATCTCGTAAATCAGACATATTCAATGACCTTACCTCAATCACCAGCATATGCCATGCTTGTTGAATATCATAAACAAAATGATCCTTATTTTCGTGCTGCAACTGAGACAGTAGAAATTCAAGTTAACGCAATTGTTCCTGTTTCTGAAGACACTTGGCAGATTGAATGGACTGAAAGGAAAAGAGCACGATCAGGCGCTGTTATTGATACTAAACTTTGGCAAGCTACAGCTACAATCATTATAGCCATACCAAAAACTGAAAAGCAAATGATGCTAAATCCCATTGGATTATATGTTAAACAATTTGCTTGGACGCCAAGACTTTAAAAACAATCATGGTAAATGCGTAAAGCGGGGATTTTATGTTTAAGAAATTTATTTTTTTTAGTACAGTTATTTTTGTAACATCAAAAGCTCTAGCAACAGACATATCACACGATGTTAATTTTGTTTCTTCTCAAAGAATACTTCTTACTGATAAGGAAGCATGGGGAATTAAATTAGCAAATCAATGGAAGAATAATCCAAAAAGACCTATATATTCTGGTGATGGCAGTGTTAGATATCTTTATGGAGCTACTTTACCTACATTGGTGTGTACACCATTAGAGGTTTGTACGATTCAGTTACAAGCAGGTGAGACTATAAATTCTCTCCATGCTGGAGATACTGTAAGATGGAAGATTAGTCCCACTGTAAGTGGTGTTGATGCAGCAGCAACAACTTATGTTGTTGTAAAGCCTATAGATGCTGGTTTAACAACAAATCTTTTTATTACGACGGATCGCCGTACTTATATGATAAAGCTTGCTAGTACGCAAAGTTCTTCTATTCCTGTTCTTTCTTTTGTTTATCCAGATGATACAGATCAAGATTGGGCTGCATATAAAGCAGCTACAGATCAAAGTCGTACCACATTATCAACAGGTCAAAACTTAGCTGCTCTTGATTTTAACTTTCGTATTACTATCAGTGATCGAAGAATTAAATGGTATCCAAGACGCGTTTATACAGATGGCTTTAAAACTTACATTGAGTTACCTGGAGATGGAGTTAGAGGAACAGCACCAGCTTTGATTGCTATTGGTGATGATGGTGGTCCTTTTAAAAAATCTAGTGAAAGATTAATAAATTATCGCATGATTGGAAATAGATATGTTGTTGATGCTGTCATTAGCAAAGTGGCTCTGATTTCTGGTGTAGGAAGTACTCAGCAGAGAGTAACAATTATTAGGGGGCGTTAAAATGTTAAAATATTTATTGCTGTTGCCTCTTGTTTTGACAGTTGGTTGCACGTCTATAAGTCACCGTTCATCTTTGTTGGTTAATTATGTTGATCAAAATGTTACGGAGAATGATGCAAGTTTAATTACTGGTGATTTGGTTCGCTATCTTAGAGATCCTTTACCACCTGCAACTACAACATTTATTGTAAAAACAAATGATACAGAAGATAAGTTTACATCTTTATTGGTCAATCTTCTACAAAAGAATGGCTATGGTGTAATTTATACAGATCAACCAGAAAAACATAAAAATAAGGGTATAAATTTAACCTACAAAGTGATGCCAATGGATAAAGGTATAGTATTAGTGGCACAATATGGTTTAACTGAAATAACACGTTATTATGTTCGTTTAAAAACTGGAAATATGGTCCCGGCCGCTCCTTTTATTGCTCGTGTAGATGATGAGGGTAAAGGATGAAAAACAATCAAAAAATTAGTCCTTCTGAAGCTCCTGATTTTTTTTCTGTAAAACCAAAAGGACGTGGTGTACGACGATTAAATAATATACCTTTAATAGGCGCTATAGGTGTCATTTTATTTGCTTTGGTTGGTATTAGCTATACCTTTATGTTGCGGCAGCAATCTAATAATGCTGTCTCAGAAGAAAAAAAAAGTTTATTCGTGGATGAAACACCTTTGCTAATTCGCCCAGAGGGAGACGATTATGTTCAAGCGAAGTTACCAGAGATTTTACCATCAGAGTCAACTAAACAATTGGTAAAAACAACTCCAGAACAAAAGCAACTTGATAAAACTGAAAATGAAAAAGATGAAGTACAAGAGAGATTATTAACACGTATCTTAGAGAGGCGTTTAGCTAGAATGGAGGCTGCTTTAGATTCTGATCCTATGATTTCTTTTACGATCAATTCCAAAGTGCAAGATAATTCCCAAATTCAGGATACATATCCGCAAAAAGCAACTCTTGAAAATTTATTTGGTCGAGCTGGGATATCCGCTAACTCATCATTGTATAATGGTGATGGAGTCCATGATCCTAATATGCAAGCACAAAAAATTGCTTTTTTATCACAGTCTCAAGAAGCGGCAGCTTATTTAAAAAATACACGTCAAGAAGCTGTCAAAGCAAGTCTTGAAATTAAGGCTGGAACTATTATTCCTAGTGTTATAATAAGTGGCGTCAATAGTGATTTGCCTGGACAAATTATAGCTCAAGTAAGAGAAAGCGTTTATGATTCCGCTACTGGTCAAAATGTTTTAATTCCTATGGGGGCGAGGCTTATTGGAACATATGATAGTAGGGTAGCTACTGGTCAAAAACGAGTGCTTATTGCTTGGTCGAGAGTTATTTATCCTGATGGTTCTTCTTTATCTCTTGGAAATATGCCGGGGACAGATCAGTCTGGTTATGCTGGATTTCAGGATAAAGTAAATAATCATTATTTTAAAATTTTTGGGAATGCTTTTCTACTTTCTATCATTTCAGGAGCTTCACAATTATCTCAAAAAACACATAATAAAGGTAACGATGATGGTAAAATGGAAACAGCAAAAGAAACGTTAGCTGCAGAGCTTGGTAGACAATGGGGTGAAGTCGGGATTGAAATGACACGTAAAAGTCTAGGTATTCAGCCAACAATTATTATTCGTCCTGGTTATAATTTCAATGTCATGGTAACAAAAGATATTATTTTACCTGCTTGGCAAGGTCATCCAATGGCTGCACTTCCTTAATTTCTTTTTTGAACTAAAATATCAAATCTGTCATTACCATGCAAAAAGAGTAAAGATATATTTTAGTACCTTATCGTATAATAAGGTATAATATTATATCTTATAGTGTAAATACTTAATCCTAAGTGGATGTACAGTATGGAAAAAAATAAAAAATCAATTGAATTTATAATTTGGGGCAGGGATTTTTAAATAACTTATTCTAGATGAATATGTCTCAAAACTTATAATATTTGAGCCACTCAAAAATATCTCCTCCTATTACTGATCGCTTGCATCAAAGAAATGAAATCAAAAAAGTTCAAGAAGGCTTTGTTCTCTCATGAAACGAGTTATGTCCATAATCACTTTATGTTCTCTTACTATTGGTTGTTTGATTTTATTTGCTCTCTCTCAAGGATTTAGAATTAATTATTCGCATTCCGCTCCTATCGGAATTTGGAAAGTAAATTACTTTAAAAAAGAAATGCGAAGGGGAAAATTTATGGAGGTTTGTCCTCCAGATGTACCTATTGTCAAAGTGTTTGTTGAGAAAGGGTATCTTCAATCAGGAGCTTGTTCTAGTGGAGCTATACCTTTTTTGAAACCATTGGTAGCTGTTTCAGGTGATGTGGTTCAAGTAACTGAAAGAGGTATTAGTATTAATGGTCATTTATTAAAAAATAGCCAAAGAAATGGTGGGGTAGCTGGTGTGCCTAATGGAGAATATCACGTTGCAGAAGGATATGCTTGGTTTATTTCAAGTTTTGATCCTGTAAGTTTTGATAGCCGCTATTTTGGGGCTGTTCCTATTACGAATATAATGGGTTCTGCTAAACCCATTTTAACTTTTCAGAATTGAGATTTTAATAATGAAAAAAATAAGAGTAAAAGTAGTTCCTATACTTTCTTCAGCTGTAAATGATACTTTTATACCCGAGGTACAGATTCCATTGAGTTTAGAAGAAGTAGAAAGTTATGTTTTTTTTCAGAAACAGCACTTTCAGAAGAAGACGTTTGGGATTTGTGTGCTACAGATTTTTCTTAAATTGAAAATTCTAATAACGTATAATAGGGGGAGAGATGAGTTTTGAATATGTTAAAACCGTAACAGATTATTTCATCACACAACTTCAACAAGGAATAGCACCATACCAACAAGCATTGCCTCCTGGATGTGCGAGATCTCCTTATAATCCACAAACAGGTAAAAAATATAGCGGTATTAATAGCTTGTGGCTTGCAAGCCCAAAATATACTGATCCACGTTGGCTTACATATCAGCAAGCGAATGAAATGGGTTGTAGAATTAAAAAAGGTATGAAAAGTACAAATATTATTTATTGGAAACAGGATGAGAAGATTTCTTTTTATGATGAAGATGGGAACAAACACGAAAAAAGCTTTCTGAACCTCATATTTTCCTAGTAAAAGTGTTTAATGCTGAACAAATTGATGGATTACCTAATTAGAACCACGTCCTATTTTATCAGAGGAAATAAGATATGCACGAGCAGAAGCAATTTTAGCTGCATAAGGTGCAAAAATTGATAGTGGTGATAGAAAGCACGCTTTTTATCGTGGTGGTGATATTGATACTCTTTTTTTACCAGAAACAAAACAATTTGATTCAAAAGACTCTTTTTATGCCACAGCATTATATGAACTTGGACATACTTCAAGACTTAATCGTGATATGACTTATCCTATAGGCTCTTTAGGATATGCCAAAGAAAAGCTACTATTGCTTCTTTTCTGATTGGGGAAGAATTAAGTATAGATTATGATCCGGTAAATAATATTTCATATGTTTCTTCATGGATTGAAGTTATGCAAAATAATCCAAAAGAAATTTTTAGAGCCGCTTTTGAAGCAGAGAAAATTAAAAATTTTATCATGGGATTAGAAAATATTAAAGTTATTAATGTTGAAAAAGAGCCATCTGTATATGTTAATTATGATCATAAAGCAGATAACACAGAAAAGATTTTTTTAGATGTTCCTTATTCCTAAAAAGAAGAAGTAAAAAAATTAGAGGCTAAGTGGGATAAAGACGCAAAATCTTGATATGTTCCTGCTAGTACAAATTTAGTTGAAAAAGGTTTGGATCGTTTTTCTCATGATAATTCAAAATCAAACACAGTTTTATCAGTGGAACAACAATTTAAGGAGGCACTTCATTCTGCTGATTTAATTATTGAAAGTCCACTTATGGATGAGAAATGGCATCGTGTTGCTGTTGAAAATGAAAAAAATATCAAAAAAGTGTTGCTTATATTGGTTATCATTCACTAGGAGGAGGCTATATTCAAAATTTTCGTCGTGGTGAAAAAATTTACTGGAAACCAGAAAAAGTTATTTCTTCTTTATCTTTAGAAGAAAAAAAAGATTGGCGCAGAAGTTAAAGAGCGGCAAGAAATTTTACAAAAAGAGATTGCTAAAAAACAAAATAACACAGCAATACTAGCTTCTCAAATATGGAAAGCCAGTAAAATAGCAACTCAAGATAATGCATATTGTAAGCTTAAAGGTATAAATCAGACGAGTGATTTAAAAGAGGTTCCAGGTGATTTTCCAGAGGACATTAAAAAGCAAGGTGTTAGAGTTGCAAAATCTGTTAAGGAAACAAAAATAATAAAGAAAAGCAATCCTAATATACGCACATTTTTGGCAGGAGATTTAATTATTCCACTATGGGATAAAGATAATAATTTAAGTACGCTTCAGATGGTTAATCTTACCTTCAAGTCTTTTATGAAAGATGGGAAAAAACATGAGAGTTTTACGATTGTCGGTTCTAATAATGTAGGAATATCCGCTCTTAATAATGATTTAGAAAATCCTATCCTTATTGCAGAAGGATATGCAACAGCTTCTGCTGTAGCACAAATTACTCATATGCCAGTTGTAACGGCTTTTGATTCTGGAAATTTAGAAAATGTAGGTAGAGTAATGCGTGATAAATATCCAGATTGAGTAATTTTGTTTGTTACAGATAATGATCATGCTACACAGGAAATATTACTTTCTAATGGAAAAAAGGAACTAATGTTGGAATTACGGCAGCTTATAGGCAGCAGATAGTTGGAGGAGGGGTAGTTTATCGGGAATTTAAGAAAGAAGAGAAAGATTTTTCTGATTGGGACGATTACAAGAGAATACATAGTAGTGATAAAGCCAGAAATGATTTTACATCTAAAATGAAAATTTCCGAAATAGAAGTAAGAGTGATGGCTGAGAGACTCCAAACACTTGCAAATATGCAAGACCAATTTGTATTGATGACTCAACAACAGCACTTGATGATCAATATGTTTATAAAGAGCGCGATGCCGCTAATCAACTTTGCCAAAGAGCAACTACTCTCAATGATCGTAATATTAATTCAAGTGATAAGGCTATGATTTCTCATGTAAGGTCTCATAATTTTGCAGGATAGGGAATAAAAACTTTCTCAAAATCCTAACACGGCTTCATATAGAGAAAAGAAAGAATCAAGAAAGTGAGATATAATAGAATGTATTTTTATTACTCAAATTCAGCCTTTAAATTAGTATGTAGACATACTCTAAGATAAGGAGTTTTCTATGGAAAAGAAATTACCAAAAAGTTATATGACTGATGCTGAATGTGAAGAATTGCGGGCAGGTGGTCTTTCTCAAAACAGTATTTATATAGTTGAGGCAGAAGCAGCTTCCAAGGCGAATGATAACAAAGCAACTTGGAAATGGTTAGCGATGGCTGAATATCCAGCACATGCACTTCTACTTCTTAAATATCAACGTGGAGCGCAATTTATACGAGATATGGGATTTTCTATCAAAAGTGCTAATGAAAAATATGGTCCGGACTGGTTAGATAAAGGTGTTGTAATAGGAGGTCATCATTTCTAATAAATTAGAAGAGCTTTTTTTACAACAAAGTATACTAGTACAGATCTTGAAAAAACATTAGGATCTCAAAAATTACACAATGTGCAAAGTAATCTATGTGATCATATTCGTAAAGTTGGAAAGAGTGGGGATTTATCATCGCTTCTTGATACGGAGAGGTGACCTTATAAATGATGATTTGCTTCGGTATGCTAATAGTATAGCTATGGCCAGTAGCCTTGAAATAGCATTAACGGAAATAGATGTTTTTAAAGATCACATAAAATTGGTTTCTAATCCTGAGAAATATGATGCGATAAATAGGGGACATAGTCTACCAAAGCATCGTAAAGGAGGATTGCCTTATGATGAAGCGCGGAAAGCAATGTCATCTCATTATACACGGCTAGGAAATCTCGACAAAGCTCATTTAACATCAGTTGAAAAATCAATCATTGATGTACGAAGAGATAATATGAATGTGATACGAAAACTCTATGAAAAAGTGCAAGCTAAAGCTATTGATATAGATTTTTCGCATTATAAAGGTCATTCTATTTAATAAAAAACTGTAGATTTTAAGTAACAGGAATGTGGATAATTAGTACTAGGCGAATGTTTTTTGTTGTTTAAATTCAATATTTAAATTAGCATACGAATGCTATTGAAATGGGGCTTTAAGTTTTACATTCTTCTCATTTTTTAGAGTGAATAGGGGTATATTCTTAAGGTTGGGGATTGGAGAATGGCTGTTACAGCATTTAAAAGTGGACGAAATTCAGAGCAAAATAGACGTCTCATTGAAAAGTTGCGTTTTGAATTTGGACAGCAGGTATGGGATTACTTAAATGATCCTACAATCATAGAAATTATGTTAAATCCCGATGGAACCTTGTGGGTTGAACATCTTGGTGAACCTAAAAAAGCTGTAGGTGTAATGGATACACAGAGGGCAGAAGCTGCTATGGGAACAGTAGCTACAGCCCTTGGAACACAAATTACCAAAGAAAATCCTATTCTTGAATGTGAATTACCAATGAATGGAAGCCGTTTTGAAGCGGTTATTCCACCTATTGTTTCTGCTCCAACATTTACAATTCGGAAAAAAGCAACACAAATTTTTACTTTGGATGATTATGTTGCAAAAAATATCATCACTCCACATCAAAAGTCACTTTTAAGTGATGCTGTGAAAAATCACAAAAATATTCTCGTTGTTGGCGGAACAGGGACAGGAAAAACTACCTTAACGAATGCAATCTTAAAAGAAATGACAGATATATGTCCAGAGGAGCGCTTTGTAATTATTGAAGATACAGCTGAACTTCAATGCGCTGCTCCTAATACTGTGGCATTTCGAGCTGTGGAATATATTGATATGACGCGGTTGTTAAAGGTGACTATGCGTATGGCGCCAGATCGCATTATTGTTGGAGAGGTGAGAGATGGTGCAGCTTTAGCTTTATTAAAAAGCTGGAATACTGGACATCCAGGTGGAATAGCAACAGTTCATGCTAATGATGCAACAGCAGGATTAACAAGAATCCAACAATTAATATCAGAAGCAACCATTGCTCCTATGCAATCACTGATAGCAGAAACAATTGATGTCGTTCTGAGTATTGAAAAAAACTTGTCAGGTCGCAGAGTCAAAGAAATTATTGAAGTTTGTGGATACGACCACGCAATCAACAAGTATATAACAAATCTCATTCATTAAAGGAGCAAAATATGAAATTATCTTCAACGCAAACAAAAAATAATTTTCACAATCATGTTATGATGTTTTTTCTTATTGTGGGGGTGGCAATTTTTCTTTGTCTTATTTTAGGTGATATTGCACATGCTTCTGATGCAACAGAGGGTGGCGGAGCATCTCTTCCATGGGAGGGGCCTCTTCAAAAGTTGAAAAAATCAATTTCTGGTCCTGTTGCTTTTGTCGTTTCTTTATTGGGGCTTGTTGCTGGAGGAGCTACACTGATTTTTGGTGGTGAAATTAGCGAATTTACAAAGCGTATTATTTATCTTGTTTTGGTTATTAGTGTCATTGTTTTTGCAAATACTCTTCTTACAGGCGCTCTCTTTTCCGGTGCTGTTGTACCTTCTAATGTTTTGGTTGGAGGAGTTTAATGGGAGAAAAACGGTATACACAATTGTTTCGCTCTCTTCATAGACCTCAACAAATCATGGGTGGAGAACGAGAGCTTATGTTGCTATCAATGCTTTTAACTGGTATTCTTATTATTTCAGCAATGAACATTGTCGCAGCAACAATTGGTATTTGTATCTGGTTTATTTCTCTTTATGTTCTACGGAGAATGGCAAAGTTTGATCCTACTTTGTCTCGAATTTACATTCGTCAATTGAAATATCGTAGTTATTATGCTCCCTTTTCACGTCCCTTTCGTGTTGCAAAATCAATAAGGACGTATTGATGTTTAAATTAAAACCCTTTCGCACTACTGTTGCCGGTCTTCCTGATCTTTTAAATTTTGCTGCTTTAATTGATGACGGCATTATCTTGGGAAAAGATGGTTCTTTATTAGCTGGTTTTTTCATTCGTGGGGATGATCCTATGTCGGCAACGGATGCAGAAAGAAATTATATAACAGGTTTAGTTAATACATACCTTTCTCGGTTTCATTCGGGATGGGCTATATGGGTTGATGCCATACGCATAGAGTCACCAAGTTATTCAGATCCAGAATTATCTCATTTTCCCGACCCTATTACAGCGTTGATTGATGCAGAAAAACGGTTTTATTTTCAGCAAAGTGAAGTTCACTATGAAACTGAATATGCTTTATTAATACAATATTTACCACCTACTCGAAAATCATCAAAATTGGGAGAAATCGTTTATGAAGATGATACTGTTGAGTTAACTACACCTGCTGAACGTTTGCTTGATGAATTCAAAAAGAAAATAGATGATTTTTATATTGGGCTTGGTGATCTACTTAAAATGCAGAGGATGAAAGCAATCACTATTAAAAATGGTGATGATGTTTATGACAGTGACCAACTTGTTAATTATTTACATTATGCGCTTAATGGTGAAGCTGTTGCCCTGCGAATACCAGATTGTCCAATGTATTTGGATTCATGGCTTGGTTATACTGATTTGTGGCCTGGAGATATTCCACGACTTGGAGATAAATTTATTGCATGTATTTCAATTGATGGTTTTCCAGCAGCCAGTTACCCTGGAATATTAGACATTCTTGATGGTTTGCCTTTACATTATAGGTGGTCTAGTCGTTTTATATTTATGGACCAGCATGAAGCTGTTGCCGCATTAAATAAATATAGATTGAAATGGCAACAAAAAGTAAGGGGATTTTTTTCTCAGGTTTTTAAGACCAATAAAGGAACTATCAATACTGATGCTTGGTTTATGGCACAACAAGCTGAGGCAGCAATGAACGAAGCTCGTTCGGGTCTTGTTGCTTACGGTTATTATTCACCAACAATTGTTTTGATGCATGAAAATCGTGAGGTTCTAGCAGAAAATGCTAGGTTAGTTAAACGCGAAATTGAACATAAAGGTTTTGCAGCTCGTATTGAAACAGTCAATACAATGGAAGCATGGTTAGGGACGATCGCTGGTCAAACTTATCCAAACATTAGACGTCCATTAATTAATACTCAAAATCTTGCCGATATGTTACCTCTCTCAAGTGTATGGCCAGGTTTACAATTTAATCCTTGTCCACTTTATCCTGATAATTCCCCTGCTTTATCTCAAGTAGTAACAACAGGTGCAACACCATTTCGGATTAATTTACATGTTGATGATGTTGGCCACACACTTGTATTTGGTCCAACCGGATCTGGAAAATCAACGCTTTTAGCGTTTTTATTAGCGCAAGCGCGTAGATATTGGTCAAGAGCAACAGATAAAAATGGTAAGCATTTACCTGCTAATATTACTGCTTTTGATAAAGGTCGTTCGTTATATACATTGTGTTATGCTATAAATGGACGTCATTATGATATTGGTGACAGTGATAGTACTATCGGTGCTCTTATGCCGCTTGCAGACATTGATACAGAAGCCGATAATCTTTGGGCGCAAGAATGGATTGCTATTTGCTATGAATTGCAGACGGGACAAGCGCTGTCTCCTCAGCAAAAAATGGAAATTCATCGTGCAATGAGGCAGATGAGTAAAACACCTAAAAATATGCGTTCACTCAGTAATTTTGTTACGACCATTCAAAACCAAGAAATCCGTGATGCACTTACACATTATACGATTTCTGGTGCTATGGGATATTTGTTAGATGGTCAAGAACAGTTAGAAGATCATAATGATTTTATTGTTTATGAAATTGATGAACTTATGAAACTAGGCGATAAAAACGGTTTGCCGGTTTTGTTATATCTATTTAGACGTTTTGAAAGAAGCTTGAAAGGACAACCATCTATTCTTTCACTGGATGAAGCATGGATTATGCTTGGACATCCTGTTTTTCGTGAGAAAATTCGTGAATGGTTAAAAGAATTAAGAAAAAAGAATTGCCTTGTAATCATGGCAACACAAAGTCTGTCTGATGCAGTTCGTTCTGGTATTCTTGATGTTTTGTTGGAACAGTGTCCTACCAAGATATTACTTCCTAATGAAGAAGCAGAAACAAAGGGTGCTGAAGGAGCGCCTGGAGCGGTTGATCTATATAGAATGATTGGTTTGAATGATAAAGAAATTCAAATTATCAAAACAGCAAAAAAGAAAAGGCAATATTATTATAAGTCTATTCTTGGCCACCGTCTCTTTGAATTAGGATTAGGTGATATTGCTCTTTCTTTTGTAGCAATTTCTAGCAAGGAAGATCTTGCCGAAATTAAAAAACTCATCAGTGAAGATGCAAAGAATTGGCCTTTTAAATGGCTTGAAATGAGGAGAGTTAATTATGAAAAATACCTTAAAGAGCATTAAATTCATTTTTGTAGTAACTATATTTTTTATAGCAAACTTTGTTGTACTGATTATTCCAGAACAAGCTGTCGCGCAAATGACTTGCATCAATTGTTCTAATTTTATGACTCAAGCGTTGGAGTATGCAAAAGATGTAGAAATTGCATTAAATACTGCACAGCAGCTCGCAGAAGAGGTTAAGCAATATAAAGATATGGTAGAACAGGCTAAAAAGCTTGATTCTATAAGCGTTGAAAGATTCGAGAATGATTTGAAATTATTGAACAGAACTTATCAAGACGCTAAAATCATTGCCTATAATATGCAGAACCTGCATAATAAATTTAAAGAACGTTATCCTGGTTATGAAAATTTTTTAAAAAAGATTGGGAAAAACAATCCGATAAAAGATTTTAGAAAATGGGCAGAAAATGGTTTTGCTAATGCACGTGTAGCTATTCAGGCAGCTGGAATTAACATAAGTAATTTTGTTAAAGAAGATAATTTTATGCGGCAGCTCATCAGTCGTTCAGCAACTGCAAAGGGGCGTATGCAAGCCATTCAAGCTGGAAATGAAATTGCTACCCAACAAGTTAAGCAACTGCAAATGCTTCGTGAATTGGTGGCTAATAATATTACTTTGCAAGCAAATTACACAGCTGATGAAGTAGAACGTACAGCAAAAAATGAAGCTAATGTTGAGAAGTTTTTTGAAACAAAATCGCCAGATACAGATCGGAAACATGCATTTTAAAAAATGGAAAATTACAAAGTGTTGAGAAATAAAAAACGCGTTTTTTTAATATTTTTTTTGATTGTGCTTGGGTATATATTTTTTACAGATATTGCTTTTGCAAATGGTTTGGACAAAACTAAATCATTTAGTGGTTTATTGGATTTAATACAAGATCAATCTCATCGCTGGTACTCAAAACTACATTATTATGGTTTTCGTCTTTTTTGGTTATTGGCTACGCTTCAATTGATTATTAGTTTTATTCCTCTTTTGTTTAAACAATCTGATATTGCTGATTTTTTGGGAGAATTGGTTAAGTTCATTCTTGTGATAGGTTTTTTTGCTGCTCTTTTAGAATATTCTCAAGAATGGGGAACAGCTATTGTTGAGAGTTTTCGTACAGCAGCAGCTGATGCAAGCGGAAGAGACAGAAATCTTTTTCCTTCAGATATTTTGGGTGAAGCTTCTGATATTATGGAAGTTATGGCAAATGTTAGCACTTGGAATCCTATAAATTCTATGTTGATTACTATTCAATCTGTTATTGTTTTTCTTTGCTTTAGTTTTATAGCTGTTTTACTAGCTGTTACACTTATTGAATCATATATTGTAATCAATGCATCTGTTATATTTATGGGGTTTGGAGCGTCTCAATGGACACGAGAAATAAGTATAACAATATTTCGTTATACTGTCTCTGTTGGTGCAAAATTATTTGTAATGACACTCTTAGTGACTTTAATTTCCGATTCTATGAAGGCATGGAAAGATGCATATGTTTATTCTGCTGCGTCAAATTGGACATTACTAGGACTTTCTTTGTTATGTGCGTATTTAACAAAGACTATTCCAGAAATTATTAGTGGTTTAATTTCTGGAACAAGTGGTGGAAGTGGTGCAACTATTGGAGCAATGGTTAGTGCTGCTGTAGGAGCAGCTGTTGTCGCCGCAACTGCTGGAGCAGGAGCACCAGCTGTTGCTGGTGGAGCAGCTGCTGCTGGTGGCACAGGTAGTGCTTTAGGAGGAGGAGAAAGTGGTGGAATAGAAACTGCTGGAATGAGTGGAGGTGGAGTTATGACAGGGGCAGTTAACAATATAAATGCTTCTCAAATGACAGGAAACTTTTTTAAAGATAGTGGTAATAAACCTCAATCGGTAGGAAATCCACGTGTAGCTGGAGGGGAAAATCGTTTCACTAGCACTAGTCAGTCTCAAGCTAAATCGATTTCTCCAGAACAATCTGAGTCAGTTTTTCCAAAAACGAGAGATATTGCTGATTTTCCAAAAACGAGAGATATTGCTGATTTTTCAAAAACGAGAGATATTGCTGATATGACTTTAAAAGGTGCTGAACATATGGCTACTTTTTGTATTCCAGGAATGGAAAATGCAGCAAATCTTAGTCTTAATGCTCCACCTACATCACCAGAATATAACGATATCCAAATTTTTAATTATAATACACCTCAATCTGATGAAGTTAGAGCAGGTGACATGATTGTAAAAACAATCTCTGGAGTAAAATCTACATTTGGAGTAAAATCTACAATAGATAAGAACTTAAAGAAACTATAGCTTTATTTTTGAGAAATAGATAGTAGTCTCTTTAATTTTGAGTTTGATAACTCACATTTTATTGTCGTAGGGGACTTATTTAAAATGCATGTCCACGATCTGTATCTGGCGATTTTGTTTCAAAAAACTTTTTAGCTTGTTCTTCTTGTTTAGCTTGACGTTTTTCCTGTTCAGTTTTACCACAACCGGTAATACTAAATCCTATAGCTAATATAACTATGCATAATAAAATACCATAATAAAATGTTTTTTTTCATTTTTATCCCTTTTTAAACATTATCATTACACCAAGGTATGAGATAATTTATTGTATTGGAATACAGATTTAATTATCGCGATTGTAGTTTGACACTAGGTTTTATACTAAGTGGGAAAAGGTGGGATTAGTTAGGAATACGTGATAATTTGTTGTTTTTATAGTTATTTTTTACCATTAAATGCGCGTTTTGTCAAAATAGATTTTGACACCTAAAATTGCAAAAAATGGTAAAAAAGAGCGAAAATCGGAATTTAAGCGTAAAAATGAGAAAAGGCTTTGAAGGTCTTTGAAAACCCTTTGAAAAATTTTTAAAAGTCTGTGAAAGCCTAGAAAACCGCCTTTGAAGACCCTTTGAAAAAAATCCGATAAAGTGTGAAGCACATTACAAAATCAGCCAAAAATAACCAAAAAAGCAAAAAAGATTTTCACCTATAGGTGATTATCTATTTTTAGAGATAATTTATATTTATAAATCAAATTGTTACGTAACATTTTCTAATGTAAAAAGATTTCCACTTTCATTTTAAAGGAGCATTAAGCCGTATCTTGTGTAGTTTTGGAATGTTCTTTTTCAGCTTCGATTTGGCGCTTTAAATGCAATTTTAGAAGAGGCAAGGTAAGCTCAACTTCTTCCGTGTCGTTGATGTCTTGAACCAACTCTTGCAACTTTATACAAAGTTCCGCCGCGAGTTCCGCTATATCTTCAGGGGGGAGTTTAATATTTTCATCACGATAGGTTGTATAAGCTATGCGACCAAGTTTTTTCATCAGTCCAGCAGGGATAGTTTGTGGTTTAAAACCTGCTGCTTTCGCTTTTGCCATGTCACTAAACATTTCACCTTCACCCGTAACGAGCCAATGGGGGTTAATGTTATAGACTCTATGATAGGCGTTAATTGCTGAGGATGTTGGCTCGTGTACTCCGATTTCATAATTGGCAAGAGTAGTGCGTTGTAAATTAAGGCGTTGTGCAAAAATACCCCGTTCCTCGTTTCCGAGCATTCGTCGTACTTCACGTAGGCGTTTTGCAAGTTCTGTTTGTGGTTCTTTTTCAGGGCGTGCCAAAAAAATCACTCCAAATGACAAAAAACTGTTTACAAAGACAGATATTTGGCATGTACCTATTATTACCGTCCGATATAGAGGGCAGTTATTACACAATTAACCCGACAAAAGACGGATAGTTGGAGTATCCGTTTTAAGCAGGAGCGAAAGTTTATGACTATCACACAAACATGGGATCGCCATAGTATTTTAGCTGAGCTACGCCGCCGGAACATGACCTTGGCGGAGCTCGCGAAAGCGTATCAAATACCCTCGTCCAGTGTTAAAAACATTTGGACACGGTCTAACGAGAAAGCCGAGCGCGCAATTGCAGACTTTATTGGCTTACCCGTTGAGCAGGTTTTTAGCGACCGTTATCCTAAAAGTCGCAGTCGTATTTTCAAGGCAGCAAAACACGCCAATACGGATTGTGTTGTTTCTTCCCTCTCACGCGGTAATGCTGCTTGAGCTTTAGGCTCTGCGTGTTAGCGCATTTGCCATGTATTTAGATACCATAAGATAAAAAGGTTTATCAATGTCTAAAGATCAATACAAAATAGACAAGAAAAATTGCACACTGTTACCTTATCAAGCAGCCGATTGGATGGGTTGTTTTTTAAGGTTAGGTGGTCAAGTTTTCTTTATCGGGGGTGGTTATGGTTGCGGCTTATAATTTATGGACCCCAGATGTCAGACGCGATATCGTTAATCCTTATTCAGAAGTTGAACGATTACAAATTATGCTTTCCTGTTCTTTTAAGGCAGTGAGTGGTGGATTTCGGCATTTGCCAATCCGGTATATTATTGACCCCCCGCATGGCTTATTTGATGCGGCGTTAGCACGACAGATTGCTATTCATATTTTGCATTATCAGTTTGAGGTTCCACGGCGGCGTATTGTCGCTATACAAGAACGGCAACGGACTTCTATTTCTCTGTCCCTTCAAGTGATTAATCGGCGATTAATGGAACCTGTTTTTGCTAAGGCTTATCGAAGATGGGCGGGGCGTGCGATGGATTTGTTTTTTAAAGAAATGGCAAAGGCGGTTGGATAATGGCACGGTTTCAAGAGATTGCTTTAGATTTGATTGTTGTGCCAGAGCGTATACGCCTTGTTGATGATGAGCATGCCAAGGCGCTTGCCCAATCGATGGCACGAGAAGGGTTAATGAATCCGATTACCGTGCGCCATACACCCAATGCGAAAGAGGGCATTATACGTTGATTGCGGGGGCGCATCGGTTACGGGCGGCGGAGCTTTTAGGGTATGGCGCCATTGAAGCGGTTGTGGTGCAGGCAGATAAAGAGAATGCCGCGCTTTTAGAGGTTGCAGAGAATTTGTTTCGTAATGAATTGTCAGTGATTGACCGCGCTTTGTTTGTGCAGACGTACCGCGAATTGTGGGAAAAGAAGTATGGGGAAATTAAGGTTGGTGGAGATGGCAGTAATCAACATAAAGCCAAAAAAGAGCAATTGGGTAAAGTTTACCCTATTGCTCAAATCAGTGATAATGCCTCTTCAAATGATAATGAAACTGGGGGTGAAGGGGACAAAGTGGCAAAGGGTAATATTTACCCTTTGCCAAATGATGGTGATTTAAATGGCAAAATGTAAAGTTTGCACTTTGCCACACATGTTGCCGATAGGATTGGTTTATCGAAGGAGTCAGTGAAACTTCTCAACCGTATTGCACAGCATTTACAGCCGGAGTTGCGGTCTGTTTTGTGAGGGACTGCTTTGGCGGATAACCAAGCGTAGTTGTTGAAGTTGGCGAAGATGGAGCCGGTTGCGCAGCGGCGGGTGGCGATTGCTTTGCAACAGGTTGAGGGGGATTTACGGCGGGCTGTTGATTTGGTCAATGGGATTAATATACCCCCGAAAGTTAATGAACAAGAACGGGTTTTTGCTCAATTGTTGGGGGTATGGCAGAGAGCGGATGCACAGACACGGGCGCGGTTTTACGATTATTTGAATAAGCAATCGGGGGAGGAGCAGGCATGAAGACGCGTGGTTCTCATCAACTTGATTTTTTTCAACGTCCGGTTTTTCCCTGTCGTGAGCCTGTTGCGCAGATTGATTTAGAGCGGTTTCGCTCTCGCATTAAGCGGGCTATGGCACGGGCTTTGCGTGAATGCCGCTATGAGCGCAGTGAGATTGCAGAGCGTATGGCGCATTATTTAGGCATTGGTTGTTTAAGTAAGGCGAGTTTGGATGCTTATGTTGCTGAAAGTAAGCAGGTGGATATTTCCTTGCCGCGCTTTAAAGCTTTTGTGCGGGCGACGGGCGCCTTTTAGCTTTGGGATGAGGTGGTGAGTGAGGATGGTTTGCTGTTGTTGCAAGGGGATGAAGCGCGTTTGGCAGAAATTGCACGATTGCAGCAGGAACAGCGTGAGATTGCCGCACAATTAAAAGCGATGCGTGCGGTTCCAGTGCGCATTAGACGGGGGCAGCCATGAAAGAGTGGTTTAGTATTGCTGAGTTGGCTGAAGCGGCTTTGCCAGGATTGCCGCAGACAAAAATTAGTCTCAATAATCTTGCGCTTAAGAAAAATCTTGCGCTTAAGAAATGGCGTTTAAATACACAATTGTTTCGTCAAATAGTAGGTAAGACCAAGCCGGTTTGGGAGTATCACATCTCTTTATTGCCGGAGGGGGCGCGGGTGGCGTTGTTGTTGCGGGAGGGGAGTGTTGATGTTTTGCGAAAGGCAGAGCTGACGAGACAAAAAGAAGCGCTTTGGCGCGTTATGAAGGGCTTTCAAAGGTGCATAAAAGCCGTTGTGAACAGCGTTTGAAGGCACTTTGTTTTTGGGAAGATTTACTTCATGCCGGTATGGGGGTGCATGATGCAGCAAGTTTGTGCGCGGTGCAGTTTGGGGTGAGCCGGATGTCGCTTTTTAATTGGTGTCAGATGGTTGAAGGTGCCCCTCGTTGTGATTGGTTGGCAGCGCTGGCGCCTTGTTATGGCGAGGAGACTGTTTCGCAGTTTGCGCCCTGCCATGAGGAAGCTTTTGAGGTTTTATGTTCGGATTATTTGCGCCCTTCTCGCCCTGCATTTTCGGCATGTTATCGGCGGATGGTTGGGGTTGCGCGGGAGAAAGGTTGGGTGCCTATTCCTTCAGAGCGAGCGTTACGCCGTCGTTTTAAGGCGCAAGTTTCCAAAGCGGTTGTAGCGCTAGCGCGAGAGGGCGAAGAGAAGGCAAACATGCAAAAGGTTGCACTGACAGCGGGTGGCATGCTTACAACGGGTGAGGAAAGCACAGTATTGGGGCATGATGTGCTTTTGAGCGCTGATCGTTTAAGCCAAGCGGGGACTGTGGAAGCACAAGGTGGTGCGCTTAGCTTAAACAGCTCTGGTCTTGTAAGCAATCAAGGCATCATGGTGGGTGTTGTTGTTGATGCAAAGCTTGGTTCATTAGTAAATTCAGGTCAATTTTTATCTCAAGGGGCTTTTACACTTGTCGCAGCAAATCATGATCCACTATTGGGGCAAACGGCTTTGGTTTTAAATGCTGAAGGTGGGGTTCTCAAAAGTGGTGGCGCTTTTGTTTTGACGACAGATGCGTTGAACAATGCTGGCATCCTTGGTTCTGGTGGTGATGGGGTTGCCCTCAATGTGAGTGGAGATCTGAGCAATAGCGGGCTGATTTATGCCAAGAAATCTGCCATGCTCTCCTTAGATGGGGATTTTATTAATCAGTTTGGCGATGTCATTGCCGAAGATAATTTAATTATCCATGGCTTAAAGGAAGAGCGGGCTGGTCATGTGATCAACAGTTCGGGTCTTTTAGAAGCTGTCTCAGGCGATATGCGTTTTGATGTCTCAGCTCTCACCAACATGCGTGAAGGTGGGGTTGAAGTGAGCGATAAAGTGGTC
>NZ_BAABIY010000019.1:0-9049 GCF_039543025.1 Bartonella acomydis | reverse complement strand
CATCATCAAAATCTTTTAAAGCGCAAATACGATAAAGAGTTATAATATTACGAGTAAGAGCATGTTTAATTTTTTTGCTTTGAAGAGTTAATTCATATTTTTTGCACATAAGGATACCCTCACAATCAAATGTGATAAACGTTTTCTAAAATTTGGAATGGAAAATTTGAAAAGAGGGGCGCCCCGCACCGCCCGAGCATTCAATTATGCTGCTTTATTTTTGGAGAGACATAGACAATCTCTAATTCTCCATAAGGGGAGAGACGTTCAATATAGGTTTTAACCTCAGTAGACCCACCGATATTTTCACGAATAACAGCAATGCCATGGATATGAGCATTTTCACAAACATGCACGTTATTTGCTATACGAGCGTTTTCATAAACCCTAGCATTGTCATAAACATGGGCTTTAGTGAAAATCTTGGCAAAATCATAGATCTTTGCATTGCCATAAACAAAGCCACCAACGCCAGCATTGCCAAAAACCCGTGCATTTTGAAAAACCCGCCCAGGTTTTAAAACATAAGCATTATCACCAACCCAGCAGTTGCCATCATGAGAGAGGTTGCTTTCCTTTTCGATAAAGCCACCTAAATCCCCAGCTTTTACATCAGCAAAGTCTTTTAAAGCTTTAATACGATAAAGGGTTTGATTATTAAATACACGTGTCTCATTTGTGAGTGCAAACTTTTTTTGCATAGCACAATTCCTTTATAAGAAGATTCAATTTTTAAAATGAAATGTTTTAAAGAGAGGACGCCCCCGCACCGCCCGTACTTTATTTAAGCAGCATTATTTTCATATGCGCTGTCATCATCATAGCCATCATCATCATAATAGCCTTCAAAATCAGCATAATATTCGTCACGATAATAATCATCTTCGCTACCAAATTCGGGATATGCATCATCATCAATATCTTCATTCGCTTCTAAAAAGGCATTGCTATGAATATAAGAATTTCCAGAGATAAGAGCATCACAAACAACCGCATCATCAAAAACACGTGATTCATCACAGATATAAGCAGAACCACTTATTTTTGCATTGCCACCGACATGAGCATCATCACAAATGACAGCATTATCGGAAATATGAGCATGGTCAGTGACACGGGCGTTATCATAAATTTGTGCATTGCCTTCAATAACAACGGCGTTGCTAGCATGCGCATTGCCCGACAGCTTTGCATTATCCTTTAATGTCCTGCCTTGAAAAATAGCATAGCCATAAATTTGAGCATTGCCATAAACGTCGACAAAAAAGCCCCTTACTTTAGCATTATCAAAAACCCTAGCATTTTGGAAAACGCGTGCTTTATCGTAAACCCAGCAATTACCATCATGGGATAGGTTATCTTCATTTTCAATATACCCGCCGAGGTCACCTTTTTTGACATCATCAAAATCTCTTAAAGCTCTAATTCGCTTTAAGAAATGACTATCTATATATTCAGCATCATTAATAAATTCGTATTTTTTTGCAGGCTCTTGTTTATTAGCAGGCACGGTTTTATTTGAAATGTTAGAGGAAATTGTAGTGTTTTGTGATGTAGTTTTCATAACTAAATCCTAACTGTAAAAAGTTTTCAATTGACACCTTATAAAGGTGCCGGGTGTTGAAAACACGGCAGTTAGTCCGTTGCTACGCTTTTCCCATAGGGTATTATATGGCGTAACCACACCCGACAAAGCTCTCATATACCAACAAAGGCATAAAAGATAGTCAGTTTTTATAATAGGATTAGGTTTATCGTAACCTATTCGCTAACTGTAAGTGTTTTCATCACTTAATTATTTATGTAACAAAATATGTATTTATTGTCAATTAATTTATGCACTTTTTTGATATTTTTTATGATTTTTTTGAATGCATTGTGTGCAAATATTTATCATATGTTTATGAGTTATTTCTTTTGTATTCTATGCTTTTAAAGCTATATTATGGGCTTTCTTAAACGATTGTGTTCTTTTTTGAATCTATACATTTATAATATTTATAAACGCTCTCATCATGCGTATTTTATATCTTTATAACTGATCATGTTTTTTACTAAATGGTTTTTAAAGATTTCTGTTAATTTCTTTTAATAACACATTTGCAACTTAACAGCGTTTTTATAGGGGCTATCTTTATAAGCAACGCGTTCATTTACATTATGATTATGAAAGCCTGGTGTTTTCACGCGTGCTTTATAGCTGTTATATTCTTTATAACCATCGCATCATTTTCCATTTTCATAAGAGAAATGATAATTGTGATTTGTTGCTTCTTATAAAAACATTTAAAGAGAGATTGATTATTATAGAAATGAGCAAAATCACTTTAATTAATTTTTATCAGTCACTTAAATGGATAAATTTATGATTTTAGAGAATGATTAAAACACGTCTTTAAAAAGCATATGATCTTTTAAAACCTTCAAAAGACAGTTTATAATGATAAAAATGCTATCAAGATCATTATTTATGAGTTTTGTAGGGGGGTTGAGTTTTGACGGTTGCTGCTTTTAGATAAAAAAATAGTAAAAAGTAAAAACATTATATTTCAATATGTTAATATTTTACAGATGTTCAAAAAACAACCCATGTTGATAATAAAATCTATGAATTCAACTAATTGTATGTGTTTTGTAGGGGGGGGGGTCAATTTTTGCACCGTCAAAACCTATACAAAATGAATACACATAACTCTTTTTAAATAAAGCTTTTGAAAACAATAAAGCTATCATTTGAGATTACGGTATAACCTCTTAAAGGCAATCCAAAGTAGAGTGTTTAAAAGTGCAAATCCCTTTTTAGAATAATGCATATAAACACTCCTTTTGAGATTATAGGTAATCAACTTACAAAAGAGGTATAGCTATATTCTATACCCCTTAATGATTTAGCATCCCCATTATGTGAGCGTGCTTTATAAGTCTATTCGGTTTCTTTAATTTCTAATTTTGGTAGGTTCTTAACAATTTTCATTGTCTCTAAACTTACGGTAATAACCCTTTGAAACAATTCTAGAGGGTAGGCAGGATTACCAATGGTCTCAACAGCATAACGATTGGCATCATTCACAATACCACTCTTTTTATCAGTTTTAACGCATTGACGCCCCATAACTCATTCAAGAGCGGGTCTACCATTTACGATATACTCATAAGCTTCAAGAGGGATATCTGTTATTGTGATATTGCTGTTGTAAAAAACAGTCGATTTATCTTTTTCCTTACTATTCTTAATTTTTGCGAATTTCATTTCTGTAACGTAATAGAATTCTTCGGGGTTAGAGATATCAGTTTGTTTTGGATTGCCTTTTTTAAATGTGACTGGATAAGGTTCTATATCTTCATAATTGACGTGCAAATGACCCAGTTCACGTCCTGTATTACGAATTTCCAAAAGTTCTCAGCAGTTTTTACGCAAGGGATACGAGGGGGGCTTTAGAGAGATTATCGGCATAACGAATAATCTTGCTTTATGAAGTAAATCGTAAACGTAAATAAAAGATATTGTTTTTTGTTATCGTTTTAGGTCGTATTTTTTTGGCTTTTTATCAGGTGATCATCATGGATAATTTGTGGAAGTCTTTCATATGTAGCAGTACCAATAAATGAGATATATTCTGTGAATAAGAGGCTTTACTTGAACCTCAAAATTATACTATACGCAATGCCTTAAAGTTAAGAAGCATATAGAGCATGTGATTGTTATTTAACAGTGTGATTATAAGATCTTCAAAAGCGGGGGAAATGATATGGTTTGCACGACCAATAAAGCGGGTTTATGCAGTATAGTCTATGCTTTTCTGTTAGATTTTAGGTGTAATACTCTTATCCAACAATTAAAAAATTGTTACGTAGTTGGCGATTTTTTCTGTGACACTGATGAATGTGGTTCATTTTGTTTCTCACTTTGGGGCACAATGAATGCGTAGGTTTTTTTCCCCTTTTATTTTTGCAGTGTTGTTGTGCTTTTTTTCATGGGGAAGTTTTGCAGAAAGCATTCGTAATCAAGCGATTGATCAATCCGAGAGGATTCAACGTCAACAAACGCAAGACCAGCGTTTTCAACAATTACATCGTAGAAACGAAACGCATGAGATTTCATTACAAGATGATAATGAATCCCCATTATTTCAAAGTGATTTAACACAAAAAAACTGTTTGTTGATTAAAAGCATTGAATTTGTTGGTGTTCAGTTGGTTTCTTATGCCGACCTTCATAACGCCATTTCCTCTTGGGAAGGGCAGTGTCTTGGTATTGGTGAGATCAACAAAGTGCTCAAAGCAGTAACCAAGTTTTATATGAAGCGCGGCTATATTGCGGTGCGGGCTTATTTACCTGAACAGGATTTAAGGGGTGGTCGTCTTAAAATTGTTGTTGTTGAAGGACAAATAGAGAATATCACTCTGGAGGGCCGTAAAGTTGCAAGGCAAGATCAAGGGGAAATCATTACGGCTTTTCCAAATTTAGTGGGTCACCCTGCTAGTCTCCGCTCGATAGAACAAGGACTTGATCAAATTAATCGGCTTTTCTCTCGTTATGCGACGATTAACCTTGGTGCTGGGGAGGTTGTAGGTGGTTCTATTCTTGATATTCATATTGATAAGCAGAAGCCGTGGCTTCTTACACTTTCCAGTGATAATCTTGGTGCTCAAGCAACAGGGCTTTATCAAACGCGCGTTAGCCTTTCTTTTGATGATTTATTAGGGGGCAATGATCAATGGTCGTTTAGTTATCAGCGCTCCATGAATGGTGGTCCGTATCATTTTTCAGGCAAGCGTCCCAATAGTGATACGATAACGGGTTCCTTTTCCATTCCCTATGGCTATTGGACGGTAGGTCTTGATGGCAGTTGGAGTCAATATCATTCGAGTATTAAGGGAATATTTTCTGATATTGATACTGCCGGTAAATCTTTATCGCTTACGCCCTGGATTTCACGGGTTATTGACCGCGATCAAGAGAGCAAGACATGGATTACAGGACGGTTGACATGGAAATATTCCGATAATTTTATTATGGGCAGCAAGGTTGATGTTTCCAGCCGCAAACTGGCTATTGCAATATTAGAGCTTGATCATTCACGCAAATGGATGGGAGGAGAGTTAAGCGCTCATTTAGGGTTTCATAAGGGGTTGGCGATTTTGGGGGCTTATGATGATAAAGAGCAAGAAACTTCGATAAAAGACGCTCCCAAAGGGCAATTTTCAAAGTTGTCTTTTTCTTTAAGCTATGGGCGTGCCTTTTCACTCAAACAGTCTAATTTTCGTTATAACACGTTGCTTTCAGGGCAATTGTCCCCTGATACATTGTTTAGTTCAGAACAACTATCTCTTGGAGGCAACTCTTCTGTGCGCGGCGTGCGTGAGGCGGTTTATTACGGCAATAGTGGGGTATTTTGGCGCAATGAATTGTCGCTATTGTTGCCAGGTTTTTCTTCGAAAATAGGGCGTAAATTTATGGGGCAATTTGCACCGTATATGGCACTTGATTTAGGGATGGTCGCCAATGCCCCCCATAGAAATAGTTTTGGCGGTAACCTCGTTGGAGCAACTCTGGGTTTCCATGCAAGTGGAGAGATTTTGGATATTGATGCGTCTTATTCGGATATTTTAATCCAATCAACACCGATAGAAAAAGGTAATGCGACAGGGCTGTTTCAAGTGCGGGCATTATTGAGATTTTAAAACAAAGAGGCGGTAAAATATCGCTTAGCTGTTTATACCCATTGGGGTATTTTTTACAAAGAGATAGAAGCTTTTTGAGGAGGTTAAGATGCGGGGATTGAGAGATCAAAAGCATAAATTGGGATATGGAAGTGCACTAGGGCAGCATGCTCTTGGTGTTTTGCAGCGAGGGGCTCACAAGGGGCTTTCTCTCATTTTAAGCTTTAGTTTAGCTTTTCAACCTTTGTTAGCGCAAGCAATTGGTGCACAAAGATCACCAACACAAGAGGCACAAGGGATTAAAGCGGCAGATGGGGTTGGCTCACTTTTCCGCCCCACGATAGGAAAAGCCAGCAATGGGGTACCGCTTGTTGATATAGCGCGCCCCAATGGGCAGGGTCTTTCTCATAATAAATATGACAGTTTTAATGTTGATACCCATGGCGTGATTTTAAACAATTCGACTGAGGAGGTTTCACGCTCACAGCTTGGCGGTTTGGTGCTTGGCAATGGCAATTTACGGGGGAGTGGTGCGGCAAAGGTTATTCTCAACGAAGTGATAAGCGCCAATCGATCGCGCCTTGAGGGAATGAGCGAAGTTCATGGGGCCGCGGCGGATGTTATTATCGCTAATCCCAATGGCATTACCTGTCAGGGCTGTGGTTTTATCAATACACCTCGGGTGACTTTATCGACGGGGCAGCCAATCATCGGAGCTGATGGAACTTTAAGCGGTTTGCGTGTTGAGGGTGGTGATATCACCATTGGTGCTAAAGGCGCTGATGGGCACACAGTGGATATTTTTGATCTGGTTTCGCGCAAAATCAGTATAGCAGGACCCATACAGGTCAAAGGGGATTTAGCGGTTACTGCGGGGCATAATCATTTTGACTATGACAAACGGGAAGCAATGTCTCTTGGCTCTGATGGGAAAGAGCCGGAATTGGCAATAGATTCCAGCGAATTTGGAGGGATGTATGCGGGTCAGATCCACGTGCTTGCCAACGATAAAGGGGCAGGCGTTAAAATGCGGGGGGACATGGTTGCCAATGCAGGCGCCATGAGATTGACAAGTGATGGAAAACTGGTGATCAGCAAAGCGCGTGCTAAAGGCGCGGTACATGCGCACTCTCATCACGAGAGCGTTCATGTAAAAGACTTATTGTTTTCAGAAGATTCTGTTAAACTTAAAGCGCGTCACACTGTTGAATTAGCAGGACATGCACGGGTTGCAGCGAGCGGCAATGTTGATGTGAACTCCGATGTGATTAAGCTTGGCTCTAATGCTCTGTTGGCAAATGGTATTGGCAATGATGGCCAACAGTCAACGTCAGGCTCTTTGCACTTACAAGCGACAAAAGTTGAGGCAGGCAGTGGGCGAATTGCGGCTGGTGCGCTTTTACAGATAAATGCTGTGGCTATTGATCTTGATCGCGTGCAAGATAATGATCAGGTTGGGATCTCTTCCCTTGGCGATTTAACCATTAAAACCAATCAAATCACGGCTTTAAATAACCATATTGGTGCCAAGGGGAATGTTGTTCTGAAATCCGATGATGTGCTTAACATAGGAGCTGGTCATTATAGCGCTGGCGGTTTTCTTTTGGCGCAAGCAACAGCGCTTACATCACGGGCTCGTTTAGTGGTTGGGCAAAAAGTTGATCTTTCTGCCCAGAGTGGTGATCTTATCCAAGAAGGCAGTGTCTCCTCCAATGGAGAGGTGACGCTTCAAGCGCATGGGGCCCTTACCCACAAGGGTGATATTGTTAGTTTGCAAAAGGTTGCACTGACAGCGGGTGGCATGCTTACAACGGGTGAGGAAAGTACAGTGTTGGGGCATGATGTGCTTTTGAGCGCTGATCGTTTAAGCCAAGCGGGGACTGTGGAAGCACAAGGTGGAGAACTCGCTTTCCAAGTGCGTGATCAGATCATCAATTATGGCATAATGCGCGCTGATAGCGTCAATGCTCATGCTGGTGCTTTGACAAATCAAGGGATGTTGATTGCCAACAATGATTTACACCTGACGATCAACACACAAGAGGGAGCGGATCGTCAACAAGCTTTTCTTGAGAATGCTTCTGGTGCGGTTATTCAAAGTGGGGGTAGCTTTGTTTTGTCTGCAGGGCAAGTGCACAATTTGGGGGCGCTTGGCTCTAGTGATGAAAATCTTGCCCTTAATGTGAGCGGTGATCTGAACAATAGTGGGCTGATTTACGCCAAAAAAACTATGGACGTATTCAGTGATGGTGATTTGACCAATACACAGGGCAGAATAATTGCTGAAGAGGCTCTCACCATTCATGGGCTGAAAGAGACACGGGCTGGTCATATAAACAATGAGGCTGGTCTTCTCAGTGCTCTTGCTGGTGAGATGAAGATTGTTGCAAGGTCTTTTGTCAATAAAGGCGCTGCAATAACAAATTCAGATCAACAAAACGCTACACATGATGAAGGTGCGCATGTTTTAGCGCGGGATGGTTTGCACATTGATGTGAGGCGTTTTGAAAATGTTGATGGTCTCATTTCTACGCAAGGGGCAGTCAATGTTGTTGCAGACAGTGTGATCCAAGCAGGGCGCGTGGAGGTTGAGCGTGGTGAGCTTCAACTGACAAGCTATGGTGATTTAAGCAATAGCGGTACAATAGAAAGCAATGATGAAATTGCTTTGCATGCACAAACAAATCTTAATCAAATAGGGCGTCTTGTTTCTAAAAAGCGGATAGCGCTTTCCAGTGATGGCACCTTGACAATGGGCGAGACAAGTGAGGTTGGCGCCTATGATGTGGCATTGAGTGCAGGCATGCTCACCCATGCAGGGCTTGTGGAAGCACAAGGTGGTGCGCTTAGCTTAAACAGCTCTGGTCTTGTAAGCAATCAAGGCATCATGGTGGGTGTTGTTGTTGATGCAAAGCTTGGTTCATTAGTAAATTCAGGTCAATTTTTATCTCAAGGGGCTTTTACACTTGTCGCAGCAAATCATGATCCACTATTGGGGCAAACGGCTTTGGTTTTAAATGCTGAAGGTGGGGTTCTCAAAAGTGGTGGCGCTTTTGTTTTGACGACAGATGCGTTGAACAATGCTGGCATCCTTGGTTCTGGTGGTGATGGGGTTGCCCTCAATGTGAGTGGAGATCTGAGCAATAGCGGGCTGATTTATGCTAAGAAATCTGCCATGCTCTCCTTAGATGGGGATTTTATTAATCAGTTTGGCGATGTCATTGCCGAAGATAATTTAATTATCCATGGCTTAAAGGGAGAGCGGGCTGGTCATGTGATCAACAGTTCGGGTCTTTTAGAAGCTGTCTCAGGCGATATGCGTTTTGATGTCTCAGCTCTCACCAACATGCGTGAAGGTGGGGTTGAAGTGAGCGATAAAGTGGTC
>NZ_BAABIY010000018.1:0-633 GCF_039543025.1 Bartonella acomydis | reverse complement strand
CCTCTGCCTTAGCGGTACCAATTTCTTCCGCTAATGTTTTTCCAAGGGTTCCTGACAATGCTGTACGCAGATTGTTAAAAAAGTTTTTGTCAAGTGAACCGCCTTCAAGAACCGTTTGAACGCCCGTACCAATGGCTGCTTTGATCAGGTTCTTTTCTGCTTCACGCGTGATACGATCAATCAAAGGTGCTGTTTTAGGTAAGGATTGACCAACACCAGCTATCTCTGTGAGTTGGCTGGTTAAGCCTGCTGTTAACATTGAGGAGACAATACTNGCATCGGCAATGTTGCCACGATTATTGACAAGAGCTACAGCACTTTTGTCAATCAGTGCTTGGATACCTGCTTGTATCGCTGCATTCATGGCTGTGCTGGAGCTAACACCTAATGTACTGGCAATAGCACCGGCTGCACTGGAAGCTGTTCCGGCGGTAACAGCTGTTACAATCAAGGTGACAAAAGCTGCCCCTACTTCTGTGAGACCCTGCTTTTTATAATCCCAGTTCTTAAATTCAGCCTTAACAGCCTGCCAATCCACTTGCTTGGCTAAATCTGGATCATCACGCAATTGCTTGATCCATGACAGTTCTGGAGAACGGGCTAGTTGCTCAAGGGATTGGTCAAAGTCACCGG
>NZ_BAABIY010000017.1:0-978 GCF_039543025.1 Bartonella acomydis | reverse complement strand
GTTCGGTAATCCCTGCTGTACAGAACGTGATACTTTTATAAAATTTTTCTAGATCTTTTGCTTCTTTTTCAATATTTGTTTTATCGAGTTCAGTGAGTATTTTATCCATTGCTTGAGAAATGGCATTATTTTGCACAAATTTATTGCCATCAAACAAGGATGCAAACACGGGACGCGTTACAAGATGTTGTGCTAACATCTCAACAGCTTCTTCTTGTTTGATTTCACTGTTTACGTTGTTTTGTAATTCTTTATGAAAGGTATTAAAAGCAAGATAAGTTTCACTCTTTTCTTCCACAAGCATATCTTTAAGACGGGTGATATGGTTTTGTGCAATCTCAGCAACATTGCCAGCCCAATTTTCCCAATAATCCGTGATTTTAAAACTATCCAGAAAAATGGCTTTGATAAAATCAACAAATTCAGAAGGAAGGGGTAATTCTCTTTGTCCTCCTCCATATGTCGATTTGAATTTGTTTGCTGCTGTTCCAATAGTGTGTACAGAACTTTCTGCTTTTGATTGTATCGAGACCTCATCAACCGTTGTGGTGAGTTCTTTTAATTCATCGGCACGCTTAACCTCTATAATCTCAATCGTATGACTGCTATCTTGCCCTAAAGACATTTGATTAATCGTCNAAACAACATGGTACTTCTTATTATTCCGTAAAGCTTTTTTGGCTTCTAGGTGTGAAGGAATGATAACCGGTAAAATGATATAACCTGTCTTTTTTCCCTTGGCACGACGCATTACACGTCCCACCGCCTGGATCACATCCACTTGGCTATTACGTGGGTGTAAAAACATGATCGCATCAAGAGCAGGAACATCAATCCCTTCTGAAAGACACCGCACATTGCTTAAGATCCGACAAACCTTGTGACCCGCATCTTGTTTCAGCCAATCCAACTCTTCATTGCGTTTTTTGACACTTTGTGTCCCGTCAATATGTCTTACGTCACAATTGAGAAAGGGAA
>NZ_BAABIY010000016.1:0-4204 GCF_039543025.1 Bartonella acomydis | reverse complement strand
TTAATTTGTATTATCGAGGGTTTATGAAGCGTTATATCGCTTCATGAATGATAAAAGCGGGGCAATCTGTATTGTTATTCATCTTTTTAGGTTGGAAGCGTTTTTTAAGTTTTTTTCTTGTCATTTTGGTGTTGTTTGTTCTGTTGTGGGAGAACGGTTTATGCGCGGTCCTCGGCTGTTTTTCATTCCCCAACAGATACTTTTTCTCGCGGGTATTCTGAGAAGCAGCGATTAGAAAGACTTGAGAATTTACGCGCTTTAACACCGAAAAGAACAAAAACATCTACAGAGCAAAATTCAGAAACGCTTTTGGGTGGAAAGCAATGTTTTGCAATTGATGATATTATCGTTGATGGGGTTTATCACATCACAAAGCGTGCTATAGCAGCGGTCACAGATCCTTACGTTGGGAAATGTATAGGTCTTGCTGATATTCAGCTTTTAATCAAGCAGTTAACCAAAGTCTATTTGGATCAAGGCTATGTCACAGCGCGTTTTTATATCCCCGACCAAGATATAAAAAGCAGTAAGACGTTAAAGTTTGTTGTTGTTGAGGGGAAGCTTTCGGATATTTATTACAATGGTTTACCAGCTTCACCATATAATTATGTTGTGTGGAGTGCTTTTCCGGGTTTGGAAGAGCATATTCTCAACATGCGCGATATTGAGCAGGGTCTAGATCAAATCAACAGGCTTTTTTCAGCACATGCTCAAAGTGAGCTTCTACCAGGTCGTGAAGAGGGGAGCAGCATTGTCAATATTAACAATCAACCGGATAAAGCTTTCAAGGTTAGTGTTTCTCATGACAATTTAGGACAGTCTTCAACGGGTTATGCCCGTTATAGTGCAGGCTTAAAGTTGGAAAATATTTTAGGGCTCAATGATGCATGGGATTTTAGCTATCAACGTAGTCAAACAGATTATTGGGGCGGGAGCGAACAAGAAGGCCATAGCAATAACATTTCAGCAAGTGTGAGTATCCCCTATGGTTATTGGACCTTTGGTTTAAATGGCATTGCTTATAATTATCAAAGCATCATCAAGGGTAATTTTACCGATATTGAAACGACAGGGGATTCCAGTGAGTTACACGCCAGTACTAGCAGGGTACTCCACCGTGATAGTGTTTCTTTGACGACTTTGAATTTAGGTCTTTCCTATAAAAGAACTAACAATTACCTCCTCGGCAATAAGATTGAAGTGGGCAGCCGTCAATATAGTGTCGCTAATTTTGGGATATCGCATTCTCGTCAGATGTTAGGGGGGACTTGGACCTTTGATATCAGTTATTTGCAAGGACTTACCATTTTTTATTCGGTTAAAAAACATTCTCCAGGAGCGGGGGATGCGGAGCCTCAATTTGCCAAATTTACTGGGACTCTTAATATTATGACACCCTTTGAGGTGAGCGGGTGGAATTTTGTTTTAAGCAATCTTTTCAGTGGGCAATATTCACCACATCATTTATTGGCAGCAGAGCAGATCTCTTTGGGGGGCGCTTCCAATGTTCGCGGCACGCGTGAGAGTTTGATTTTTGGCAATAATGGTTTTTTTATCCGTAATGATTTGATGCTGCGCACTATTCCGTGGCGCAACAACGCGACACTCAAAAAGGTTTTTGGAGAATTTCGCCCCTATGTTGGTTTGGACTATGGTCGTGTTTTTGCACAACCTTTGTATGGTTTTACCAATGAACAGCTTGCCGGTTGGACAGCGGGTATCAAGCTTGCAGGGGGCCTGGTTTCTCTTGATGCGCGTTATTCCAGTATTTTCTGGAGCACGGTTAAGCACAAAAAGTCAGATACGTTTTTAATGACATTAACAATGGATCTTTAAGGATAGCGATGGGGAGTACAAGCATGAGATATGAGAAGAGAGAACAAAGAGCCGCTTTATTAGGTTTTTTAGTTTCCAGTACGATGCTCAAGAAGGTTTTATTTGGGGGCCTTAGTTTTTCTAGTTTATTAGCCGCTTCAGCGTTACAGGCGCAAATTTCTGTTGACCTAGCGGCAGGTAGTGCCAATCGTCCAGATATAGTGGCGGCCCCCAATGGGGTTCCTTCCATTGATATTGTCACCCCCAATAGCAGCGGTTTATCGCACAATAAATATAATGATTTTAATATTGGTCATTCTGGTGTTATTTGGAACAATCATGCGCAGAATGTCTTAGATCATTCAAAAGCCCATGATGAAGAGGAAGGCTACACCAAATCGGCTATCAGCAATAGCACCATTGTGCTCACCGATGAAGCAGGGCAGAAAGCATTGACAGGGCAAAATGCAGACCAAGCTATCGCCTCTCTTAATCGCGATACCGTCGACGCCCATAAGGGTGTCTCGCCTATAGATGTAGGCAAGCTGGAACAACTCGTCCATGAAAACCGTGAGATGGCCACCCAATTGCTGGAAGAAGGGTTTAAATACAGCGATAATTCCTACAAAACCATGTTTCTCAAAGAACACCCTCTCGCTGTGGTCGACCGTGATGAACAGGGCAACATAATCTATAAAACAGATGAAAATGGAGAGCCTATAGAAGACGCTCGTGGACAACCAATCCCTAAGTTTCATTATTTAACGGAGGAAGAAAAGCAGCATTTACAGGAAGGGGCTGATGGCAAGGTCCATGTGTCCCTCAATGGCATTTTTACTCCACCCTATGAGGCGGCTGTTTATGCATTGCAACATGCGGAGGATCAAAATGCACCACTTTATTTTGTAGTGTTTCCGCAAGCCGATTCTGCCATCTCAGAACTTATGATAGCAGGCTATCAGAAGTTTTTAGAAAATAACTTTTGGAGTTTGACCAATTCCACACAAGAAGCAAAAGATCTGATGTCTCGCTATGGTAACACAGGATTGCATTTTGAAGCCCATAGTCGTGGCAGTTTGACAGATTTTAATATGATGAATTCTTTCAAACAAGAAGGCGTGCATGGCATAGCTAAAAAAACAACGACGAATTACCGTGGACCAGCGGCTAATGCTTGGGCTGCAGCCGGTCTGTTATCTTATTTGAGTGATGGCAAACAAACCACTATTGGTTTTGATGGGCATAAATATGACTTTGTAAGCCGAGTGATTGGCGGCAATGGCTATACTTACGAGACAGCACCTGCTGGCAGCAATGCTTTGACAGAATGGGGGAGAGTGATCACCAATCCCATAAGTCCCCATACTTGCCTTGGAGATGCAGGTGATAAGTGTACATGGCGCTATGGCACATCTCATCTAGAACAAAGACCTTTAAGTAAATCAGGGAGAAAAAAATGAAACAAACTTTAAAGCTATTAAGTGCTGTAACTTTGTTAGGTATTGCAGGATGTCAGTTTAATAAAACTCCTGGAGGATATTTGGATGCGTGGGAGAAGCCAGGAGCAGATTTTACTGAAGTAGGAAAAGCTTTGTTAGAATGTGGTATGCCAACCCCTTATGATATCGATCCAGAAAACAGAAAGAATAGCATTAATGCAAAAGCAACAATTTATGCTTGCATGCTTCAATCAGGATTCCGCTATAAAGATGAACAGGTAGCAAGAGCAGGAGGACCATGTTATACTTTTAGAGCCGAAGACTTGCCGATCTGTCGTCCTGGTGCTGTCATCCCCCAGAGAAGTGTCAAGAGGCGCTTAAACAGCCCGTTTTGTAAAAAACATAAAAATAGCCGTAAATGCCAACCTTAACAGCGCAAAACCATTCGCAAAGCGCTTTAATGAGAATGTTGGCTTTGGTGCTGGAGCAACGGGTGGTGGAGGTTCAATGAGCGCCTCTTTGAACAAGGATAAATCCTCTAGTGATTATCACAGTGTTGTAGAGCAAACAGGCATTAAAGCAGGTACGGGCGGTTTTGATATTACAGTCACGGGNATGGTTTTAGCCTTTCTGGAAATGACACGATAAAAAATATTACCAAGAATGTTTTAAACCATGGCAAAGCCAAGGATGGCGCAGAAGGAGAAACCAAATCCGCTATCAGTGATGGAACCATCATCCTAACCAATACAACTGGCCAAAGGGCGATGGGGCAAGATGCTGGAGAAATCATAGGCTCTCTCAACCGCAATACTGCAACAGCCCATCAGGCTGTTGCACCAATAGACGCCACATCCCTTGAGGGAGCAGTGCATAATCGCTTAGATATGATCAATGATTTATCCGATGAAGGATTGGGTTATTTTTATAAAATTTATAAAATTGCCTAT
>NZ_BAABIY010000015.1:0-11254 GCF_039543025.1 Bartonella acomydis | reverse complement strand
TTAATTTGTATTATCGAGGGTTTATGAAGCGTTATATCGCTTCATGAATGATAAAAGCGGGGCAATCTGTATTGTTATTCATCTTTTTAGGTTGGAAGCGTTTTTTAAGTTTTTTTCTTGTCATTTTCGTGTTGTTTGTTCTGTTTTGTGGGAGAACGGTTTATGCGCGGTTCTCGGCTGTTTTTCATTCCCCAACAGATACTTTTTCTCGCGGGTATTCTGAGAAGCAGCGATTAGAAAGACTTGAAAATTTGCGCGCTTTAACGCCCAAAAGAACAAAAACATCTACAGAGCAAAATTCAGAAACGCTTTTGGGTGGAAAGCAATGTTTTGCAATTGATGATATTATCGTTGATGGGGTTTATCACATCACAAAGCGTGCTATAGCAGCGGTCACAGATCCTTACGTTGGGAGATGTATAGGTCTTGCTGATATTCAGCTTTTAATCAAGCAGTTAACCAAAGTCTATTTGGATCAAGGCTATGTCACAGCGCGTTTTTATATCCCAGACCAAGATATAAAAAGCAGTAAGACGTTAAAGTTTGTTGTTGTTGAGGGGAAGCTTTCGGATATTTATTACAATGGTTTACCAGCTTCACCACATAATTATGTTGTGTGGAGTGCTTTTCCGGGTTTGGAAGGGCATATTCTCAACATGCGCGATATTGAGCAGGGTCTAGATCAAATCAACAGGCTTTTTTCAGCACATGCTCAAAGTGAGCTTCTACCAGGTCGTGAAGAGGGAAGCACCATTGTCAATATTAACAATCAACCGGATAAAGCTTTCAAGGTTAGTGTTTCCCATGATAATTTAGGCCAGTCTTCAACGGGTTATGCCCGTTATAGTGCAGGCTTAAAGTTGGAAAATATTTTAGGGCTCAATGATGCGTGGGATTTTGGTTATCAACGCAGTCAAACAGATTATTGGGGCGGGAGCGAACAAGAAGGCCATAGCAATAACATTTCAGCAAGTGTGAGTATCCCCTATGGTTATTGGACCTTTGGTTTAAATGGCACTGCTTATAATTATCAAAGCATTATTAAGGGCAACCTTAGCGATATTGAAACGACGGGGGATTCCAGTGAGTTACATGCCAGTACCAGCAGGGTACTCCACCGTGATAGTGTTTCTTTGACGACTTTGAATTTAGGTCTTTCCTATAAAAGAACTAACAATTACCTCCTCGGCAATAAGATTGAAGTGGGCAGCCGTCAATATAGTGTCGCTAATTTTGGGATATCGCATTCTCGTCAGATGTTAGGGGGGACTTGGACCTTTGATATCAGTTATTTGCAAGGACTTACCATTTTTCATTCGGTAAAAAAACATTCTCCAGGAGCGGGGGATGCGGAGCCTCAATTTGCCAAATTTACTGGGACTCTTAATATTATGACACCCTTTGAGGTGAGCGGGTGGAATTTTGTCTTAAGCAATCTTTTCAGTGGGCAATATTCACCGCATAATTTATTAGCTGCAGAGCAGATCTCTTTGGGGGGCGCTTCCAATGTTCGCGGCACGCGTGAGAGTTTGGTTTTTGGCAATAACGGCTTTTTTATCCGTAATGATTTGATGCTGCGCACTATTCCATGGCGCAACAACGCGACGCTCAAAAAGGTTTTTGGAGAACTTCGCCCCTATGTTGGTTTGGACTATGGTCGTGTTTTTGCACAACCTTTGTATGGTTTTGCCAATGAACAGCTTTCCGGTTGGAGCGCAGGTGTCAAGCTTTCGGGGGGCATGGTTTCTCTTGATGCGCGTTATTCCAGTATTTTCTGGAGCACAGTCAAGCATAAAAAGTCAGACACGTTTTTAATGACATTAACAATGGATCTTTAAGGATAGCGATGGGGAGTACAAGCATGAGATATGAGAAGAGAGAACAAAGAGCCGCTTTATTAGGTTTTTTAGTTTCCAGTACGATGCTCAAAAAGGTTTTATTTGGGGGACTTGGTTTTTCTTGTTTGTTCGCCCCTTCAGCGTTACAGGCGCAAATTGCAGTTGATCCTAACGCGAGTGCCGCCCATCGTCCAGATATAGTGGCAGCGCCCAATGGGGTTCCTTCCATAGATATTGTCACCCCCAATAGCAGTGGTTTATCGCACAATAAATATGATGATTTTAATATTGGTCATTCTGGTGTTATTTGGAACAATCATGCGCAGGAAGTGGGGCAATCACAATTGGGGGGCATTATGCCGGGCAATCCCCATTTGCGTGTGACGGGTTCAGCGAAGGTTATTTTAAATGAAGTAACCAGCAGCAAGCGCAGTGCCTTGAATGGACCAGGAGAAGTTTTTGGGCGTCCTGCAGATGTGATTATAGCCAATCCCAATGGAATAACTTGTGATGGTTGTGGCTTTATTAATACCCCCCATACGACATTAACCACCGGTGTTCCAGAAATTGATGCTTCTGGTTTTCTGAAAGGTTTTGTGATCAGAGGTGGAGACATCACTTTTGGCGTAAAGGGAGCAAATTTTTTCACTGGCAAAGGGGCTGTTGATATTGTTGATATTGTTTCACGCACAGTGCATTTTGAAGGTCCAGTTGCGGGAAAGGATATTGGGGTTGTGGCTGGAACGGGCAGTTATGATTATAGCTCTCGCCAGATGAAGGAGCTGAGCGATATTACTGGTAAACCAGAATATGCGATAGATGGTTCTGCTTTGGGGGCACTCCAGGCGGATCAGATTAAACTTGTGGCAACCGAAAAAGGTGTAGGGGTTCGCATGCGCCATGATATGGCGGCCAATGCTGGGCAATTGCATCTTTCGGCTGATGGAAAAATTTCGCTGAAGAATGTTTTTGGTCACGGGGGTGTTGTTCTCAAATCGAAAAGCCAGAGCGTCTTGGCAAAGCACATCAGCTCTAAAAAGAATATTGATATTGCCGCGAAAAAAGATGTGAGGTTAGAAACCATTGGGGCTGAGGGTCATTTGAAGATAGAGGCGCAGGATGGGCTTTTAACCATTGCTGGGCAAGCGACCTCTGGGGGTGATATGAAGTTGTCGTCACACCATGATATCAAAGTCTCTGGGCTAGGGGCAGGGGCTGATATGGCGTTTGAGGCGGTTGGTGATCTGACCATAGGTGGCACTGTTTTGGCAGGAGGCAACTTAAATGCGCATGCCGGTGGGGATATCAGGGCGCATTTTTTAGCCGGTGGGGTTGATATGACAGCAACGGGGGCTACCGGAAATCTTGTTTTGGGCAGCCAAGGGGGTGTTGATCTTCAAAGTGTAAGTGGGGGTATTGCCGCAGAAAATATTTATGGCGCAGGGGATATTACTTTAGATTCTCATAAGGGGATACTTGTTTCTCAATCCCTTCGCTCACACCACGATGTCGCTCTTCATACAC
Organism: Bartonella acomydis; assembly: GCF_039543025.1. Taxonomy (NCBI): domain Bacteria; kingdom Pseudomonadati; phylum Pseudomonadota; class Alphaproteobacteria; order Hyphomicrobiales; family Bartonellaceae; genus Bartonella; species Bartonella acomydis. The sequence goes on along the minus strand of NZ_BAABIY010000015.1, from coordinate 7,892 downwards.
AACCTGATGCTGGGGTTCATTTTGGACAACTAATTGCTTATGGCAGGGCAGACATTGATGGTGGAGCGATTGATTTTTCTTCGCTGATGACAGGTGGGGATGCTGTTTTGAAGGGTAGCAGCCTTGAAGCTGGCACAGTGATGACAGGTTTAGATTTTGTTGCCTCTCAGGCAAGTTCTTCGAATCCTTCCGGTGATCTTGTTTTTTATGATAAAGGTTCTCTTTCGATCACAGCAGAAAAAGGTATAAAGGTTGGACATATTATCAGTGGTGGCAATATTGAAATTTTTGCAGGCAACGACATTTATTATGATCAGGTCATTGGATATGGCACAGCCACATTGACATCGGTATCAGGAGGGATCAGTGTTGAGAATGTGCTGTCTGTTCTGGGGGATGTGAGGTTGACAGCACCGACACTGGATTTAAGCAATAATCGTTCTCATATTTATACGCCGCAAACGCTGTATTTAATTGCAGATCATATTGATGTCTCGGGCAGCAAATTGACTTATGGCGGTTTAGATTTTAACAGCACCCATGCCCTTGATATTCACAATGCACGGCTCCAAGCTGTGACAGATGAGGGGGGGACTGGAGATATTCTCTTTGTTGCTCCAGGCGTTATGGTGGATAAGGCAACATCAGTTTTAGCGGCACGAGAATTCATCATCAAAACAGGGGAGCTTCACAATAGTGGTCAATTGGCAGCGGGACAGAATTTAGTCTTTAGTGTGACAGGGAATGCGACCATCAACAAAACGGGGCTAATCTATACTGGTGGGAATGGGGCTTTACAAGTTGATGAAGCTTTGTTGAATGATTTTGGCGCCATTATGGCAGAAGGTGATTTGTTTTTTACCAATGCAAATGGCACAGGAAAAAGCCTTTCCCTTGTTAATAAAGCAGGCTTTATTCAAGCTGGTGGAAACTTAAACATCCAAACCAAAACTTTGCAAAATGAAGCCGATAGCAAGCCTGAAATTAAGGAAAAAAAGGAAAATGCGACCATTTCATTCCAAAAACCAAAGGGTTCTGATCAACTCAGAGATAAGAGGTTATATCACGATATGAGCTGTGATAGTTGGGGTCGTGGGCACCATAAGTTTATATCAATTGGACATGAGGGTTTTATAGACGCTGGCTTTAGATTTGATGAAAAACTTTGGACTAATACACAAGGAACGTACGGCACGGCAACTTTGCAAAATGGAACAGTCTATAAGGCTTTTACTTGGAAATATGATACAAAAAGAGAAAACATAGAACGCTATCAATGGAATTCGGGATCATACATGAGTGAGAAGACTGTTACGCAGTGGTTTTCGCATAAACCAGCGGTTCAGGGGATGATTCAATCTCAAGGCAATCTCATCATTAACGCTAATGATATTAAAAATAACTATAGCATCATAGAAGCAGGAAGAAATGCGGATATCCATGCGAATGTGCTGACCAATGTAGGGGCTACCACATATAAAAGCGTGTATGCCGGTTGTCATGCCAATACGGATGCATATTGTTATGCTTATAACGCCGATGGAAGTCATAATGCTAAGCTTGATATAACCAATAATGGTAACCGCCACATCAGTTCAGAAGTTCTTGATACGGTTTCTGGTCTTGTTCAGGCAGGAGGCACCTTGAATTTGGTGGTTGATCAACTCAACAACACGGCTGTTGAAGGGTCCATTACGGGAGACGCCCATTTTGAGGCCAAAGCGGTTGGAGATAATCCGCTGGAGGCACTGAACGGTTTAACCGGGGCTGGTGCTTTGTTTACACCCAAAGTGGACATCAATGGGACGGGGGATCTTTCTGAGGGGCTCCCTTTGCCAAAGCCCCAATCGGGGGGTGTTGGGGGCACTTTGCCTCAACAGAATTTCATTTATGAAACCAGGGCAGAATTTCTTGATGTTGGGAAGTTTTATGGATCTGCTTATTTTTTGAATAGAATTGGTTATCAGCCAGATCGGGAGATTTTTTTCTTAGGGGATGCTTATTTTGAAAAGCAACTGATTGAAAAACAAATGCGTGATCTTGTAGGGCAAGGTTTAGGCAAAGGCTCCTTTATTCCAGGAAAAGATTCGATTGAACAAGTTAAAACCTTGCTGGATAGAGGGGCAGATTATGCCAAAGCCCACAATCTCCCCTTTGGTGAGCCTTTAAGTGAAGAACAATTGGCAAGCTTAGAAGCCCCGATGGTGATTTATGTCCGTCAACAAGTCAAGGGCATGGAGGTTTATGCACCGGTGCTTTACATCCCTGAAAAAGACAGAGCCTCCTTTGTTTCTGCTGGGGCTTTGATGATGGGCGATGAAGTCAATATGACCACAAAAGATTTGGTGAATTCAGGGCGGATAAGTGCATCCCATAACTTATTTGTGCAAAGTGGTGATATCTTTAGTCAAGGGGGGCATTTTGCCGCCGAGAATGATGCTGTTTTGCTTGCACAGAACAATATTCGCTTGGAGGCAGGGCGCACAATGGTTGACGGTGTGGAGACTGTTTTAAACACCAATGCCTTGTCTGCTGGGGGCAATGCGACAGTTTTCGCTAAGCAAGATATCACAGCCTCAGGGGTCAAGATCACCACAGGAAGTGATCTTACCATGGCCACAGAGCAGGGTAATTTGACAATCGGTGCCGTTAAAACCGAGCATCATGATGCGCAGGGCAATGCATCTATGCATCATCAATCAGAAGTTCATTCTGGGGGCTCAACAACGCTTTCCTCTGGAAAAGATCTGAATATTTTAGGCTCTGAAGTCCAAGCAAAGGATAATCTTTTCTTACAAGCAAAAGAAAACGTTTCGATTGATGCCACACGCAACAGTGCCAATAGTCATAGCGGAGATCAAAGCTCCCATGTTGCTGTGCAGAATGGTTCTTTGATCAATGCTGGGGGTGATATCACCGCTATTGCGGGGCAGGACGGAAAACCGCATAATCTCACCATCACGGGCAGTTTTGTTACGGCTGATGGCAAGGTGGGGCTGAAAGCAAGCAACGATATTCTCATCAACAATGCAGAAGAAAGTCTCCTTTATGAGAGGTCCTACCATAAAGATGGTGGAGTATTGAGCAGTAGCAAACCTGAGTATAACAAGATTGATGCAACAGAGGTTGTCGGTTCACTCATATATGGGGGCACAGGTGTTGCCCTTGAATCGGAGAATGACACGCAGATTGTAGCATCGACGCTCACAGCCGGCAAGATAGGGGAAACACCTGATCAGAAACAAGCGGATATTACCATTCACTCTGGGGGAAATCTTCTCATCAAAGGTGCACAAAAACACTACGACCAGCAACAACAATCGTCTGGAAATAACGCTTTGTATAAGAAATCTTCCAAGTCATCTCAATCGCATAGCACAACGGTTTCCTCCACTCTTGAGGCGACGGGCAACATTGTGTTGGATGCCGAAAAAGAAGCCACGATTACCGCTTCTCATATAACTGCCAATGAAGACATCCATGTGAGCGGGGAAAGCGTGACGATTGATGGCATGACAGATCATCATAAGAGCCATTCAGAAACCCATGAAACCGGTTTTGGTGTTGGCTCAGGCAAGGACTTTGTCTCAATCTACGGGAGTGAGGGAAAGACAGAGAATGAAGAAAGTTTTGAACATCAAGGCTCTTCGTTCAATGGGAAAAATATCACCATTACTGCCAAAAAAGACGATGTGAATGTGGTCGGCTCTGATTTTATAGCGCAGGAAGATATCAAGCTTTCGGCAGCCCATGATATCAATGTTTTGCCTGGTCACAATAGCTATAGCACAAATTCAAAGGAAGAACGCACAGGCTTTGGCTTTCAGTTTAAGTATGAAAAAAGCAGCAGTAGTGCTTCTTTAGGGATTGGTGTTAATGGCACCAAAAATGCGAGCGATGAACAGAAAAAGACTTCCGTTCAATCCAATTTTACAGTGGGTAGAGATGTGCAAATCAATGCCGGCAATGATGTGAATTTACAAACGACAAATGTTTCGGCAGGCCGTGATGTCAACATTGATGCGGGCAATAATATCACATTATCGGAAAGCTATGATACCTCTAATGGGAAGGAAAAACATGAAAATTTCTTTGCCGGTGTCACAGCTTCTGCCGATATTGGCATTCTTGGTAGCATAAAAAATTTGAAGGATGCGGGAAAAAATTTTTTTGATAGAAATACTGAAGCAAAAATCGGCTATGGTGTTCTTGGTGCTCTAAAAGGCTATGATCTCTATAAGACAGGCAAAGGTCTTTATCGTGGGATAAAAGGTGGTGCAACCAAAAATGCCCTTCTTAATGCGATCGGGCCTTCAGCCAACGTCTCAGTAGGTTTTAAGCTTGAGAAAACAGAAGCCTCTTCTCAAGTCTCCACCGCAGTAACAGACACTATAAAAGCAGAGCGTTCTATTAACATGAACGCTCACAAAGGCAGCATCCATGGTGTTGGCGCTGATATTACCGCTGGCACAAAGAAGCCGATTTATGCGCTGAACTCTGATGAACAGAGCGGGAATATTAATCTGACAGCAGGGCAAGATATCACCTTTGAAAGTGCAAAAAACACGCAAAGCAGACAAAACAACAATGAAAATGCTTCCATGAGTATTGGATACAGTTATGGCACGAGTGGTTCTGGATGGACGGGCAGTGCTTCCTTTGGGAAAGGAAAGGACTCTAGTGAACAGGTGCAACACAAAAACAGCCATGTTAAAGGCTCCGGTACGGTTCATACCAATAGTGGGAGAAACACCACACTGGCAGGGGCAGTGATTTCTGGAGACTATGTAGAGATGAATGTTGGTGGTGATTTCAGCATTACTAGCCAGAGCGATACGGAAAAAACTTCCAGCAAAAAAAACTCTTTTTCTTTTGGGATTCAGAGTTCGGGAAATGTTAATAGTACATCAATAGATGCTTCTTACCAAAGGGATAGATCCTCTAGCGATTATCACAGCGTTGTGGAACAATCGGGCATTAAAGCTGATAAGGGCGGCTTTGATATCAAAGTTAAAAATCAAACAACACTCACTGGAGGAATTATTGAAAGTGCGGCTTTGGCAGACAAAAACCGTTTGATTACAGGAGCTATCACTACCAGCGACATAACCAACAGTGCTCATGCACAAACCAAGAGTGATGGGATGAGCATTTCAGCGAGTGTTTCCATGGATCTAAGCAAATATGGCGTCGGGAAAAACATTGCCCAAAATGTTTTAGGTTATACTAAAGAGGGGGAGGCAAGAGAAGGATACACCAAATCCGCTATCAGTAATAGCACCATCATCCTTACTGATGAGGCAGGGCAGAAAGCTTTGACAGGGCAAAATGCAGACCAAGCCATTGCTTCCCTTAATCGCGATACTGCCAACGCTCATCAGGGTGTCTCACCCATTGATGTAGGCAAGCTGAAAAAAAACGTCCAAGAAGACCGTGAAATGTTTACGGAATTGCTGCAGGAAGGTTTTAAGCGTACTGATAAAATCGTTGAAAAGCGTGCTGATGATGCTGCTGCTAAAAAGCGTGCTGATGATGCTGCTGCTAAAAAGCGTGCTGATGATGCTGCTGCTAAAAAGCGTGCTGATGATGCTGCTGCTAAAAAGCGTGCTGATGCTGCTGCTGCTAAAAAGCGTGCTGATGCTGCTGCTGCTAAAAAGCGTGCTGATGCTGCTGCTGCTAAAAAGCGTGCTGATGCTGCTGCTGCTAAAAAGCGTGCTGATGCTGCTGCTGCTAAAAAGCGTGCTGATGCTGCTGCTGCTAAAAAGCGTGCTGATGCTGCTGCTGCTAAAAAGCGTGCTGATGCTGCTGCTGCTAAAAAGCGTGCTGATGATGATGCCGCTAAAAAGCGTGCTGCTGCTGCTGCTGCTAAAAAGCATGCTGATGATGATGCTGCTAAAAAGCGTGCTGATGATGATGCTGCTAAAAAGCGTGCTGATGCTGCTGCTGCTAAAAAGCGTGCTGATGCTGCTGCTGCTAAAAAGCGTGCTGATGCTGCTGCTGCTAAAAAGCGTGCTGCTGCTGCTGCTGCTAAAAAGCGTGCTGATGCTGCTGCTGCTAAAAAGCGTGCTGATGATGCCGCTAAAACCACATTTATCAAAGAGAAACCACTACTGTAGTTGAGTACAATGAAAATGGTAATGCCCTCTATTTAATTGATGACAATGGAAAACCTATAAAAGGCAGCGATGGAAAACCAATAATTCTGTATCGCTATTAAAACCAGAGGAAGAAAAGCATTTACAAGCTGGCTCTGATAGCAACAGGCGTATGTTCTATAATGGTATTTCTAATTCACCTGATGAAGCAGCCCGTAATGCTGTGCAAATGGCTGATAATGCGCATGAACCCCTTTATTTTACCACCACCCCAAGCTAAAGACAAGCTAGTAGAGTTTGGGGTAGCAATTTATGAGTATTTTGGGGGATGGAGTAATTCGACCAAGAAATTTCAAGATTTTGCCTCTCGTTATGGTAATGATGGGGTGATTGTGAGTGCGCACAGCCGTGGTAGCTTAACAGTAGGCAATGGACTGCGTGACTTTGAAGAGCATGGCATCCACGGTCTCGCAGAAAAAACAGATATTTATCTTTATGGACCAGCTGATAACTCTCTATCGATAGCAAATGCACACTATTATGTGAGTGATGGTAAAAAAGATCATATTTATTTACAAAGCCATCTCTTTGATCCCATTGGTACAGGAATTGGTCACAATCCACCTACAGCTTATAAGGTACCCTGGAAGCTCCTCTATGTATTATTTCCATCGGCAATTGCAATAAAAGAGCAAGTGGGAGCGCTACGCGGCCATAATCCTAGTACCACCCATAAGTGTTATGGTGATGCAAGTGATGCATGTAAACATGATTATGGAACACCTCATAATGCAACAATTTATGCACCTCATGCGATTTTAGATAATTTAGGTTTAGGTTATTTAGGGAGAAAGAAATGAATACATTGTTTAAATTATTAGGTGGGATAGTTTTGTTAAGTGTTACTGGATGTGACATATCAAATATTGACAAACCTGCTCCAGCATACGTGAGTATGTGGGAGAAACCTGGTGCAGATTCTACTGAGGTAGGAAAAGCTCTTTTGGAATGTGGCATGCCGAGCCTTATTGATCCTGATACAGAAAATAGAGAGGTAAACAATAATGGATGGGCAACAATTCATGCCTGTATGATCCAATCAGGATTCCGCTATAAAGATGAACATATAGGAGGATGGTGTTATACATTTAGAGAAGAAAATCTTCCGATTTGTCGACCTGGTGCTGTTATTCCGAAGCGAAGTGTCGAAAAGCGCTTAAACAGCCCTTATTGTAAAAGGTATAAAAACGCGGATGAATGCCAACCTTAACAGCGCAAAACCATTCGCAAAGCGCTTTAATGAGAATGTTGGCTTTGGTGCTGGAGCAACGGGTGGTGGAGATTCAATGAGCGCTTCTTTGAACAAGGATAAATCCTCTAGTGATTATCACAGTGTTGTAGAGCAAACAGGCATTAAAGCAGGTACGGGCGGTTTTGATATTACAGTCACGGANCAGCAGCCATGGTTTTAGCCTTTCTGGAAATGACACGATAAAAAATATTACCAAGAATGTTTTAAACCATGGCAAAGCCAAGGATGGCGCAGAAGGAGAAACCAAATCCGCTATCAGTGATGGAACCATCATCCTAACCAATACAACCGGACAAAGGGCGATGGGGCAAGATGCTGGAGAAATCATAGGCTCTCTCAACCGCAATACTGCAACAATCCATCAGGCTGTTGCACCAATAGACGCCACATCCCTTGAGGGAGCAGTGCATAATCGCTTAGATATGATCAATGATTTATCCGATGAAGGATTGGGTTATTTTTATAAAATTTATAAAATTGCCTAT